>JAUNBR010000041.1:15757-33429 GCA_030527015.1 Planctomycetia bacterium
ACGCATAATATACCTGGTTTCATTTTAAATTTCCATTTTGTGCGGCTCTAAAAACCGGCATTTTCAGTAAAATAAAAATGCCGGTGAAGCGAAAAATTTATAGTGTATCGGGCATATAAACAGAGAAACGTCTCACTCCGACGCATAATATACCTGGTTTCATTTTAAATTTCCATTTTGTGCGGCTCTAAAAACAGGCATTTTCAGCGAAGTAAAATGCCGAAGAAGCGAAATTTTATAGTGTATCGGATATAAAGTTTTGTTTTTCAAAAATATCTGTTTTCGTGATCACGCATAACCAGATTTTTTTACACTGGTTCTGTTTCAATTTCTGTTTTATGCGGCTCTTAAATCCGGCACTTTCAGTAAAACAAAAATGCTCGGCGGCAGACGGGGGAGTGACAATTATAGATACATCGGGCATAATGTAATAAAATATTCTGAGTACAGTAAATGTTCATGTTTCTGTCATAACATCCTCTCCCCTTCCGTATCTCTTTAATAATGATATAATAAAGGATTATTATCATAAAATTTTATCACATTTATCATTTATAAAATTCAGAGGTGTTTTATGTTTCGTACCCAGGAAGGCAGTGTTTCATTTCCCAAGATGGAAGTCGAGATAATGAAATGGTGGCAAGAAAATGAAATTTATGAAAAATCTCTGAAAATTCGTGAAAATGCAAAATCTTTTATATTTTTTGAAGGGCCGCCGACAGCGAATGGAATGCCACATCCGGGTCACTGTTTAACGCGTGCGATTAAGGATTTATTTCCACGATATAAAACCATGCGTGGTTACCGGTGTGAACGGAAAGCGGGCTGGGACACTCATGGCCTGCCGGTGGAGGTGGAAGTATGTAAAGAGCTGGGAATTCACTCAAAAGAACAGATCGAAGAATACGGGACGGAACCATTTATTAAACTCTGCCAAAAAAGTGTGTGGCGATACATGAAACAGTGGGAGGAGCTGACACAGAGGCTGGGGTTTTGGATTCATCTGAAAGATGCATACGTAACTTACCATCAGTCTTATGTAGAAAGCGTATGGTGGGCACTAAAAAACTTTTTTGATCGTGGTCTGCTTTATCAGGGACATAAAATCGTCTGGTGGTGGGCACAGGGCGGCACGGCACTTTCCAGCGGTGAAGTGGGACAGGGGTATCGGGAAGTGGCCGACCCAAGTGTTTTTGTAAGATTTCCACTGGTAAATCCCCCGGATTCTTTTCGCGATCTGGATCTGGTCGTCTGGACGACCACTCCCTGGACGCTTCCCAGTAATCAGTTCGCGGCGGTTCACCCAGAACTGGAATACGCGGAGGTACATTTTCCTGAACTGAAAAATCCGCGAAACGTCATTCTCGCAGCTGGCCTGGTGGAAACAGTCGCCAAAAAACTGAGTGGAAAGAATCCTGCGAAATATGAAATTATAAAAACCTTCCCGGGCCAGGAGCTTCTCGGCCTGCGATATACGCCGCCTTTTTATGGATTTTATAATCAGGACGGTGAAAAAACAGGTACGCTCCGCACAGGAGAGAAACAGCATGTCGCATGGCGCGTCGTGCCTGCGGATTTTGTAACGCTGGACGCAGGAACAGGAATCGTACATCAGGCACCGGCTTTCGGTGAAGACGACTTTAATGTTCTGCAGCAGGAAATTTCGCGTTTCGTGGAAGGTGAAGGACCAGAAATGATCTGCGCTGTCGCGCCGGACGGTACATTTACAGAGGTTTACCCGCAGTGGAAGGGAAAATGGGTAAAAGCGCTGGACAAAGAAATCATTCAGGCACTGAAAGCGTCTGAACTGCTCTTCCATCAGGAACAGTATCTGCATGAGTATCCGTTCTGCTGGCGTTCTCCTGAAGACCCTCTGATTCAGTATCCGCGAAAAAGCTGGTTCGTGAAAACCACGCAGTTTCGGCAGCAGATGCTGGAAAATAACCAGCATATAAATTGGCTTCCAGAGCATATAAAAGAAGGGCGTTTCGGAAATTTCCTTGCTTCGAATGTGGACTGGGCACTTTCTCGAGAACGTTTTTGGGGCACTCCCCTGCCCATCTGGGTGTGTGAGAAAACCGGGTATATGGAAGCTGTCGCAAATTATGATGAACTGTTGGCGAAACCAGGTATTCGTGGAACGGAGGTATGGGAAGCCGCCAAAAAAGCAGAGCCGGATCTTCCAGAGGATCTGAAGGTTCATAAACCATATATAGATGCCATTACGTATGACTCCCCCACCACAGAACGTATGCCAGACGGCAGCATTCCTCGGATGCGTCGGGTTTCAGAGGTAATCGACTGCTGGTTCGACTCCGGAGCCATGCCTTTCGCACAGTGGGGTTATCCTCATAAAGAAGGATCTTCTGCGGATTTTGCGTCACATTTTCCTGCCGATTTTATAAGTGAAGCACTGGATCAGACACGTGGCTGGTTTTATAGTCAGGTGGCGATAAGTACTCTGCTTTTTGGTAATAAATCTGACGAAGACCGGCAAAAAACACTAAAAGATATTTTATCCACTACAAAAGAATATCCACATCCATTTAAAAATTGTATCGTCCTGGGACTAATGCTGGCGGAATGGTGGGAAAGCCCAGACGGAAAGCAGCGTTTTTTAAATGAAGAGGAAGCCAAAAATGCTTGCGGGAAAAAAATAGTTCATAAAATCGGGAAAATGTCTAAATCTTTGAGAAATTACCGGTCTCCCCAAGAGATTTTTGACACTCATGGTGCAGACGCCCTGCGCTGGTATTTTTACGCGAATCAGGTACCGTGGAACCCGATTATTTATAGTGAGCAGGCCATCCGTGATTCCATGCCTGAATTCATACTGCGGCTGTGGAATGTTTTCGGTTTCTTCACAATTTACGCGAATATAGACGGATTTATCCCTGAAGAATTTTTAACAGGAAATGTCGGGGAAATGAAACCGGAAGATTTAAGCCGAGGGACATATTATCGTCCCATTTCAGAGCGTTCGGAACTGGACCGCTGGATTCTCAGCGAGTTAAATCGCACCACGGCATCTGTTATCGAAAACATGGATCGCTATGAAAATTACCCAGCGGCCAGTCAGATTACAGCTTTTGTTGACGCTTTAAGTAACTGGTATGTTCGCCGGAGCCGTGAACGTTTTTGGAGTGCGGATAAAACAGCTGCGAATATCGAAAAATGGGATGCTTACTGGACTTTATATGAGTGTATGATTACACTGGCGAAACTGGTGGCTCCTTTCACACCCTTTTTAGCAGAAAATCTTTGGAAAACGCTGGTTCATGAACCTTTCGCTCATCGCGCGGTACAGAGCGTGCATTTATGCGATTACCCCGTGGCAGCTCCAGAAAAAATAGATGAAACTCTTTCTGTGCGCATGTCCCTGGTGCGGGAAATCGTCTCACAGGGACATGCCGCGCGCATGGGAGAAAACTTGAAAGTTCGCCAGCCTCTGCAGCAGGTGGATGTAATCCTGACAGAAAATGCGCTCCCACATATGTCATGGCTTATGGAACACAGTGAACTGGTCTGTGACGAGCTAAATGTTAAAAAAATCGAATATGCGCAGCGTGCGGATCAATTTATTACCTATTCTGTATTACCAGATCTGAAAAAACTGGGGCCAAAACTTGGGAAACAGCTTCCCTCCGTGAAAAAATGGCTTACAGAAGCAGATGGCGGAGAGCTCCTGGCTCAGATGGAAGCACAAAACGGGCAGTTAACCTTTCCTCTTCCAGACGGTACTTCTGTAATTCTTACTTCGGAAGAAATTCAGATCCGCTTTCAGGCAAAAGAAGGGTATGCAGCCAGCCAGGGACCGAATTCCGTGGTGGTTCTGACGACAGAACTTACACCAGAACTGATCGCAGAAGGCCACGCACGGGAAATCGTCCGCGCCATCCAGACACGCAGAAAGGAATTAAACTGTGAATATACTGCCCGAGTAAAAGTCATGCTGCAGACTGAATCTGACGAATTAAGAAACGCGGCAAAACAGTTTTCATCTTATATTTCCGGAGAAACGCTGGCGGATTTATTTACCGTGGAGGAATTACCAGAATTTACAGACACCGTGCCCGTGCCGGTAAAACTTTCGTCTTTTGACGCGCAGTTATATGTAAAGCTGACGTAAGATATTTACTTTTTTCTTATATCTGAGACACGATATACTGGTTCCACATTAAAATTTCGTTTTGAGCGGATCTAAAAGCAGGCTTTTTCAGCGAAGCAAAATGCCGGAGAAGCGGAAATTTATAGTGCATCGGATATAAATTCACTTCTCTGGCATTTTTGTTTCCCACGCTGGCGGGTAAAACGAAAATGTCTGGGAAGTAAAAATTTATATCCAGATGAAAATTAACATGAAGATTCTATTTAAATTTCTGTTTTGCGCGTCATATACTGGTTCCACTTTATATTTCCGTTTTATGCGGTTCTTAAAGCAGGCATTTTCAGCGAAGTAAAAATGCTGGTGAAGCGGAATTTTATAGTGCATCGGATATAAATTCACTTCTCTGGCATTTTTGTTTCCCACGCTGGCGGGTAAAACGAAAATGTCTGGGAAGTAAAAATTTATATCCAGATGAAAATTAACATGAAGATTCTATTTAAATTTCTGTTTTGCGCGTCATATACTGGTTCCACTTTATATTTCCGTTTTATGCGGTTCTTAAAGCAGGCATTTTCAGCGAAGTAAAAATGCTGGTGAAGTGAATTTTATAGTATATCGGGTATATTCCCCGTCAGTACAAAATGAAAAAATAACGTGGAACCCGTGTAAAAGAACTCGTTCCACGTTATTTTTCTCACATAAAAATTTGGATTATGGTTCCACTTATATTTCCGTTTCATGCGGCTCTAAATGCAGGCTTTTCAGTGAAGCAAGATACCGGTGAAACGGAAATTTATGTGTATCAGGTATAAAATTTAATTGGATAAATTTATCCGAAATAATGGTACTGAGATTTCTTCAGATTCGGAACATCACCTTCCGGCGTGTCATCCTGATGAATATCGAACCATTCTGGTTTAAAATAAATCCGCTGAGCATTTTTCGCCGAGATATTCGTGACATGTGCGATAATTGCATCCGCCATGGCGATTTTCGGCGTACACCGTGGCTGATTTTCCGGTGCGGGATTACGAATACACCAGGCGAAATGTTCGATTTCTTCCGTATAACCACGACTTACCTGTACCGCTCCGGCACCAGCCACCACCGTCTGAGAAGCACCACTAGACTGCGTATCCAGAGTGGGGCCAGCATCTTTAGAAGCAGAAACCTTACTCTGCGTCTGATCACGTAAAAGGAAGGCTTCCTGTTCACGATCCAAAATCAGAGTACCTTTCGTACCGTAAATGATTTCACCATATCCGCCAAAACCATTTCCATTAATCGTCGCATACTGAACGCCAATTTTTTTCTTAGCGTCTTCAGAATTCGTCGCCTTATACCCAGGCAGAGGAAATTCGAACATACAGACCACGTGATCATTCGTGTCACGGTCATATGGGAAAATGTTTCGATACCCGCTGGCCGCGACGCTTATGGGCATCTGTTTTTCACCACCATGCAGAGCCGCCACAAAAATACTGGCTGCATCCAGCTGATGACTTCCCAGTTCCACCATTAAACCACCACCCGTACGTCCCCACAGACGCCAGCGAAGCAGTTCTTCCAGAGCAGAACAGCTGTAAACCGTGTGCCGTGTACCATCCGCCGCGACTTCCGTCAGAGTATTCGCCTGATAACCATATTTTTCCGCATCCACCGACTTATCCGCCATCTGCATTAACTTTTGTTTTAAACGCATGGTAAATTTATCGATATCCGCGCCTTTCGCTTTACTCAGCTGAGCACGCAAACTGCGTTCATCATTTAATAAACGCAGAGCCTGCTTATCTTTCGGATTTACTTCATACGGCATGGGCTGCTGCCAGGAATCTGTACCCGGCATGTTTCCTCGGTGCCACTGTGCACGAATGTAATGTAAATCACCCAAAACTCCACGACGAATATTTTCCACCGCTTCTTCATAAAGAATATTATAATGACGCTGGTGACCTGTGGCTAAAAATCTTCCTGTCATTTCTGATACACGCGCCATTTCCTTACACTGGGCGACTGTCCGTGCCATGAGTTTTTCTGTTAAAACATGCAGGCCGAGTTTCATCGCGACGATCGCTGCCTCAGCATGTAAATGAAGAGGAAGTGCGATAATTACTGCTTCGATTCCGTCTGAAATCGCGTTCTTCAGCAATTCACGATAATCTTCATAAACTTTAACGTGCTTTTTCGCTTCATCTTCCGTTTTCCAGCCATACACATTCATTAAACCGCGCCGAACCGCCAGCGTATTATCTGACGCATGGTCCCCATTAAAAGCGCGCCAGCGGTTAAAAGGACGAATGTCGGCGATCGCCTTTACCTGCACATACTCAGGATTTATCGCGCTGATCAGCACACAGCCTTCATCACCGGTACCCAGCACTCCCACACGCAGTGGTTCTCCATGTGCTTTTCCATATCCAAAATAAAAAGCACCTGCCGATGCTCCTGTTACCGCGACCGCCGCGGTGGAGGCTTTCAGAAAATCACGCCGAGAGCACCGAAGAAATTCTTCTCTGGCTTCCGCACGCTGTTTTGGTGTAAGATTCATATTTTATTTCCTTCATTATATTAATGATTATGTGCTAAATTTATATATCTGACTATTTATGAATTTCCCTTCTTGGCATTTCCCGCTGTCTGAATGCATATAAATCATACATGAGAGACGATTTCTGAAATGGGAAATTAAGTGGACCTGATAAACCTTTCCATTTTTAGTTCATTTTCATTCTTTTACAGTATGCCCTGATTCCACATTAAATTTCCATTTTCTGTGGCTCTGAAAGCCAGTATTTTCAGTGAAACAAAATGCCGATAAAGCGGAATTTTATAGTGTATCGGTTATAAAATGGAAAATTAAGAGGAATCAGAGCGTAAAACTAAAATTAATAAGACAGCCAGGTATAAAGTAAAATGGCCTTACTCATCATCATGAATCAGGCGAAATGCTTTCGCTAAAGGTTTTCCAAAACAGTTCCAGAGGAAGAAATCCAGTCCGCCCCAGCGCCCCACGGGAAGTGTCGCAAGCATAAAAATAGAAACCATTTCAATAAAATTTTTATCCACGATCATAGCATGCCCCACTTCAGGATGAAAGGGAGGATAAATAGATGGCCACGGTGGCTGCGTCATTAAAATCATGAGCATAAAACATCCTCCGCCGAGTGCTGCCAGACGGCTGCACAGACCCAAAATAAGACATGCACCGATGAGTGTCAGAGCCCATGAAACAGAGAAATCCAAAAACTTCGTCCAGCTTCTGCCAATAAAAGGTAAATTCACACCGTATGGTAACCGATCTGTCGTAACAACAAAATCTGGTAAATTTTCAGCTGCACGCTGTTCAGGCGTTAAAATATCATTCACTTCATTAATAAAAGTGCTGCTATACATATTTAATTCATTCAAAAAAGTGTTCGCTTCCACACGTAATTTCATCATGTCATCCCAGAGACGTTTCTGCTGCGTGGGACCATTATTTCCGCCTTTTTTCGCCTCTTCCAGCCTCTTAAGTGACGCCAGATACGCTTCCATTTCCGCGCCACCTTCTTTCTGAAGTTCCATGATGGAAATTACATACCGCCCCCAGGCTGTCCGCAGCTGTTTTAACTGTTCCTTACTGAGACACTTCACCGTGGAAGTATCCGGTAATGGAACATCCTCTGCTGCCAGCTGTGAGGCATACTCCGACGGTATAAATTTTGTCAGTATAAAACTATAAATTTCATCCGTGGGATCAAAGTATGCTGGATATACCGTAATCATTTCAGGCAGTGCATTCTCAGAAACATCCTGTGGAACACGCGGCATTTTCTCCAATTTCCATTCCGTCTTTACATACGGTGGATTCTCATTCTTCTGAACCTCTGTCTTAAAACCTTTCGGCACCCACCAAATCACCTGACGATTTTCTGTTTTAAGGCGTTCCTTGCCATTCAGATCAGGAGACATGGCATAAAACATCTCAGCGAACGGACCTTTCGCCTGTGTTAAAAATGGTAAAGCCGAAAACTTATCCGCATTATCCAGTTTCCAGACTCCTTCGTACAAAAAATGCCACCCGATGGTCACTCGCAGCACCACCAGAGCGATTACGCTGAGCATTCCTATTTTAAAATATGAACGATTCAGGGGAGGCCTCCTCTCTTTTTAATATGGTAGGGTAATATTTAAAGGTATAATTATATACTGGCTCCATTTTAAATTTCCGTTTTGTGCGGCTCATTCTCAGCGAAGCAAAAATACCGGTGAAGTGGAATTTAATAGTGTATCAGGTATAAATATTACTTCGCCGAAGCACCAAAACAAAAGTTTATGGTAACCCATTATGAGATAATATTTTTGTAAATTTACATCTAATAAAAATACAGATGCAGAATTTTCTCTCACATCAGGTATTTATAAATTACACTTCTTATATATTTTAATCATATTTTCTAAAATGACCATATGGGAGAGGAAAATTTTCATAAAAATATTTTATAGGATCAGATTTTTTAAAAAAATAAAATAAAATTCCACTTATACAAAATTTGATTTTTGTATACACAAAAAATAATTTCTTTTATTTATTTTATTGTACATATTTTGTTTTTTCGGAGCATATTCCACATAACAAAATTTCAAAAAAGTGAAAATGTTACTGCATCATATATAAAATATCATATTTCTTACAAAAATCCTTACAAAATAATAATTTATCCTTGTAAAAATCATTTTAACCGGTTATATTTTATAATATTCATTTTATTCTTGATGCACTATAAATTTCCGTTTCCCCGGCATTTTGTTTCTCACTAAAAATGCCTGCTTTCAGAACCGTACAAAACGGAAATTTAAAATGGAACCAGTATACACTAAAAATTTTGTTGCAATTATTCATCATGTCACATTTTTTTTCTCGATTACTTCCGAAAATTTATCAGAATTTAAGACATTCTTCGCAACAATTTATTCATTTACTTCTTCCAGAAACCTGTCATTTTTGTCATACTTTACTCCGCGATCAGGTTTCTTCTCCGATGAAAACTGAAAAGATTACTCCATATCCGACGGAGCATACAGAGAAATTTCTTCAAGAATACCGCACATACACGGGTTACCATTCAGAATTCTCCATTCAGGAAGCGAAATTTCCCGAAAATATACCTCTCTGCCAGCAGTGTATGGAAGCGCTGCGTCCACAGTTCGTTCAGAGATGTCCCTGGTGTGGAACGATTTTACGTGAAAAGCATTTTTGTCATGAAAAAATTGAATTTTTTGACTCTCGTAACATGAGTTATGATCATGTCTTTCCTTTAGACGATTACCGGGATATGTTACGGGAGGCCGTTCTCAAAATGAAAAATTACAGGTATGAGGCCTTATCCCATTCCATGGGAAAGTTTTATTGTTATTATCGTGAAAAGGAGCTTAAAAATTTGCGCCTGGACTTTATTATCCCTGTCCCCATGCATGGTATAATGAAATTTATCCGTAAAGTTAATAGTGCAGATATTTTAGCTGATATTTTGGGAAACGCTCTGGAATTACCTGTTTTACATCATTTAGTACGATATAATCGTTTAACTCGGTTACAGCGTTCTTTACCCATGGCTGAGCGACGAAAAAATGTCGCGGGATGCTTTTCCATCCGTTATCCTTTTCCGACAAATCTTTTTCCTAATATGCAAAAACGCGAAAATGAAATTTTTCGTAAAATTTTCAAAAATCGTCGTGCTTTAATCGTGGATGATGTTTTAACCACCGGCGCCACCTGTGGTGAAATCAGCCGAATCTTAAAAGAAGAGCTCGGCCTCTCTTTTATCGCTGTCGCGGTACTGGCAAAAGCCCGAGGTGAAATCCCCGACTCACCTCCAGAAAATGATGTTTCACTTACTTCTCCTTAAATTTTTTCCTTTCCTCACAATTTAAAATTTTGTGTATACTGTTTCCACTTTAAATTTTCGTTTTGTATGGTTCTTAAAGCAGCCATTTTCAGCGAAGTAAAAATGCCCGGGAAACGGAAATTTATAATCTTTCGGATATAATATCCCAGTACAATTATCTTTACTTTTTTATCATGAAAATAAAAACACGAATTATACGTAGCACCGTGACGGATCCTTACCGGAATCTTGCCGTGGAGGAGCTTTTGTTGGAAGAGGTCCAGGAAAACGAAATCATTCTTTTTTTATGGCAAAATAAGAATACTGTGGTGATCGGGCGGAATCAAAATGCGCTGACCGAGTGTAATCTCATGAACATGGATGCGGATGGCGTCTTTCTCGCACGGCGCATGAGCGGAGGCGGTGCCGTTTATCATGATCTGGGAAATCTAAATTTTACTTTTGTCGCTCAAAAGCCCATTTATGATCTTCACAGACAGCAGAGGGTTATCCTTTTTATGGCTCAAAAATTGGGATTTCAGGCTGAAATTTCTGGAAGAAATGACATCACTATTATGGGAAGAAAATTTTCCGGAAATGCTTTTCTTCACCGAAATTCAGCATCTTTTCATCATGGTACTATTCTTATTCACACCGACTCAACAAAAATGGCTCGGTACCTGAATCCGTCTCCTGTAAAACTTCAGAGAAAAGGAGTTCCCTCTGTTCGTTCTCGTGTTATTAATTTAGTGGAAATAAAACCTGACATTACAGTAAATCATGTCATTCAGGCCTTTCAGGAAAGTTTTCAGGAAATATATCATTCAGATTCACTGGAAGAAATGTCATTTTTTGATTTACCCAATCAAAAATTAGAAACGTTATATGCCCGAAATCGGGAACGTCATTTTAATCTGGGCGACGACATTTCATATTCCATCCAGCATCTGGCATCTTTTCCTTGGGGAACAGCAGACATTCGTGCTGAAATCACGGATGGATATATTTCTCAAATTAAAATTTATTGTGATTCTCTGGATCCCGACCTGTCCGAAAAACTGGAACAGGAATTATCTGGCCGCTCTCTTTTCCTCCCTCTTTCCGGTGAAGCCGGTGATATACTGAAATTATTATCTTCTGATGCTTCATAACACCATATTTTAGGATAAATTCCAATTTATACCCTCCATACCCTGTAAGATTCCATTTTTTAGCTTTTTTTCATTTATACTGATTTTATTTTAAATTTCCGT
Source organism: Planctomycetia bacterium (assembly GCA_030527015.1). Classification (GTDB taxonomy): domain Bacteria; phylum Planctomycetota; class Planctomycetia; order Pirellulales; family Thermoguttaceae; genus RGIG3701. Next base: position 26,986 of record JAUNBR010000041.1, read on the forward strand.
TTTATACGGATCTGAAAGCCACAGGTATTTTGGTGAAGCGAAATGCCTGTGAGGCGAAATTTTATAGTGTGTCGGGTATAAATTTCCGTTTTCAGGAGAACACGAGAGCCGTGGTGCCTAGCTCCGACGACGGTTTTAAAAGTGGAAATCCAAAATAGTAGAGATAATACACCGGGTCTAAAACGTATATAATCAGAGCATTTCACGCATTTTGACACAAAAACCATGAAACAAAATATACTCCGAATATAACTGGTTCCACTTTAAATTTCCGTTTTATACGGATCTGAAAACCACAGGTATTTTAGTGAAGCGAAATGCCGGTGAAGCGAAATTTTATAGTGTGTCGGGTATAAAATCTACAAAAATTATATCTCCCGGCTTCCAGAAATTCATGTTTTTTTTATAATATACTTCAGATTTTTACAGAAACGAGGCGTACGACTTAAGTTTTTGTTTTCTTGACATTTTTGTTTCGCTGGAAATATACTGTTTCCACTTTAAATTTCCGTTTTATGCGGTTCTTAAAGCAGCCATTTTCAGCGAAAAGCAAAAAATGACGGAAAATCAGAAATTTATCGTGAATCGGGCATAAATAGGTTTCGTGACCGTGTGAAACTTAAATTGAATAGGAAGCCAAGATACCGTACTTCTCTGATACAGAAAAAATAAAGGACGATTCAGAAATGAAAAAATATTCACTTATTATTCTCGGTGGTGGTGTGGCAGGATATACTGCCGCATTTCGTGCAGTACAAAATGGAATGTCGGTCGCGCTTTTTGAGCGAGATCAGGTCGGAGGAACATGCCTGAATCGTGGCTGCATTCCTACAAAAACGCTTCTGCATTCTTCGGAAATTTACTCCGAACGTACCTGCTGGCCCGAAATGGGAATTATCGCAGAAAATGTTTCTCTTAACGAAAACGCCATTTATTCTCGAAAAGACGCCATAATACAAAAACTCAGAAATGGAATCCTTTCTCTTCTGAAGGCGAATAAAATCGATTTCTTTTCTTGCCAGGCTTCTTTTCTCGATGAACATTCTGTGACAGCAGAGGGTGAAGTTTACACAGCCGAAAAAATCCTTATCGCCACCGGTTCCTCTCCCATTCAGTTAAACATACCGGGAATCGAACTGACCGTAAACTCGGATCGCGTTCTGGAAAAACCTTTACCCGGCCAAAATCTGATCATCATCGGCGGCGGCGTTATCGGAGTGGAATTCGCCTCCTATTTCGCAGACACCGGCCGTAAAGTAACCATTATAGAAGCGCAGGAGCGTATCCTCCCCATGATGGAAAAAGAGCTTTCCCTGCAGCTGGCGGCGCTTCTGCGAAAAAAAGGAATTTTACTCAAAACCTCAGCCTCCGTGGAAAGTTTCACAAAACGGAATACCGAAAATGAAACCGAAACACTCTGCGCAAATATTCGTTCTGGTGATAAAACGGAAAGCCTCTGTGCCGATCAGATTATCATCAGTGTAGGGCGAAAAGCGAATCTGGACGGACTAAATCTGGAAAAAATTGGCGTACAGACAAAACGCGGCATCCTCGTGGACCAAAACATGTACACCGGTGTGGCCGGTATTTATGCCGCAGGAGACGTTATTTCTCACATTCAGCTGGCTCATTATGCCGGGGCCACCGCCACCGTGGCCGTGGAGTCCATGATGGGACTTCCTCATTCTGTCGACTTAAAAACCGTACCGTCATGTGTTTATACCTCTCCGGAAATCGCATGCGTCGGAATCTCAGAAGCCGAGTGTCTTGCGCAAAATATAGAAGTGGAAATCGGAAAGTACCAGATGGGGGGAAATGGAAAATCCATGATTTCCGGGGCGGACCGTGGTTATATTAAAACCATTATCGAAAAAAACACCGGAAAAATTCTCGGTGCTTCGGCCTTTTGTCTCCGCGCGACAGACATCATCGGTGAACTGGCTCTGGCCATATCACAGAACATGCGCCGCGAACAAATAACTCAGGTAATTCACGCTCATCCCACCATCATGGAAGGAATTCTGGAAAGCCTGGAAGCCAGCCACGGACGATGCATTTATCAGGCTCCCCAAAAAAAGTAATCGCAGCACGCGATTTATACCCCATGCGCGATAAAATTCCGCTTCTCCTGTATTTTTTGATTCACTGAAAATACTGCTTTCAGAGCTACAAAAAAACGGAAATTTAAAGTGGAACCCATATAAAGGAAAATCAGCATATCCTGATTCCACCTTTAAATTCCATTTCACGCGATCACAAAATCAGTATTTTCCACGAAAAACATGCCGGAAATGCAAAATTTCATCACACATTTCCGGCATCCTAACACACCTGTAAATTTTCTATTCACGGGCATATTTCCTTTCCAAATATCCGGACGGGCTATTTCCCCACACCGGACACCTCGGGCACTTTCTCTATTTTCTCCCCTGGCGGAACGACTGCGATACAAACACGCACGGGCATTACATCAAAACAGGTTTTTTGCTGGAACTCCATCACCGGAAGAATCTCTGCCTCAGGAAACTTCTTCAGCCACTCCTCCGGGCGTCCAGTTTCCGACGAATAAAAAAAATCCGGGTTTTCATAACAATCGAATCGTCCCACTTTACCGGAACACGATTCGTCCAGCCATAACAAGATTCCACCCTTTTCACGGAAATCATTTTCTGTCGCCCACAGTGGGGAATAAACCTTCGGACGCGATTTTCCCCAAATACTGGCCGATGCAGCCATCCAATCATCACCACGGACATACTTAAGTGGCACGGCATAACGCTCTTCCCAAATCGACTCCACACGAGCCGCTAATTCCGCAGCAGGAAAATGTTCCCGAGCAAACGTTTTTTCCTTGAAACCGGGACGTAATGTAACAATCGTCGCCCACAAACCAAAATAAAAAAAGATCAAGAAGAAAATCATTCGCAACGATCGCCGCCATGAAGAATTCGTCAGATGAACCTTACACGCATACAAAATAAATAATGTAAAAAAAAGCCATAAATGACACCCCAGTGCCGTCCGACAGTGTCCTCCTGTCAGAAAAATCAGCGCGAGCTGAAAACAAATTGGAAAGAGAAAGAAAAAAGTCAAAAACCGACTTCCGTCATTCCGCCACAATACATTTCGCCTAAATTGCCAACGAAATCCTAACAGCGGCAGTAAAGGAATCGAAATCAAAAGAACATACAGAATCTGTCCTCCAAAAAATCGCAGAGGATACCAAAAATGGTGGCTCCAGGAGTGTTCCGTAAAAGCCTGAGTCCGATTTTTAGCATAAGAAAGACATGAAAAGTCAGTCTGAAAAAGATAAATTAACAGCGGTAAAAAAAGCACAAAACACACCGCCGTGGAAAGATACGGTCCCGGCGTTTTCCAATATTTTCGCCCTTTCGCATCTATTACCATATAAGCAAGAATCGTTATCACCAAAAGAAACATCGTCAGCTTACAATAAAGACCCAACGCAAGAAATAAACCCGTTAATATCCAGTAACGTTTCCGATTCGTTTCCACTGCTTCTAAAAGAAAAAGAACTGAATATATCCAAAATACCCTCAAAAAAGTACGATTGTTGTAGAGAGGACTATCATACTGAAAAAAATAAAACGAAAGCATACTTAATGCCGCGATAAGTGCCAGTGGTGCCGAGAGAAACTTTTGCGCCAGCCGCCAGATGCCATAAACTGAAAGAATCACCGCTAACTGCGAACATACATACGGTACCCATTCAGGACTCCGTAAAATCTGCCGAACGATTTCCGCCACCCATCCCTGAAATGCAGGATGTTTATGTGTCGAAATTACCCAATTCTGCCCGATTACCATCATTTCCCAGGAATCACAAAGAAACGAAGACATAAAAAATGGGGGAAAAAAACTCCACAAAAAGGCATGCGTCAGAAGAATACTCCAAAAAATGATATTCATTTTTCTAGAAATATTATTAGACCGTCCGGCTTCAGAACAGTTTTCATGCATTTCATCTCTCTCAAAATTAAACGTTTTACACCCGATGCACTATGAATTTTCATTTCCCAGGCATTTTGCTTCGCTAAAATACCTGCTTCAAGAACCTCACAAAATGGAAATTTAAATTGGAAACAGTATATATATCAGACATATTATATATCAGATGCCCTTAAATTTCCGTTTCGCCGGCATTTTCCTTCACTGAAAATACAGGAATTCAGAACCGTACGAAACGGAAATTTAAATGAAAAACAGAGTACACCCCACCTTTTTACAGAGTTTCCTTTTCCTCTTTCGTCGGCAGGGGTTTTGCAGCCGGACCTAAGAATGAATGAAATAAATCATGACCAAATTTCGGCCATATCCCCGAAGCATTATCCTGGGATTCACAGCGAACTCCCACGACGACATCATCATCCAGAGAAAATACCAAAAGATTCGGCGCGATAATCGCACCCGCGGAACGAATCGGGGCTTCAAATTTTATCGCCCACCGTTTATCCCCACGTGGATATACTGCGTGAAGCCATCCGGCGTTATCACCAAAATAAATCATCCCGTCATCTCCCACCACGGGAGTAGACTCCACCATATCTTCCGCCTGATACCGCCAGCGTATTTTATATGATTTTCCATCCACAGACACCAGGGATCCCTGCGTTCCCTGACGTGTCGAAAGACTGACGCCCGCGTATATATTTCCATTCATGTCAATTACCGGAGAGGCCAGTAACTGCCCAGGAACATTCGTCTGGAAAACGACTTCTCCTGTAGGATGAAAGCCTATTAACTTTTCCGTGCGAGCCGCGACAACAATAATTCCATCCTCCGTCACAGCAGGAGAAGAATTTAAAAAGCCACCTGCATATCCCTGCTCTTTTCCCTGATCCCACAGCCCGACACCTCGGTTATCTTCCAGACCGATCGCAAACAAATAACCTTCTTCGGATCCGATATAAAGAATATTTCCCGCGATAACTCCAGCTGAGTCCAGTTTCGCACGGCAGCGAAAATACGGCGTACTCTGTTTTTTACCATCCGGCCATACACGGATAATCCCGCCATCATAACCGCTGATAAGCGTATTCCCCCAAGGATCCACCAGCGGAGCCGCATAACCCAGAGGCTCCCCCACCTGTACCGGCATATAAGACTGACGTCCCTCCGCTGTAATACAGTGAAGGTAACCATCCGCCGCATGAATATGATACTGATTTTCCTGATCCACGACGATCGGACCAGGCACATGCGAATTAATCACATATTCCCACACAACTTCCGGTTCAGGGCGCGAAATATCCAGAGCATAAAGACGTCCCTGAGAAACCAGCACCATCCGCCCCTGCGGATCCACCACCGGAGCATTACGATTTGGCTTGGCATCACACGTAAACGGCGGTAATTCAGGAAATCCCCAGTAACATCTTTCAGGCCGCTCCATTTCCGGACGAACCTGTTTTCTTGGCTCCGGCGCGCGGTAACGTGCACGTTCATCCTCCACACGCTGGGAAGGTTTCTTCTTCACTGGTTTTTGAATCACCTGAATTCCAGATGGCTTCTTTGGGGGAACTGCTGTTTTCTCAGAAGGCGCACTGGGAGGCATGATCGGAGATGATTTCCGCGGCGGTGCCTGAACACTCGGCCTCTGCGGTGCCTGGGTTCTCTGTGGAGGCGGAGTCTGAGCTGCACGCGGCCTGGTCTGCGGAACCGTTTCCGTAACTGGAGACGTATTCTGCACAGGGACCTTCTGGGATACCGGATTTTTATGCACTTCAGATGATTCCGATTTTTGAGGTGGATTCTGAGGCGGATTCTGAGTAAATGTATTTTGAGGTGCACTCTGATTCCCCACATTTACAGGAGAATGTGACGCCGGAGCAGATGGTGACGGAAAACGCGGATTCATCTCTGAGGGCAGCCCGGCTTCCTGAGCAGCATCCACTGCAGTAGGCGTATGATTAAAATTCGCTTGTGGTGGAAATTCACGCGGAGGAACATTCGTCTGTGCGGAAGAGCCCGCATGTGCCGGTGCCGACGAAAACATCTGTTGTGAAAAACCATTCTGCTGGCCTGTCCTTTCAGCAGAATTCACCGAAACTGCTCCTGGCATTCCGTCATTCACACCTGTGGCAGGTACAGTATTTTGTCCACCAGCGGAATTTAATGGAAAATCTGCAGGACGAATCGTGCCGGGCACCCCACCTGAAAAATTCGGCTGCGAAGTATATCCAAAAGGCTGCGGACCGCCTGAAAAGCCCGGCTGCTGCGGAGTCCCGCCGCCGTACTGTGGATTCTGTGGTGACGTATACCCCGGCTGCTGACCGTAACCCGTGGACGGCGCAGGATTCCCAAAATTTGGGTTCCCGCCAAAATTCGGTCGCTGCGGACCACCTGAAAAGCCCGGCTGCTGCGGAGTTCCGCCGCCGTACTGTGGATTCTGTGGTGACGTATACCCCGGCTGCTGACCGTAAC
>JAUNBR010000041.1:33529-35376 GCA_030527015.1 Planctomycetia bacterium
TTGGGTTCCCGCCAAAATTCGGTCGCTGCGGACCACCTGAAAAGCCCGGCTGCTGTGGGGCCCCGCCATAATGTGGCTGCTGCTGGCCGCTAAAAGCAGGATTCTGTGGTGACATCCCACCATAATTTTGTTGGCCATACCCCTGCTGCTGCATTAATCGAAATAATCCGATTCCCTGGCTCCCACACTGAGGACAGCGAAATGGTTCTGTCGGCTGCTGAAGACTAAAACCACATTTAGTACACTGAAAAGTTTTCATGATTTTTAAAATTTTTTTAATGTTAAAATTTATTTTTATTTAATAATAATATTTATACTCGATACACCTATAAAATTCCGCTTTCCCGGCATTTTTACTTCACCGAAAACACACCATCTTTCAGAGGCGCATAAAACGAAAATTTAAAATAAACTCAGGATTAATACCGTTCCCTCAGTCTTTTCAGTAAAAATTATTTGGCATTATATACTCGATACACTAAAAATTCTTCCCTGGCATTTTGCTTCGCTGAAAATATCTGCTTTCAGAACCGCAAAAAAACTGAAATTTAAAGTGGAACCGGTAAATACATCAGACGAATACGCCCTCCACGCCACAAAATACATTTCTTTTACTGATTTTTTACTGAACACCGACAGTAGCTTTTGCATACACAGAACCATTTCCACGCAGCACCACCCAGCCCAAAACCTGAGTCACTTCGATTCCCCGGGAAGTCGCATTATGCCGTGAACTGTCAAAACGCTGACCTGGGTGCACCAGCTCAATCATATTCGAAAGTCCCACACTATCACACATCTGCTGCGCGAATTCTTTTAACGCCACTTCCATCGCCACCGGCTGCATATCCCGTTTCGGTGCCCAGCGATAATATGCTTCACCTAAATCTTTCAAAAGAAGAACCATTTTTTCCGCGGGGGAAGCCTGAAACATCATTAACACACCCGCAAAATATCGGCTATTCACGTCCCCCTGTAAAATCCCATTTAATAATGCTCGACACTCTGAGGCCAGCACCGGATTATTCGCCAGAGTTTTCCCTAAAACCGCTTCCGCCCAGTTTTCTTTACCTCGTCCAGAAAACCCGGAAACTGGCGATGAAAAAACTTTCGGCTCCGGATGTCCATGATTCTCTGAGCCATGAAATTCTTCCCTCACTTTATAATGCGAAAAATCACGGCGAGAATCTTCCGTATCAGAAAACTGCTGATTATTTAACGGTCTTTCCTCCGCCGATGAATCCGTTTCCTCCCCATAAGACACTTCCGACGGATTTCCTTTCAGAAAACCTTCCAGCCGATTAAACCGTTCTGTCAACATATGGTATAATTCCACATCAGAAGACTTACTCTCCGAGGAAAAATGATTTTCCACTCTCGCCGCTAACATTTCACCGATCGCATCCAGACGCTCTATGACCGGAAGCAGCATCTCCGAAAACTGTCGCTTATCCACCGGCATGGCCGAAACCGAGTCTCTGGACATTCCCGCCGTTTTCGTCGCGCCGTCATACAGCTCCGCTTCTCGATTTAATAAATATTTCGCGATCTGATTCTGCGCTTCCTCCACTTTCGCATAAAGTTCAGAAAGTGTGACTGGAATTCCGATCTGTGATGCCTCTTTTCCGCCACCATACGACGGATTTTCTTGTTTTTGAAAGAATGCCATAAATAAATATTCTCCACGTTAAATCATCATTTATATCGGACCCACTTTAAATTGCCGTTTTGTGCGCTCTCCCGCGGGCAGGTATTTTTATACTGATTCTCATTTAAATTTTCATTTTTTGCAGCTCTATACTGGTTCCAATTTAAAATTTCGTTTTGTGCGGCTCTAAAAGCAGGCT
>JAUNBR010000042.1 GCA_030527015.1 Planctomycetia bacterium
AAAAACTCATTTCTCAAAAATCCTAAAATTTCCTGACTTCTCGCCACGCACTCCCACGCTGGCGGAAAGCAGATGTTTTAAATTTCACACGTTTTACCACTCTTCCCACCCGCGTCAGAAGAGACGGAAAACAAAATGTGTGAAAATCATGGTGTTTTTTGATAAATTTCAACAAAAATGCATGACATTCCACGTGACTAAAAGTGAAATATGGACGAGCGGAGAACGTGTTTTTCGAAATAATCTCGGCTGCAAGAAAAAGAAGAATGGAATATGGAGGCAAAATAACAAAAAAGATAATTTTTATAAGAATTTGTGTTGTCGCTTTTTTACTCGGGCATTACCGTACCGCGACTTATCAGCACGTTTTTAGTTTTATACCCGATACTCTATAAATTTTCGCTTCCTCAGCATTTTCAGCGAGCAAAATGCCGGGGAAGCAGAAATTTTAGTGTATCTGGTAAAAAAACGGAAATTTATAGGAAGATTAAGAAAAAAAGTGAAATATATTTAGAGAAAGAATGGATTTTCAGTAAATTTCATTCTCAATTAACTGCTCAAAATTCTGACGTTTTCGGATGCAGATGCACTGTCCATCTTTTAAAAGCACTTCTGCCGCGAATGTTTTAGAATTATAATTAGATCCCATGACGAAACCATATGCACCGGTACATGCGATTAACAGATAATCTCCGACTTTTGCTTCCGGCAGTGAACGTGTAATAACGTAACCGCCTTCTTCCTGTGTAAATATATCACCGGATTCACATAAGGGGCCACCCACCGTTACGTCCTGCATGACGAATTCCCTCTGAAGTTCAGTTTCCTCAGCCGGACAAATCGCCATGGGATGAAATGAACCGTACAGCACAGGTCGTGCCAAGTTATTAAATCCTGCATCCAGCAGATAAAAGATATTCTTATCCTGTTTTTTCACGGCACGAATTTCCGTGATTAAAGTTCCCGACTCGGCCACAAGATACCGCCCCGGCTCTATTTCCAGCGTTACGGGGTGCCCGAACGCTGCCTCCAGTTCTTTACGGGTGTTATCCCATAAAGCAAAATATTTATCGAGATCCACATAAGAATCCTGAGGTTTATACACAGTCGGTAAACCACCACCGGCACTAATTACCTTCACGGAATCCCCCGTCTGCAGAGCAAATTTTTTCATCGCCACACAACACTCGGATAAATGCGCCAGATCCGTTCCAGAACCGATATGCATATGTAATCCCGTAATACGCAGTGAATATTTCGCCGCCAGCTGTTTCGCTTCCTCAAGCTGCGCCCACCAGATACCATGTTTTGAAAGCGGACCACCCGTATTCGTTTTCTGACTGTGCCCATGCCCAAAACCTGGATTTATCCTCAGCGTAATCTCGCGCCCCGGTGCCGCCTCACCCAGCTGTGAAATCATATCCAAAGAACCACAATTTACATGCACATGCTCTCTGACACACAGCTGTAATGCATCCCGGTCAAAAATATCCGCGACATAAACCAGCTCGGGCACACCCTTTACGCACGTTTCATTCACCTGATACCCAGCACACATGGCGCGACGAATTTCCATTCCGCTGACCGCATCCACACGCGCTCCTGCTTCACGTAAGCTCTTTAAAATCGCGATATTTCCACATGCTTTCTGCGCATAACGCACCACATCAAATTTTGCCAAATCTTCATAACGTTTTAAGATAAGCGCCTCATCATAAACAAAAGTTGGCGTGCCAAAATCTGCAGCAATTTGTCGCACGGAAACACCTGCGATCTGCGGCATCACGGGTAAAATCTTAACCGGTTTCTGCATTAAAATATCTCTCCTTCCATCACATTCTCTGATTTTATTTTATACGGACACGTTCATCACAAAACAGAAGCCCCATTCACACACTAAACTTTATAAACAGACAGTCCCCGTCCTGAATGACATAATCTTTAGGTTCCTGCCGCACCAGACCCGCGGCTTTCACTTCCCGCTCTGACCCCAGACGGATAATGTCTTTCACCTGCATAATCTCCGCACGAATAAATCCACGCGCTAAATCAGTATGAATACTTCCAGCCGCCTCCACCGCCGTACCGTGTTTACGCAGAATCCAGGTCCGCACCTCTTTTTCTCCCGCCGTAAAGAAAAGCATCTGCCCAGAAACATCCATCATGGTACGAATGACCTCATCCCGCTCCACCGGTTTTAATCCCATTTCCTGCACCAGCTCATCTCCTTCCTCTGGAGATAATTTCGTCAGCTCCAGCTGAAGCCCCACCGGTGCGGCTAAAACCGTTATCTCCGCACCCAGCATCCCCCGAAACCGGTCCGTATCCTGCTCATCATCCGCCGTATTCACCAGAACCATATGAGATTTCTGCGTAAAAAGACTAAACGACGAAAGTATCTTCTGCTGCTGTTCATCCAGCGAATCCCGCTTTATCGGCACTCCCGCTTCCAGCCCATCATTAATCTTCTGAAGCGTCTCCAGCTCAAAAGTCAGATGCTCCCGCTCTTCTTTCGGTAACGCCTTCCGATTTAAAGATTCACACACACGCTCTATTCGCCGCGCCACCAGCTCCATATCCGCCAATAAAAGGTCTTCATAAAAAGACTGATATTCCACTTTCGGATCCATTCCGCCAAAACCCGCGACAACTAAAACCATGGAATCCGCTTCCCGCAGACATGCCAATTTTTGAGCGTTTCCATCATGATCCCGATTTAACCCAGGCGTGTCCGTAATTTCGATCGCTGCCCGCGTTACCTTTTTAGGTGTATAAATTCTTACCAGCTCATCCACTCTCGGCTCAGGAATCACGGCCATCGCGCTCTGATCCTGATGTGATTTCGCCGGATCCGGCTCCACCCCCGTCAGCCACTGATAAAGTGAACTTTTTCCTGACCCCTGGTAACCCACAAGACCTATTTTCATAAAACATTTTCCTTATTTCAAAAATTTTTAGTATATATACCAGCTCCTTCGTAAATTCCCTCTCCCTGACGATATACCAAGAATTGCCGGTCAGCAGACTGAATGAGAAATCATCGCGCCACCCAAAATTTTACTGTTTTCACATAATATTCCAGTTTTGAACAGGGCACAAAAATAAATATTTTTACAAAATAAAATATCTGGAAGTAATTTATACCCGATGCACGATGAATTTCCGTTTCCTCAGCATTTTTGCTTCGCTGAAAATGCCTGCTTTCAGAACCGCACAAAACGGATATTTAAAGGAGAACCAGTATATATGATGTCAGATATAAATATATTATTCATACAATATTATATTATATTATAATAAATCTCACGTCATTCGCCACCCCCGGTGCCTTTTTCCAATTTCTCTTCATCTTTTGGAAATCGGCATGTACAAAATTTATCCATTTTATACTGTTCCACTTTAAATTTCCGCGTTTTGTGCGGCTCTGAAAGCAAGCATTTTTAGCAAAAAATATCTGGAAAAGATAAAAATTAATCGTAGTTCGAGTTTAAATATAAAAAATCTTAAAAACAGTGCATAAATCTTTCGTTTTACACATTTTTTCAAAAATTTATAAAAGGATAATATACTTCGCGTAATTTATACCCGATGCACGATGAATTTCCGTTTCCACAGCATTTTATTTCGCTGAAAATATCTGTTTCAGAGCCGCACAAAACGGATATTTAAAGTGAAAACAGGATAAATCTTATTTTTCACGTATGTTTTTCTCTAATTTTATGAATTTAATTTCAAATTTTCTTTTGTATTTATTTCTTTATTTATCTTATTTTTTCTATTTTTATTTTCCGATTATACATTTTTTAAGATTTTTTCCAAATTTTTAGAATTTTACAATTTTTTTGCTGGACATTTAAAAATTTTAGATTAAAATGATTAAGTAGACAGTCATATGAGTTTTCCCTCATATAAATCTTCCAGGCTTCGCGGATTCATCGTCCTTCGGAAAACCATTTACCCGCACAAAACGTATAATACGAAGATTTTATTATTCTTCTGATGTGCGACCTTTTATGAATTCTCCGCTCTCCTGTTTTTTCATTTTGCTTTTTAATGAAATATCGGTAAAACATGAGTAAAATCAGGTTTTTTACCCGATGTACTATAAATTTCCATTTCCCAGCATTTTACTTCGCTGAAAAGCCTGTTTTAGAACCGATGAAAACGGAAATTTAAAGGAAAACCAGTATATAATGCAGATTCACTGTAAATTTTAGTTTCTTTGGCCTAAAAATTAGCATTTCACATATTCCGAAATACAGGGAAATAAAAATTCACAGGGGGATCAATTATTTTGTATATACACGATGAATCAGACCTTTCTTCGCGTAAGTTATACCTGTTTTATGTTTTATTCTTAAAGCATATTTTACAGTGAATACACAGAATAAACCATCAGTAAAATATAATCTGATTACACCTTTAATTATATTTTTTATATTTATTCGGTGAAATGGAAGAAAATTTGTTTTTTCCATGAAAAATGGCGTATATAAATGTAAACTGTAATTTTTAGAAGTAAAAAAATTTACTATTTTCGTTTTTGTTATACCGATTCCATTTTAAATTTTTATTTTATGTGTTCTCTGAAGTGCGCATTTTGAGCATACATACTGTTCCACATTAAATTTCCGTTTTGTGCGGCTCTGAAAGCACACATTTTCAGCGAAGCAAAATGCCGTGGAAGCGAAAATTTATGGTGTATCGGGTATAAAACGCTGTAAAAATAAAAATTCATAATGCTTCGGACACAAAATCCACAATTTTTTTTTGTTTTACCTTTTTTATTTATTCATAAAATTTATCCAAATTTTTAAAAAATACTGGATTATTCAAAATAATAGTGTATTTTTAAAGTGTATTTATTTCCACGTATTTTTTCTGTTTCCTTTATTTATCGGCGGTAAGGCATTAAATTTAGTTAAAATTAGAAAATCAGAAACATAAATAGTGAATTCAGTCTGACTTTTCACGATTTATCCCGTTTTTATTCAGATTTTATTCCATATGCTCCCGCAGCAAATTTTTTGAAACGTGAATTTAATAAAGAAACAGAAATTGAAAAATGTCAAATTATTTTAAATACGTCGGATAAAAACTAAAAAACGCAAGGAACCCGCAAGACGCCCGGTTTATTTGTGTAGCAGGATGCTAAACCCCATTTTCATCAGAAAGAAAGGGTAACAATTTTGTACGAATCAGATTTACGAGATGCAGATTATTCGGATCAATTTGAGGACATGAGTGAGCTGGATCTCGACGTGAATATCGGTATGGTATCTCCTCTGGAAGATTCATTACCGGAGGAGCTGGAAGAACAGGACGAGGAAATTACGGAACTGGAGAGTGATGATACGGAAAGCTGGAGTGAAGATCCTATTCGGATGTACCTGCAGCAGATGGGAGAAATCGACTTATTATCTCGCCAAGAAGAAGTTCACCTGGCCAAGAAAATTGAACAGACCCGTAACAGTTTTCGTCGTAAGCTTTTAGAATGTGATTATGTTTTACGTAAAACCTGTCGAATTTTAGAGAACGTATCTCAGGGGAATACTCCTTTTGACCGAAATTTACAGGTATCGGCAGTAGATAATCGCGAAAAATCACAGATTCAGGCACGGCTGGAACCGAATCTTGCGACCATTCGTGATATTTTAGCGCGGAACCGTGTTAATTATCGAATCGCCACCAGTACGCTTCGTACACCGGCTGAGCGCCGAAAAGCCTGGCTGGATCTGGGGCGTGGGCGCCGGCGTGCAGTAAAACTCATGCTGGAGCTGAATCCGCGAACACAGCGTCTGGAATCCTTAATGCAGAAGCTGGAAGAATTTAGCCTGCGTGTCGACGAATTAAAACACTGGATTCAGATGCATATTCAGCGTGGAGGTTCTCCACAGCAGCGTGCCCCCTGGGTTCATTTATATCGTAAAATTTTATGGGATACGAAAGAAACACCCACCAGTCTGAGAAATCGGGTTTCTTTCCTCAAAGCAAAATTTCGTGAGTATCAGGACGCTAAAAGAAAACTTTCCGAAGGAAATTTACGTCTTGTAGTCGCGATCGCCAAGAAATATCGTAATCGTGGTCTAAACTTTTTAGACCTTATTCAGGAAGGTAACGCTGGCCTGATGCGGGCAGTCGATAAATTCGAATATATGCGTGGATTTAAATTCTGTACTTACGCCACTTGGTGGATCCGTCAGGCGATTACCCGAGCGGTGGCCGATCAGAGCAGAACCATCCGGATTCCTGTGCATATGGTAGAAACCATGTCCCGTGTGAGAAATGTAGTACGTCAGCTGCAGCAAGAACTGGGCAGAGAGCCTACTGTCGAGGAAGCTGCCGAAAAAAGTGGAACCTGTATCGAGGAAACGCGCCGCGTCATGGCCATGAATCGGTATCCGATAAGTCTTGACCGCCCGGTGGGAAACAGCGACGACAGTCAGTTCGGCGATTTATTACCAGATACGGGCGCCCAGGCTCCGGCAGTCGGTGCTGGCCATGAAATGCTCCGGAATGTGCTTAGTGAAGTACTAAAGACCCTCTCATACCGAGAGCGTGAAATTATTAAGCTCCGTTATGGACTGGGAGACGGTTACAGTTACACACTGGAAGAAGTCGGCCACATTTTTAACGTTACACGTGAACGTATCCGGCAGATAGAGGCGAAAGCCGTCCGAAAACTGCAGCAGCCCATCCGCAGCCAAGAACTCGTGGGATTTCTTGAGTAAAATTTTATACCTGATGCACGATGAATTTCCGCTTTCCCTGTCCGCAGACAGATCGTCCGGCATTTTTACTGTGCCGAAAATGCTGGACTTCAGAGCGGCATAAATGGAAATTTAATGGAAGGTCAGTATAAAGTAAAATCAGAATATAAATTCGCTGAATATACCTGCGAGAAACATGAATTTAAGAATGGCTCAGGTACCTGTACCACGGCTTTAAAAAATTTTCATACTTCCTCTTAAGAAGGGTTTTTCTTTCATGGGAAATCCTTCTTTTTTCGTTCTCATTTTTGGTGCGGGGAACCGGAGCCGTCCCGTTTTCTTTCATGGAACCCATTCTTTTATTTTCCCGTTTTCTTTTTAAGTTTACCCATTCATTTTTCTTTATATTTCTTGGTTCTGCATTTATTCTGACTCCATTTTATACCCTGATGCATTATCCCCGACACTCTATAAATTTCTGCTTCCTCAGCATTTTTACTCCGCCGAAAATGCGGGTTTTCCGAGTCATATGAAATGAAAATTTAAAGTAGAGTCAGAAAATTTTCACTTTTCCTGTCCGCCAAAAGACCGGCATTTTTCAGTCACGGAAAACGTTTTTTCGTGGTCACATAAAACGGAGGCTTTAAGAGGACTCGGGGAGTCCATACGGAAGATGAGTTTTGTGAAAAATTCTCAGAGACGAGTTCTCCTTTAAATTTCCGTTTTGTGAGGAACATTAAGCAGGAGACATTTTCTGTGACGCAAAAATGCTGAGGAAGCAGAATTTTATAGTGTATCGGAGATAAAACGAAGAAATTTTAAGGCATTTCATATATCAGGCATTAAATACCATATCCGGCCATACACAGCCGCAGTAATAATAAAATCGCCAGAGGCAAGAAGAGTTTTTTAGGAACACGGTTTCCATCCAGAAGAATTAATCCTGCCGCGAGGAAAGTCAAGAAAAATGTAACCTGCAGCATGTAAGTAACAGATATACACATCAGTTCTAGCAGCGATAAGCCGACAGTACTATTTAAGCCGTCTCTTATAAATGGCCAGAAATATCCATAAAAGAGCGACAAAAATACACATCCACAGAGGAATTCCACCAGAGGGTACCGCCGTGAAATCGGCAGACCACAGTCATAACATTTTCCTCGCAGCATGCCCCATCCTATAACCGGGATATTATGTCGCCAGCGTATGGGTTTTCGGCATTTCGGACAGTGAGACGCAGGGTAATTCAGACTTATTCCCAGCGGAAGACGCCACACCACGACATTCAGAAAACTTCCAAAAGCTGAACCGATAAAGAAAAACCAAAAAGCCAAAACGATAAAAAGGAAATCCATAAAACTTACTCTTTTTTTATAAGGAACCCAAAATTCATCGTGTGCCGATCATTAAATGAAGAATGATCACAAAGATATGATCCGCGTTTCCAGTTTTCGCTGAATGGCCTGATTCCCAGGTTTTGTAGAAGCTGGCTCCACGATTCGAATCTGCGTTTCCACCACTCCGGCTTTCACCGGCTTCACTGGAATACGGTAAAGTAAACGGTTCCCAGGCGGAAGTTCGGCCAGAGGAGAAAAGTTAAAGACTCCTTTATACTCTTTATCTTCCTCCACCGTAATGGTTTCCGGCATTTCTATTTTATTTTCCTGAACCGTAAGTGTATCAGGTGGAGATGCTAAAATCAGAGAAATCGTGGAAATGGCAGTTTCCGAAACATTTTCGATCATCACCTCAAAATAAAATTCCTCATCCACTCTCACCGTTTCCGTGGACTGCGTAAAACTCACCTGCAGGCCATTTTCTGATTTATTTTCCTCTTTTTTCGACTGTTTTTCCATTTTTAGAATTTCTTCCACGGAAAAATTTCCCTCTGAAATTTCATCAGAAATACTGGCACCCGCAGATTCCTGCGTTTTCTCTGAATGCACATCCGTTCCACGTTTCACGTCAGATACATCAGACGTTTTTTTCTCTTCCGGAATGACTGTCGGAAGCAGATTCGGGAAAGAGTCTTCCGTCTCTGCCGGCACTTCTGGTATACCCTCCAGTGACGGAAGGAGTGGCTCCGACTGCTGCTCACCTTCTTTTTTAATCACAGAATTCTGTAATCGTTCCTGATAAGAGGATAATTCATCAGAATCTCCGGACGGTAAAGTGGTTTCCTGGAAAGACTCCGATTTTACAGGAGTTTCCGCCGCCGATGAAGATTTTGGCTTTACCTCAAAACAAAACTCTTTTTTCGCCAACTCACGATTCTCATAAAAAACCGTTACTACATTTTTAACCTCCGAAATCGCCTCCGGGCACGAATACTCCACACGATAATGATACGTCCACTGCGCAGGCATTTTACAGATCCAGAATGGTGACGCATCCGTGGGACGCTGAAGATTTTCCGTCGCACGACGCAACAAAACATCCGGCGATGAATTTAATTGAATTTTTAATGAGTTAAATTCCTGGCGCGTCGGATTATCTACATAAATAGAATACAGAGCGGTTCCTCCCCGCGTTACTTCCACAGGCCCCTCCACACGAACAGTCAGCGGAGCATTCGGTAAAGAAACTTTTGGTGTATCCAACAAATTTTCCGAAACGCCAGATGTTTTCGAAACATTATCGGAGGTTCCCGATGCATCTGATGTTCCTGACGCAGGAGGTGCCGGCATTTCTGGCAGACCAGGTAAATTCAGAGCAGAAGTTTCCTGCGAATTAATCACACGAATTCTCGCTTCTCGTGTATGGGAAATGGTCTGCGACTCATTATAAACCTGTATTTTAATAAACTGCTCTCCAGATTCCACCGCCTTATACTTTACATAATAAGACTGCCATTCTCGGGGATCCAGCTGACCCAGTTTATAAATCACCACCTGCTTTTTTTCTTTTTCTTCCGGATCAATTAAACCGGGTGAAATCTCCACCCGAATATTATAATGATCATCAGCACTCCCGGTGCGATTTAAAATCTCGATTCGCACATTCAGTTCTTCCTGCAGGCGCACCTCGGCAGACGTGGTAATATTCACACTCAGCGGAGAATTCTGTGGTTCCATCATGGGAATAAGGGGAGCATTTTTATGCTGCACAGCACCAGACGCCGGAGTTCCGGTATCTGAAGCATTAATCTCTGAAGTGGAATTTTCAGAACGACTGTTTTCCTCCTCTGGTATATGAAGCGGAGAAACATTCGGTTCTGGCATTTCAAAAGTTTTGTCTCCAGCAGTTTCACCCGTATTTTTCTCCTCACCAGGTACTGCTTCAGGAGAATGCTCCTGCGCCTGAGGAGGTGTCGGCAGCGGTAATGTTTTAACATTATCGGGCAAAAATGGATCTGGATTTTCTCCAGAGGCCTCTTCCTTCGCAGGCTCAGGAATATATGGAGAAGTCGGCTCTCCAGCAGAAATCACAGCAGTACTTTCCACCGTTAACTGATTCGCCATTCCCGGTTTATCCACCGTGGCACGCGCAAAAGTAGGATATGATCCTGGCCGATCCACACGATATGTCAGCTGAATTACATATGTTTCCTGCGGTTTCAGAGTTTCCAGAGTCCACTGCGCGCCATCCACCGCAGGTGTCGCACGGGGAACCGTTTCCATCAGAGTTAATCCCGCCGGTGCCGTATCCGTTATCCGCACCCGATTCAGTGGTTCCTGACTTATGTTCGTTACCGTAATCGTGGCAGGAACCGTCTGGCCGATATATGCTTCTGACGGAAGTGTCTTCTGAATGGTAAGCGTATTCGGGGCCCAGCGATAACGCACTTTCGACTGCTGAACAATAATCGGCTGTGTAAACGCAGTTCCAGCCTCCGCAGGCCGGATAATATGAATCTTCACATCCGTATCCTCCGCGCGGGAAATCGGCTGAAAAATCTCCAGTTTCGCCTCTCCATTCGCATCCGTCAAAACTTCCAGCACTTTATTTCCACCAGCAAAAGTTGCCGCAGAACTGGCAGGAATCTCATAACGTACGCACCAGTTCATTAATGGTGTGGCATTACTGCGCCGGCGAAGTGTGGTTATCATGGTATAACGTCCACCAAAATCGATTACCCGAGACTCCGGCAATTTAAATTCGGCATCCACCCACACAATTTTTGCAGATTTCGTGCGCCTTTTTTCATTTAATATATTTTCACCAGTGGCCGTTAAAGTGGTAATTCCCTCTCGTGGAGAAGTTACAGAAATCCAGGTCTGGCCACGAAGAACACGAATATCATCTTCCGGGGAGGGCGTTCCACGATCTAAAATCTGCTCTGCACGAGATGTGGAACTTTTTGCCTGAACATCTGACTCAATTTTCGGAACAGTAAAGTCTCCAACAAAAATATTCTGCCACCGCCGCCCTTCCAGACGAACAAAATGCCCCACACTGTCTCTGCTTATATTCCACTGGATGGGCTGATTCATCCGCAAGTATCCCTGCTGATCACGTACCCCTGCCACAAAAATAACCTCAGCACCAGGAATCGCGATCTGATATGGCGGGCCTAAAATCAGATCATACGGATCTGAAGGAGAAGATGTTTCGGGTTCCACCGCTGGAACCACTCGTGTCGCACGAGTATCATTTCCACGAATCGTAACCTGTCCTGTATCTGTCGTGGAATGTACGGGAGAAAGATGTGTCGTCGCGGCGGAAGAGGCCGGGGAAGGCGCATTCACAGAAGTCGTGCCCGGGGGAGGTGGAACACGAGAGCCTGTTACCGCAGCAGATGAAGAACGAAACAGCGTTTTTCCAGAAGGATCATAATAAGAGCGCGGTGCACATGCAGAGAGACATACGACACTTCCCAATAAAAAAAGTGCGATAAACTTCCGGCTCCATTTCCCTGGTACTAATTTCGTCTTTTCCATACGATTCTCCTTCACTGGATTTTATCACATTTTCAGACAAAAGTAATATTTTTTCCAATAAAAAAGAAGTTTTTCGCAAAAAAACAATAAATTTTATCGATTAATCTAAATTTCAGGATTAAAGCAGAAAATATATCATTCAAAAATATACTGTTCCGTTTTAATTTTAGCTTCGTAAAACTCTGCCAGCCAGAAATATCTTATATCATTTTCTTTTTATACCCGATGTACGATAAGTTTTCGTTTCCACACGGTATTTTAGTTTTCGCTGAAACCTGCTTTCAGAGTTACAAAAAACAGAAATTTACGTAAAACCAGAACAGAACGAGTTCACATTTTTACTGGTTTCATTTTAAATTTCCGTTTTGTGCGGTTCTAAAAACATACATTTTTAGCGAAACAAAATGCCGGAGAAGCAGAAATTTATAGTGTATCAGATATAAAACCTCAAAATCCCATTATGTGACCACAAAAACCACCTTCATCCATCACGAAATACACAGGGAAAATGAAAATCGTAACGCATGAAACATAAAATTATTTTTGCTGAATATTTGTGGATTTCCAAAAGATCATTTCGTTATCTGGACGAGGTTTTTTATCATAATTTAATTTTGTGTCCGCCTGAAATTCAGCAGGAGAAGCAGCCTGCCAGCCTCCCGCGAACTGAGTGCGGGTACCTGTTTCTGATTTTAAATCAGATTCTGCAGAGGCAAGAACAATTACGGAATCATCGGAACCCTTTTCATCTGGAGTGACCTGATCCCCGGCGATCAGATTACTTCCTAAAAACTCTGGAGCACCGTCTCCGACCCACGCCACCCAGTCTGACTGAAGTTCTTGAAGTGTCTGATAACCATAACACTCATAAATGAGATCATTCCACGAACATTCACGCTCCATACTTTTTTGCACAAAATACACAAAATATTTAGGCCCCCGCTGGCGGATAAGAAATTCAGATACAGAATACCCCTGAGCATATAAAGGTAAAGGATCATTCGGATATTCATCCATTTTGAAAAGCCGATCCATGGGAATACCTTTTTGGCCTTTCAAAAAACGAATCAGCATTTTTTGATATTTTTGACGTTCAGCCAAAGATTCTGTAAAAGTCGCCGCCCCCTCATCCGCCCAGCGCGGAACCGGACAGCGAAAATGACTCGCCAGAATCATATGCGTGATTTCATGAGGAAGAACGGAATCATAAATCCGTTCTTCGGTGCCCTGAATGGACATATCCCATCCATATACTTCACCGTTATTAAAAATAAAGGAAGTCTGCCCTCCCGGTGCCAGATTTCCTATTCTGATTTTAATCTTCGCACGCTTATACCACCTGGGAAGAGGTTCTCCCAGCCATAACTCCGCCATTTCTTTACGTAATTCTTCCGCACGCACCGCCATTTTCTGTGCGATTTCCGGATCATGCGCACTTACAATAAAATTTTTCGTCTGGTAAGTAGCGCCATTTACATGCATTCCACTTAAAAAAAGAAACAAAATAAAAAAAACACGAAAACATGTTTTTACACATTCACTTATATGTTTTTTATAGAAATAATTTTGCACCAAAACATCTCCTAAAAAATGTTTCTTAAAATAAACATTACCGACTTTTTGTTTTAAAAATAATATTTCGGATTTTGTATCATATGAACAGCAGATGTTTTACCATGCTTAAGAATCTGACGCACGAAAATCTGAAAATAAAGCCAGAATGAAAACAAGAGTTTAACGATAAACACAATTATAACATATTTTCGGATTTTATAAAAGAGCAAATATTCCTATTTATAAAGTGTCCTTTTTAGAAATTTATCATAAAAAAGTTATACTGTCAGAAAAAAACTGAAAATTTTTCAGAAAAAAACAATTTTTATTTAAAATATTTTAAAACAGTATTTTTTGATTCTGAGATTTCGGTATAATGACAAAATTATAGTGAATTTCATTTTTTATATATCTGATGCACTAAATTTCTGCTTCCCGGCATTTTATACACGTGCATATAAAATTCCGATTCTTCGGCATTTTTGCTTCACTGAAAATACCTGCTTTTAGAGCAGTATAAAACGGAAATTTAAACGAAAACCAGAGTATATTTACAAAAAAAGACTGTTTTTTCGGTCATTTAAACTAAAAAATAAATAAAATCAGCATAAATTTTATTTAATTAAAATTAGAAGGACATTATTCATATGAAAAATCCTCTTTTACATTACCGCTTAATGACCCCTGGTCCGACACCCGTTCCACCTTCCGCATTAAAGATTTTAGGACAGGAAATAAAGCATCACAGAACAGAAGAATTCCGGGAGATTTTTCGGAGAGCCATTTTTCTCTTACAGGAAATTTTTTGTACTCAAAATAAAATCGCGATCATGTGTGGTTCAGGGACCGCGGCCATGGAAGCCTGCGTGGTTAATGCGGTTCCTGCCGGCGGAAAAGCTCTGGTGCTTTACAGTGGAAAATTCGCAGAACGCTGGGCGCATTTATGTAAACGTTTCGGAATCACTCCCATTCTTTACGAAGTTCCTTGGGGAGAAGTATTTCTCGCAGAAAAAGTAGCAGAGTTTCTCCAGAGAGAACCGGACATTCAGGCCGTTTTTTCCACTCTGAGTGAAACCAGCACAGGCGTGGGGCACAGAATCCAGGAAATCGGTCGAGAAGTGGCAAAAACAGATGCTCTTTTTGTAGTGGACGGAATTAGTGGAGTCGGAGGAATGGAATGCAGAACAGACGCATGGGGAATCGACTTACTGGCGGTGGGGTCCCAAAAGGCCTTAATGACCCCACCAGGTCTGGCATTCGTGGCGGTAAGCGAAAAAGCCTGGAGGAAAATGGATACCACCGATATTTATCCTCCAGCTTTTTATTTAGATTTACGCGCTTATCGAAAATCTGCGGAAACATGGGATACACCATACACACCGTCCCGAACATTAATTGCCGCGCTGGCAGAAAATCTGCGTATTTTATCAGAAATTGGAGTGGAAAATATCTGGGCACACACTTCTCGTATGGCACGATCTGTCCGTGCTGCGATGAAAGCCATGAATTTAGAAATTTTTGCGAAAGAACCATGTGATGTGTTAACTCTGGTTAAAATGCCAGAAAAAATTCATGTCTCTTCACTTTTAACACGTCTGGAAGAAGAATTTGGCGTAAAAATTGCGGGTGCACAGGGAGATTTAAAAGGACGCGCGATTCGAATCGCGCACATGGGATTTATCGATTATCTGGACCTGATCGGGTGTGTCGCCGCTTTAGAGCAGGTCCTGATTTCACAAAAGTGGCCGATCACACCTGGCACAGGTCTTACCGCCATGCAAAAAAAATGGCTGGAAAAAACCGTGTAAATTAAAATTCCGTCCGCCTTTTTTGCCAGATCATGTTATAACTTCCCACTTCCTCACTTCCTGTTTTTCCACGACGAATCTTGCAAAATTTATCAGACTTTTCTCAAAACTTTTGCTGAAATTTTTGAAAATATCATAAACGATCACGTCCAGCCGTTCCTCCTGATGACCAAAAAAGTTCATTTCACTTACAGATTTTATACTTAAAAAATCTTGTATCCGTGAATGCGTAAAATATATTCTGAATTTACTGTAAATTTATTTTTGCACGGCCACGAAATCAGGTATTTTATATCTGATGTATTATACCCGATACATTATAAATTTCCGCTTCCCCGGCATTTTTGCTTCGCTAAAAATGTCTGATTTCAGAACTGCATAAAACGGAACTTAAAGAAGAATCAGTATATCCTGCGAATATCATGGAAACAGAAATTTATAGTGTACCGTGTATGGCATGAGAACCCCGATTTAAATTATGTAAAAAATTAAAGGATAATCGTCAGATGAAAAACTTCCGTCATTATATTCAGACGCACGGTCTCCTTCTTTCTCTCACAGGCATCCTCCTTTTTTGGCTCGCGCTGCCTCCGGTAAACTGCTGGATTCTCGCGTTTTTGGCTCCCGTTCCTTGGATTTTACTGATCCATGAACGCCGCCACTCCAAAAATCTTTACCGCAGCCTTTATTTCGCAGGTTTTCTTTTTTGGCTGTATGAAGTGCATTTTGTCCGGTATCCGCATCCCATAAATTACTTTTTACTGATCTTACTGGCGGCATATATGGGTATTTATTTACCACTTTTCGTCGCGGTAAGTCGAAATCTCATTCATGCCCGACTTCCTCGGATTTTTTTAGCTCTTTTTGGGCAAAAAAAATATGCGCTTTATTATCACCGAACATATATGACGCTTTTTGTTACTCCTATCATATATATCGCCTGTGATCTGTTACGCGGATGGATTATTACAGGTTACCTGATGGGCAGTCTGTGCCATACTTTATATCGGGTTCCTCTGCTGATTCAGACGGCAGACATCATGGGAGAATTCGGCGTCTCTGGCCTTACTCTCTTAATTTCTGCATCCCTAACACTTATGATTTACCATAAAAACTTAAAGATGCTCTTCCCTCTGGGATTTACTTTACTTTTTATTTTTTTATATGGATATTACCGTCTTCACGAAACCTCACCGAGATTCCTTCATGCGGTTTCAGAAAAAAACACGAATTTTGATAAAAATACCGTTTCAGAATATCCTGCTTCTTTTGAAGAAAACACACTCTCCGAAAAAGATATTTTGCCTTCTGCGCGAATCGCATTAATTCAGGGAAATATTCCTGCGGTTCTGGTATTAAATGAAGAGGTCACTCGAAATACGGAAACACAGTATTATGGCCTCATGCAAAAAATAGTTGAGCAGGAAAAGCAGGCGAATCGTCCTCTAAATTTAATTGTACTTCCAGAATCCATTTATCGCCGTCCAGTTATTTTCGCTGAAGAAAATGCCATATGTCCAGAGGGAATGATGGATCAGAATGGACTTCCTTTTACCGAAGAAAAATTTCACGCCAGACTGCACGAATTATCTGTTTTCACCCAAAAACAGCTACAATCATTATCAGAAAAGTATGAAACAGCAGTAATTACAGGAGGAAACGCAGAAGTTTTTACATCAGAAGGTTATCGTGGATATAATGCGGCATTTTATGTCCAGCCGAAAGCATCCGGCCTCAGTATTCCTATTACATTTTATGCAAAAATGCATTTAGTACCTTTCGGTGAATATGTTCCCTTTTTGGAAAGCTTCTGTAAAATTTTCCCTGACGCAGAAAAAATCTCGCCAATCGGCGCAGGAAGTCCGGCAGGCGAAAAACCTGAATCTTTTCCCATTTCCACACATCAGAAAGCGTGCCAGAATGATATAAACACCAAAATTTCTCCCGATACAAAAAAAGGTGTCACATTAAATGCCACGATGAGTATCTGTTTTGAAACAGTAGTCGGCCGACTCATCCGCCGTCAGATATACACGCTGGAAAAAGAAGGAAAAACCACGGATTTTCTGCTAAATCTCACAAATAATGGCTGGTTCCGTAATTCTCATGAAACAAAACTTCATCTGGCGTGCGGAGTTTTCAGGGCAGTCGAAAATCGACGAAAACTTCTTGTCGCCGCTAATTATGGAATCTCAGCAGAAATCAGTGAAAATGGTGAAATCCTTCAAGAATCTCCTCACGGTCTTCCAGATATTCTCGTGGCAGAAGTGGGGAAATGGAGTGGCCGGCGTACTCCTTACACTTATTATGGGCACATCCTCTGGATTATTCCCATTTCCTTCATAATATTCGGCATGATTCCCTGTAAAAGATTTCCCCCCTTCAAAACATACTGATTCCACTTTAAATTCTCGTTTAACACGGCCACAGAAATAAACATTCATGCACCACATGAAATATCCAAAATATCCGCTTTCATGACCATGGAGGAGTGAAGAGTGAGGAGCGAGAAGTGAGGAGAGAGAAATGGGAAATGGGAAATGGAAAGTGGAAATGAGAAGGGAGAAATTATAAAAAGAACTTTCCTGCACTTACTGTTCCGAAAGAATATGATTTTCTTCCTCAAATTTTTTAACAAAATTTTCTGAAAAAAACTCAGACACTTCCACCGCCACATAATCTTCATAAAACAAAAATTTTCCCTGTGCTATTTTTGTGTCGGAAATACATACACTTCCCGTCACCCCCGGATTTTCAAAATTTAAGATACTTCCCTCACGTAAATTTAGAATTTCCGTTACGGTCATCCGTTTTTTGCCTAACAAAACCTGTAAAAAAACAGGAATATTTCTTAGAACCACCTCCGATGAAATTTTTTTCGCCGATTCTTGCCCTGCGCTCTCTTTCGGCACATCATCTTTCACAAAAAATGGCGCTTCGAACATATCCTCTGCCGAATATTTTACACCTTCTGTTTTATCCGCCGTATCCCGAATGACACTTCCTTCCAAAAAAGAAACAGCATGTTCCCACCAGAGAAGCGGACGTGAATAAGAAATGTTTCGCATATACTCCTGAATATATTTCTTTCGCTGTTTATAAAAAGACAGAAAAGCAGATTTTTTCTGGGGCCGTGAATTTTTTGAAAATCCATTTTTCACGGCTTCTCGGTTCCAAATTTTTCTGGTTAATAAAAATTCAGAAAATTCGCGCTGAAATTTCTCTTGCTGAAAGGGAAAAAGGTTTTCTTCCTCTAAAATTATCAGTTCTTCTGTATTCACTGCCAGTACATCCGGTGTTTCAGACAAAAGAAAAATTTCTGAAGAAATTTCTTTTTTCCCTTCTAAAAACACCTCTTCTGCTAAAATTTCTGGCGAAATAATATTTTCGATTATAGGAAGAACATATTCCTCTTCCTCTGGCAAAATTTCACTAGAACATTCTTTTAAGCTATTTTCTTTAGATAAACTTTCTCCTGAAAAAATCACTCCGGTATCATCAGGGTGAGATTTCTCATTTTTAGATATATCAGATATAATAGAATCAGATATTACAGAAACGGTCTCCAGCGCTCGGACAGGTTTTAAAGGAATCTCTGATAAAACAGGTGATTTCTCATCATGATCTGCAAAAATTTTGAGAATTTCCGGATTTTCCACAGCGGTCACCAGACACGCGGTACTCAGGCTGCCGTCAAAACGGGTCATCGTGAAAACCGCGATTTTTGGATCCCCAACAAAAACCAGACGGCGGCAGAGTGTTTCCATCTGAAGAATTCGCCCAGCAAAATATTTTTCTGATTCTAAAAAATGAATTATATTTAAAGGAAAACCGTAAAGCGGCAGTACCTGTGATTCTTTATCTAAATTAAAAATAGCAGAAAATTTCGGAAAAATATCTGATAATTCCTGCGCAAATAACGAAAGACGAGACTTCCCTGCCACTCCAGGATTTCTGTACCATGAAGGTAAGCTCTCTTTTTTTTCTGGAATAATTAAAATATTCGTCTTCCCAGAAAAAGGAAAAGTAATCAAAAATCCTTTATCTGACAGGCCAAAATGCTCTAAATTTTCTGATTTTTTTGATAAAAAAAACTCTGACGCCGGAAAAACATCCATTTTTTGAATCAGACAATAAATATCTAAAAATCTTTCCAGGCGTGTTTCCAGCGTCCGCAGCAACAAAAATTGCGGGTCCTCTGGCGGTGCATACTTTTCTCCTTCTCCATACTCATGGAACATATTAGAATTCGTATGGGAAAAAGAATCGGACATGATTTAACACACAAATTGTACAAAATTAAATACAGGCGTACCCTCACTGTAAAACATTTACACAGTCTCTGTAATTATTATCGTCGAAGTAACCGCAAAACTTTATTCATTCCAAAAAATCCTAAAAACCGAAGTATTTTCAAAATTAATTTATTTTTATAATATTTATTTATAAAAAAATAAGAAAAAACCACTTTCGTTCTAGGATTTTTTGATGTTTTGGTGTATGATATTTTATACTGGTTCCATTTTAAATTTCCATTTTGTGCGGTTCTGAATGCAGGCATTTTCAGCGAAACAAAATGCCGGGGAAGCGAAAATTTACAGTGCATCGGATATATAAATACTTTTATCCTTAAAATATTTATATAACCATAAAATATTTATATAACCATGAATGTATGATTCTCAGTACACGATAAATTTTCACCTTCATTTCAGCTCCAGCTGACCGGAAGACAGTTTTTGCTTCATGGAAAATGCATTCAGAACCACATAAAACGAAAATTTAAATGAAAATCAGTATAATTTTGACCCAAAATACATAAAATAAAAAATACATAAAATAAATGGATACTCAGGGAAAACCAAAAAAAAATAATTTTGAAATTCAAAAAGAAACAGAAACATTTTCCATAAAAAAAGCATGGGGCGGAGTGTTTAATCAGGCCACGGATCCTAGAATGGAACGATTTACTGAAAGCATTAGTTTTGACCAGAGACTGTATTACCATGATATTCTCGGTTCCCAGGCACATGCAAAAATGCTGGAAACGGTGGGAATATTAACACCAGAAGAAAGAGACGCGATCATTTCTGGTCTGGACGCCATTCTGCAAGATATCGAATCAGGGAAATTTGAATATAAAATTGAGCTGGAAGATATTCATATGCACATCGAGCGGGCATTAATTGAGCGTATCGGAGACACGGGCAGAAAATTACACACCGGGCGCAGCCGAAATGATCAGGTCTCCACCGATCTGCGTTTATGGATGCGGGACGCAGCTGACCACGTGGATGGACTTTTAAAAAATCTCCAGCGTGCATTTATCGGGCGCTGTGATGAAGATATGGACTGCATTCTTCCGGGATACACTCACACACAGCGGGCGCAGCCGGTTCTGGCACCTCATTACTGGATGGCATACTGTGAAAAATATGATCGTGACCGCCAGCGCATTCATGACTGCCGAAAAAGAATAAATATTCTTAGTCTGGGTGCCGCAGCTCTGGCAGGAACCTCCATTCCGATTAACCGGCACATGACCGCAGAACTGCTGAGTTTTGAGGATGTCGGCAAAAATAGCCTGGACATTTCCAGTGACCGTGATTACGCTGTGGAATTCGTTTTCGTCTTAACACTCATCGCGGAGCACCTCAGCAGCTGGGCAGAAGAATGGATCCTCTGGAGTACGGAGGAGTTTCATTTTATTCAGCTTCCGCAAAAATTTTGTACTGGCTCTTCCATTATGCCTCAAAAAGTAAATCCAGATACACTGGAACTTATTCGGGGAAAAACAGCACGCGTCGTGGGCGATTTACAGACGCTGCTGGTACTTTTAAAAGGCTTACCGCTGGCGTATAACCGGGATTTACAGGAAGATAAACCACCTATTTTTGACGCATATGATACCGTCTGTGCTTCTCTGGAACTGGCGGCGGATATCGTCGCGGGAACAAAACTTGACCGTGAAGCCATCTCTGCGAAACTGGACCGCGGACACCTGGACGCTACTACTTTTATGGAGTACCTCATCTTACGGGGAATTCCTCAAAGAACGGCTCATGAATTGGTGGGGAAACTTGTCCGAAAAGCATTAAACCAGAAATGCCGTTTAGCTGACCTGTCTCTGTCTGATTTTCAGGAAGCGGATGCATCACTGGACGAAACCGTTTACTCGGTGCTGGGGGTGCAGCAGGCCATTTTAGCATTTAAGAGTTATGGCTCCACTTCACAAGAACAGGTGAAAACTCAACTGAATTTTTGGATTAAATACCTGGAATAAAATCCAGACGCACACTGAAATTTTATTTTTAGAGAAAATATAAAATTTATTCAGACATTTATATAATTATTATTTTATACTCGATACACTATAAATTTTCGCTTTACCGGCATTTAGCTTCGCTGAAAATGCCTGCTTTCAGAATCCGCTCAAAACAGAAATTTAAAGTGGAACCAGTATATGTATAATGGATACACCGTCTGTTTATTTTCGATTTATGATAAATTTTAGTTTTGTGCGGCACGGACAGAAATTTTCAGCGAAACAAAACACCAACAAAACGAAATTTTATTGTATCTCAGACAAAACGGTGTTCGTTTAGGCTCCATGATAATTAAAATATTTATATCTGCTGAAAACGCCTGGTGATTCGTCAGCAGAAAGGAATCCTAAACAGAAATTTACCGTGTTTCCATTATCATTTTCGAGTATAAATCATACAAAATTTTACCTCATTTTTTAATAGAGATTATAAAAAGAGAATATTCCATGACTTCAAAACATTATCCTCCTTTTTCGATTTATCCTGTTCAAAAGTTTTCGTCTTTTATGTTAAAGAAACTTTCGTTTTTTTTAACTGGCGGAATTCTTTTTATAACTCTTTTTCCCGGAAGCGATTCTTTCTTTTTTATAAAATATTTTCCGTCGCATTTCCAGGCTTTTGGGCAGGAACTGGAAGAGGAAGAAGACTTCAGTGATTTTGAGGAAGAAGATTTTGAAGATGAAAGTTTTCCAGACGAAGAAATTCCTGAGGATGATTTCGAAAATGAGGAAACCGTGCAGGCACCACCTGCCGAAAGAAGAGCGTCCTCACAAGAGTCCTCATTACCAGACGATTTAAGCACTTACCTTACTTCGGAGGTGCGGCAGTTCGGAGACGCGGGTGTGGAGGCCATTCTTGCCACGGAACCGGAAACTGCGCAAGAATTGGTGCGTGCTGGAAAATTAATTGATGGTCTGGGGAGGACGGAAATCGCAGAGGTTTTATTCAGAAAAGCACTCGCATGTAAACCCACGGATAATGAAATTTATGATATGGTCATCGAGCACGGACAGAGTTATTTTGCCGCGCTGAGCAAAGATCCTCGTTATTCACAGAATGGGAAAAAATTAGGTGAAACCGTCTTGGAAGCCATGCGTCGGCGTTTTGAAGATGAATCGATTATAAAATCTCTTTATGCTCCTGACCGCGAAAAACGCCGGCAGGCCGCTTCTGAATTACAGACACATGACAGTTTGGCACTTCCGCTGCTGATACTTTCGCTGGCAGATGAAGAAATGAAAGAGGGACGGGCAGAAATCGAAACTTTTCTTTTAACTTTTGGTGAGAGTGCCACCAGCGCAGTCGGTGCGGTGCTGGAATCAGATCATACGAAACTGAAAACGGCATGTGTGAGGTTTTTGTCCATGCAGAGTGCTCAGGGAAATCAGCAGGCATTACATTATCTTTTTCTTGCCGCGGCACACTGCGCAAAAGAAGAAAAAACGCTGCAAAAAGAAGCTTATCGTGCCCTGTCTGGAATTCAGGGAAGAAATATGACTGATGAAAAAACGGCTGCAAAAATTGTGGAGGACGTGATTACGTCAGAGTTACTCAGGCTTTCTCAAAATCTGGCCAGAATTCGTGGTGAAAAAAGAACGGACACTACAGTCACCGTCATCTGGCGGTGGAATGATGAAACGAAACGCCCGAGATGTTCTGTCGGAACGACAGAAACTGAACTGGCGACAAAATGTTACCGTTTTGCCCGGGCACTGTGGAAAATGAATCCAGAGTCAGCTTTCGCAAAACGTGAATATCTTCGTAACACACTGGAGCAGCTCATTCTGCAGAATGGCTTTTCGAGTGAAAAGTTACTTAAATCCCCGGAATATGAAAATATTCGGAAGGCTTTTTCACCCGAGGAGCTGGAATCCGTTTTAGTTTTCTGCCTTAATGAAAAAGCATTTCTTGCCGCCACGGGTGCCGTCATCATGCTGGGAGAAATGGGAAATGCGGACATGCTGATTCCTCGTGAATTCCGAAACAGCAAAAAAGAAAACGCATCTCCTCTTACCTTTTCACCTCTTGTCATGGCGATAAATACGCCTGATCGTCATCTGCGTTTCGCGGCCATGGAGACCATCATGAAATGGGACCCACAAAAATCTTACTCTGGCTCTCACCTGTTAATCGAAAATCTTGCCTGGTTTCTTTCCTCTTCTGGAAAACAACGAATTTTGGTATGCGGAAATAATCTGACAGACGCCGCCTCTCTCGGAGGAAGTTTTATGGCGGAAGGGTATCATTTTGATACAGCGAATTCTGGAAAAGAGATGCTGGTAAAATGTCAGAACTGCTGCGATTATGCTTTTTTATTAATTTGTATGGACACGCGAAACCCCTCTCCTGATTTTCTGGCGCAGAGTATACGCCAAGATATTAAAATGGGAGATATTCCGATCGTTTTTATCGCGGAAAGTGCGGATTTTCATGCCGCAGAACGTTTAGCAGACAAAACTTTCCGCAGCGTATGGTTTCCGTATCCACAGAATGATAGCGGAGTCGAATTAATCACGGCTCTCGTACACCGACTAAATGGCTTTACGCCTGCCTCTGATTTACAGCGACTGGAGGAAACACGTAAATGCCTTATCTGGGCAGAAAAAATCGTCTGCACACACCGCCGCGGTAAAATCCGCAAAATATTTACCTCCAAGATGAATGAGACAGATGCTTCTCCATCAGAAGCAGAAAACTCACCGTCCCTTCCTCCCATATGTGAGATTTATGATATTTCAAAACTTCATACTCCTATTTTAAATTTAATGAGTATTCCTGCATATACGTCAGAAGCAGCGAAAACTCTCGCCTGGTTCGGCACTCCTCTTTCACAGCAGACACTCATATCTTTTGCTTCCTCGGGCACAAAAAATATGGACTTACGCAAAAAATGTGTTCTTGCTCTGCAGACGAGTGTGGACCATTATGGCGTTTTAATAAGTGGTACCGAAGTGGCAAAACAGTATGACCTTTATAATGAAACTCCAGAGCAGGATTCTGAATCACGGATTATTCGAAATGCGATTCTTACAGTTCTGGAACGGCCTCTGATGAAATCCAGTGATACATCTTCCACTCCACTTTAAATTTCCATTTTATGTGTCACAAAAAATATTTTTGCCGCGGCATACTCATTTCCGCCTTAAAATTAAACTTTTTGTGCCTATGAAATCTCGGCGTTTCATGTATCAGAAAATGCGGAAAACCTAAGAAAATTTACAGCGTTTCGAAGATAAAATCCAAAATAAAATCCGTATCCCAGTTCAGTAAAAAATATTTCAGCGCATTTATACCCGATACATTATAAAATTCCGCTTCACCGGCTTTTTTGCTTCGCTGAAAAAGCCTGCCTTTAGAGCCGCACAAAACGAAATTTTAAATTGGAACCAGTATATGAAAAAAAGTATTTATGAACTCTCTGCTGAAGAAAAAATCTCCTGGTTAAAATCTCATGGACATCCCAGTTTTCGCGCCACGCAGCTGTCACAGTGGGCCCTTAAACCAGGAATCACGTCTTTCCAGCAGATGAAAAATCTGCCGACTCCCTTACGTCAGCAGCTGGAAGCAGAATTCTGTCTCCGAAATACTCAGATGGTAACCCATCTCGGCTCCCCAGATGATTCTGCCGAAAAATTTCTTTTGCGCTTATCGGATGGTTCATGTATCGAAACCGTTTTACTGCATAATGATAAAGGAGAACATACGGTCTGTGTCAGTACGCAGGTCGGCTGCGCGATGAAATGTGTGTTTTGTGCCAGCGGTATGAATGGTCTGGTCAGAAATCTTTCGGCCCATGAAATTCTCGAACAATTTCTTTTCGTGGCCGATCATATTTCCGTAACACACCAGTCGGCGGGCACCGCGAACCGACTTTCTCACGCCGTGATCATGGGAATGGGAGAACCTCTGGCCAATTTACCTAATCTTCTTGCCGCCCTGAAAATCGTTTCGGCAAAAGATGGCCTGGGCATCAGCGCACGAAAAATCACCATTTCCACCGCCGGATTACCTGATGGTATCCGCCTTTTAGCCACGATCAAACATCCTTATCACCTGGCGATTTCCCTGCACGCACCGTCTGACAGCCTCCGAAATGAATTAATGCCTATAAATCGAAAATACGGAATTCACTCTGTTCTGGACGCGGCGACTTATTATTTTCATCAGACGGGCCGACGCGTTACGTATGAATATATTCTGATCGCAGACGTAAACGACTCAAAAATTCATGCGCGCCAATTATGTTCTCTTCTAAAAAACCAAAACGCTCTGATAAATCTGATCCCTTTTAACCCTGTGGAATCTTTAGATTTCCGTTCTCCTTCACAAGAACGAATCGCACAGTTTTCTGAAATCCTTAAAGAGAATGGCCTTTCTTCTGTAATCCGTCACAGAAAAGGTGAAAAACTGGAAGCAGCCTGTGGTCAGTTACGTTTACACCACCTCCCAAAATAATTTTTTCTCCATTTTTATCTCTCACTTCTCTTATTTATCTGTGGTTCTTTCTTTCATTAATATTTTTATACTCTATTTTCTAAAAATCTCTTTTATGCTGTTTCCACTTTAAATTTCCATTTCGTTCGGCTCCGAAACAGGCTTTTTTAGTGAAACTAAAATGTCAGGAAAACAGAAATTTATCGTGCATCAGGTATATTAAATTCTGAAAACATAATTCTCCCAGCTTTCTGTTATCCCTCTAATTTTAAAAGTTACCTCAACAATTATAACGATTATGCCGATTATTCAAGAAAAGGTACCACTTTCCAGGTTTCAGGCCGAGGGATTTCATGCATATTCTGACTTTTATTCCGACACATATGAAAAGTATGAATCATCGTACGATAAAAAATAATTACACCCGTTATTTTTGTTTTTTGCCTTTTCTATCAAAAAAAACAGATATTTCTACAAAACAAAAATCTCCGGATGCGGTATTTCTGCTTCCAAAACTAAAATATCTTTTGATTCTTCTTTTGTGTAATATTTATCCTACTATAATTTTTGCACAAATAGAGTATCCTTCGGAAATCCATCCAATTAAAAATCATCTTTCCCAGACAGACAGCACAAGTTTTTCATCAGAGACCGCGCATCCAGCGAAATTTTCATCAGAAAATATTTCAAAAATCCCTTCTCCATTCTCATCGGAAGACATTCCTTCACCGACATCCGAGGAATTATCCATACCAGAGAAGTCATCTTCTGAGGACACTCCGATTATCGCACAGGCGCAGCCGAAAGAAAAAGTCGCCTCTTTACTGGATAAACCCACATCCACTTCAGCTCAAGAAAGAGATAAACTTCTGCAAGAACTCCAGCAGCATGTGGCCATTCTTGAAGCACAGAGTAACGTTTTAAAACTTGTGGCAAAAATTATCGCTCCCAGTGTGGTTCATATCGAGTCGATTACAAAAATTCCTCCGATTCGCGGCAGTAACACGACGATAGAAGAAGCCGGCAGCGGAGTAATTATTCTCCGAGACGACGAATATTATATTATCACGAATCGGCATGTGATTCGTGGTGCAAAAATGAAAGATATAAAGATTAAACTCCACGATAATCGTATCATTCATCCCATTTCATCATGGCATGATTCTGAAACAGATATCGCCGTTTTAAAAGTAAACGCGCCTGACCTTCTGGCGGCAAAAATCGGAAACAGTAATTCTCTGGAAATCGGAGATTTCGTCTTGGCGGTGGGAAGTCCTTTCGGCCTAAATCATTCCGTAACTTTTGGAATTATCAGTGCAAAAAGCAGACGTTCACTGGAAATCGGAAACTCTACTGTCCGATTACAAGATTTTCTCCAGACTGACGCAGCGATTAATCCCGGAAATAGCGGTGGACCACTGGTAAATCTTCATGCGGAAGTGGTCGGAATTAATACCGCGATCGCCAGCAGCAGCGGAGGAAATGAGGGAATCGGCTTCTCCATCCCCATTCGTATGGTTATGTTAATCGTGGACCAATTAATTAAATATGGTGAAGTTCGTCGCGCTTATTTAGGAATTACACTGGATGGAAATTTTACTCAAGAAAAAGCACTCGCCGCCGGACTCCCTCATGTTCAGGGAGCTCGAGTGGCGGAAATCCAGCCTGGCTCTCCGGCCGCTAAAGCTAATTTTTCTG
This sequence comes from Planctomycetia bacterium, assembly GCA_030527015.1. GTDB lineage: Bacteria > Planctomycetota > Planctomycetia > Pirellulales > Thermoguttaceae > RGIG3701. The sequence continues at coordinate 27,411 of JAUNBR010000042.1, forward strand.
TCGGAGATATTATTTTGTATTTTAACCATGTAAAAGTGGAAGACGATAAACATTTATATAATTTAGTTAATTTAGCGGAATCACATAAAGCAGTTCCCGTTTCTGTTTATCGTGATGGTGAAATTTATAATATTTCTATTATTCTCCAAGACAAAAGGCGTTAAACTACACAAATTATATAAAATATAATACAGTTCCTTTTTTAAAATTATTTTTTATGATTATGATGACAGAAAAATTTTCAGCATAAATTATATCCGAAGCACACACTATAAATTTCCATTTTTCCTGTCCACCGGACAGATCGGCCGGTATTTTATAATTCCCAGCCAGCAGAAAACCGGGCTAAAAATGCCGAAGAAGCGGAAATTTATAGTGTATCGGGTATAACATACCACAAAATTACATTCCGTATGCCGAATTCAAAACAAAATATATCTTAAAATTTTTATAAGTTTTTTATCAAGATAACATTTTTATTTTATTTTATCAAAAAAGTCTTATTTTTTCACTGTTATTATCCCCTTATTCAGCATAATCTGACATTCTTTTACTTTTTCACAAAGAATAACTAATTCACTGACCCTTTAATTACCGAATTAGAAACAGGACTTTTTTTAATTTTATTGTAAGGAATCCTATCATGCCACTCCATAAACTCCATTTATTTTCAGCAGTTCTGTTATTTTCGTTATTTTCTTTTCTGAATTTAGCGGCAGCAGTAGAATGGAAATCGGAAAAAACCCTTCGGATTACTCCTGAACAATTACAGAATTCACCTGACGGAAAAATACCTGTAGTTGTCGGTATTTCTGTTAATTTGAAGGGAGATCGGCTGGTAACGGTGGGAGATGACCATATCACACGAATATGGAGTTTACCTTCTGGAAAAATCGAGAAACACATTTCAGATCAGTCGGACTGGGTGAGATGCGCGAAATTTAGTCCGAATGGTAAATATTTAGTTACCGGGGGAATGGATCAGAATATGTACTGTTATAACAGTCAGACTTTTGAGCAGCTATTTCCTTTCGAAACAGGCGGAAACACAGTACGGGCGATCGCCTTCAGCAGTGATAATGAACGTATGGCCATGGTGGGTTATGATAATATTTTACGGCTTTACCGACTTTCCCACCGGCGTCTGCCTATTCAGATGTTAACGAATGGAGAAGACCAGCGCTGTGTCGCATTTTCTGCAGATGGACGTTATTTAGCCTCCGCTGGGCGCAGTGGTATTATCCGCATTTTTGATATGGCCACAAACACTCATTTTGATTTACCAAAACGCCACACACGAAGAATTAACGCACTGGCATTTTCTCCGACGAAAGGCGATTATTCTCTGATTACCGGTGGAGATGATCAAAAAATTTATGTCTGGTCCGTCGAAAATCGAACGGTCACAAAAGAATTTACATATCCCTCTGGAAAGGTAAGTGCCCTTACTTTTTGCGGAACCGATTTAATCGCTGCCGGCTCAAGCAATAATTCTCTGAGCGTCTGGCGATTAAATTCCACACGGCAGGAACCACTTTATTATTCACAAGAACATACGGGAACGATCGCCGAACTGATCTGGGACGAAGTAAATCACCAGCTTATTTCATGCAGTTTTGACACCACCGTCAAAATTTGGAAAATCGATACAGATTCCGTGGGAATGACAGATACCATTCTCCTGAGATAAAATTTCGTAAAATGGAAACTCATAATACGAATTTCGTTTTCCATTAAAATTTATACGGTCATATTAAATTTTATACCGTCATAAAAAAACAGTTATTTTTAGCCAGGCATACTGAAAATTTCATTTAGTATAACATCAAAAATGGGCATTCATATATCGTAAACGGGTGAAACGAAAATTTACAGGACACAGAAAATTAAAATACAGTAACACCGAAACCTGCTTTTATGTATTTTACCCATCCGTTAAAAAACGTAAAACCGTGCAGTTCAAAAGAAGATTCACAAAAAGGTATACAAAAAACGAAATGCACTAAGACTTAAATAAAAAATAAAAACGTAAGTATGGCAGACAAAGAACTGTGTGAGAATATTTCATGTCCTGCATACGATGATTTCCACTTTTCCATTTTTTACTGAAGTAAAATCCGTTTTTCATCATATCCTGGTTTTATACCCGATACATTATAAAATTCAGCTTCACAGGCTTTTTTGCTTCGCTGAAAAAACCTGCTTTTAGAGCCGTACAAAACGAAATTTTAAATTGGAACCAGGATATATTAAATTCCGTTTCGTCCAGCTCTGAAAACAGGCATTTCATGCACATATAAAATGCTGAGTGAAACGATTTATCGTATACCGGAGAAAAATACAGTAGAAACAGAATATTATCATTCATCAGAAAACACATCCGAAGTATTCCATTCAGAAGTCTTTTATGATGATTACGTGATAAAAATAATTTATGTGGTTTACATAATAAAATCATAATCATAATGAAACCAATAAATTTCTCTCCAAAATTTATTGAAAAAAGAAATTTCGAGGCATAATAAATGAGTCAGAGCAAAAATAGCAGAACCAATTTATTACGACGGTTGGCAGGCGCAGAGCTTTTGGAAGCACGGTGTTTACTGTCAGTAAATCCGATCGATTTCGGAGTCGTTTATTATGAGGGAACTCGCACCGAGTATGGTTCGGGAGTCGACTCGGCAGCCGATTATATTTATGTTTCTTTTGCCGGTGGCGCAGAAAACACTCAGCTAAAAACCATGACGATCGACATGGCAGCATACGGCCTAAATGATCGTCATGCATATGTGGACGCAGGAAAGGATAATCCAGCGGGAGTCGAAAGCGCATATAATAGTGTCCCATTTAAAATTTATTCCGCAGATGGTTTTACCGTCAAGGATTATTCCATCACGGTACAAAATACGCTCATCACGATTTCTTTTGAAAATTTTACCGCGGGCGACTATTTAATCCTTCAGTTAGATGTCGACGAATCACTGAATTCTGGTTTAGTGGACGCGGAGGTGACAGGCGCAGAATTCGCTTCCACGACCACCGTTACGGCCACCTTCACTGCTGATTATTATGAAGATTTTAGTGTTACCTCACTTCCTTTCGTGGATATTTATCAGAAGCAGTATGAGGAACTTAATCTTCCGAATCTTCCGAATGATTCATACACAAATTCCGCAAGCATTCCCCCTTCAGCTGATGGTCAGGATCAGTCGGTTTATACCGCGGGAGCATTATTTCAGGGAGTACAGATCCCCCTGCCCGCCACCATTTCCGGAAAAGTTTATGAAGACGTGGATTATGATTTCGCATATGATCAAAACACGGACCGTACGCTGGAAAATGTTCAGATTATTTTATGGAAACTGGATGAAACCACGAATACTTATCAGCAGGTGAATTCCACACGCACGAACAGCCAGGGAGAGTATTCCTTTAGTGTCACGCCGGGAACATACCGCGTTACGGAAGTTACTCCTGAAGGTTATCTTGACGTCAGCTCTTTTATCGGAAGCATTAATGGAACACCGGTCGGAACAATTATTGACGCGAACGGTTTAACCGACATTTCGATTCAGGGCGGACAAAACAGCATTCATAATGACTTTTCGGAATACGTTCCCGGTTCTATTTCTGGGCATGTTTTTGAGGACAAGAATGATAATGGAATTCTTGACGGCGGCGAAACGCTTCTGCAGGGAGTTCCCATCACTCTGACGAACGTTAACACAGGAAAGACATACACCACCACGACAGATAAAAATGGTTACTGGGAATTTACAGGTCTGACTCCAGGGAAATACTGCGTTACAGAAGCGACTCCCGCGGGTTATCTTGACGGGAAAGATCACGTCGGTTCTCTCGGCGGCACTCAGCTTTCAGACTCTGCCGCGGAAGATAAAATCTGCGCTATTTATGTTTATAGCGGACAGGACGGAGTAAATTATGATTTCGGTGAAATTCTCCCCGCCTCTGTTTCAGGAAAAGTCTGGCTGGATTCCAATAAAAATGGGACGTTCGATGAAAGTGAATTGCTGCTGGAAAATGTAAAAATTGAATTACGTGATACCTCGGGAAATCTGATCGCCACGACGTATACTGACCAAAATGGTTTTTATATTTTTGATTCCTTAACACCTGGCACTTACCAGATTTATGAGTATCAGCCAGAAGAATATTTAAACGGCGGACAGGCAGTCGGTTCTCATGGAGGTTCCTCCGGCGGACAAGATCTGACCGTGGGCATTCAGCTAAACTCCGGAGATGATGGTATCCTTTATGATTTTTGGGAATATGAGTATGCCCAGATTTCTGGTTATGTTTTCCAGGATGGTGACACGCTGCGTCTGGAAGAAGGAAGTAATCTGCCTGAGGATATTTGGGAAACATATCCCGGCATTCGTGGCGAAAACAGCACTCCCATAAAAGGAGTTACGCTCGTTTTAGCAGATAAAGACGGGAATCCGATTCTCGACGAAAATGGCCGCCAAATTACTACTGTTACTGACGAAAAAGGATATTACTGCTTTAAAAACCTTTCGCCGGGAACTTATACCATTCTCGAATTACAGCCAGAAAATTACGTGGACGGAATCGACACGCCTGGAACTCTCGGGGGAAAGGCCGTGAATCCGTCGGGTGATACACTGTCTAATATTATACTCGATTATGGTGATCACGGACAGGAATATAATTTCAGTGAAATTCTCGTCGAATGGTATCCGACAGATCCCGGTGGTGGAGGCACTTCGACTCTGTACGGGCCTCCCGGTTATCCTTCCCTCTCCTCCGGTTCCTCGCCGATCGCAGGTGCGTATGGCTACTCACCATACTTTTATGGCCGCAGCTCGTCAGCTCTCGGAGGTGGTGGTCTTTCCGGAGATATCGGCCCCACATGGCATCTGAGTGTTATTAACGCAGGAACACCACGTGTTTATGGTGAAAATACGGTGGAAGGCACACGCTGGGTGAATGCCGTTTTTGACCCGAACACATGGCAGGGAGAAGCCATGAAACGTATTCAGGCCTTACTGACTCATGATTCCCAGACTCCCATGATGGTTCTTGTCGGTCTGGATGGTGCCAGACCGCTGACCGGTGATTTTAACGGAGATGGAAAAGATGAACTCGCCGTCTTTTATGATGGTTTCTGGTTTATTGACCTGAACGCGAACTTCCAGTGGGATGATGACGATCTGTGGGTGCAGCTGGGTACAAAAGGAGATCAGCCGATCGTCGGTGACTGGGACGGTGACGGAAAAGTGGATATCGGGATTTTTGGTCCCGCATGGAAAGAAGACACGCAAAGAATCGCGCAGGAACCTGGTCTGCCGGATTCCCGAAACCGTTCTCCGCGTGCCTTTAAGAATATCCCGCCAGAAGTTCAGATGGCACAGTTTTTCCGCGACATGAAAAAAACCAGCATGGGTGAGGTTCGGCGAGACGTAATCGATCATGTCTTCCAGTTCGGCCAGGATGGAGATATCGCCGTTACGGGTGACTGGACAGGAGACGGTGTAACTCAGATCGGTGTTTTCCGAAATGGTGAATGGATTTTAGACACAGACGGTGACGGACAGCTGACCGATAATGATACCCGGATTTTCTTTGGACAAAAAGGTGATATTCCGATCGTCGGAAACTGGGAAAATGATGGACTGTCCCGTGTCGGCGTTTACCGTGACGGGCGCTGGGAAATGCTCGGCGCGAATGGTGAAGTGCGCACACTGCAGCGCGGTACGGCCGGTGAATTTCCGCTGGTCGGCGACTTTACTGGAAATGGAACGCCTGACCTGGTAACTTACAGAATGGTTTCTCCCGAAGAACTAAACGTCCTCACAGCGCAGCAGAACTCCGGCGATAACACAGCCACTCACTCTGCACGACATGATGACGGAAACCGAATACAGTAAATCCTGAGAATAACTTTACTGCATCATAAATCTCTGTGGCATAAGTCGAATAATATTTTACACGGCTTATGCCATCTGTGTATTTTTATATCTGAAGGATCATATGCAGATTCTCGCTTAAAATTTCGTTTTATGCGGCGCAGACTTTTTAAAAATGCCGGATAAACTCTGGTTCTCGCTTAAATTTCCGCTTTATGCGGCTCTGAAGCACCACATTTTTAGTAAAGCAAAAATGCCGGAGAAACAGAATTTTATAGTACATCAGGTATAAAATGCAAAAAAAATGGGTTTTTATAGTACATCAGAGGTATAAAACTATTTCTTTCCCTTCAAGAATCTTCTGACTACTTATTATTTTTGATCCTTATCTCTTTAGGCGTCTGTATGAATTCACCTTTAACTTTTCTTTTACGCAGTTAAAAAAGCAGAGCCCTCTTTCCAGCAGCTGAGAAATACGCCAGCTTTTCATTAAATTTCAGTTTCGTGCGGCTCTAAATGCCTGGTATTTTCAGCGGAGAAAAAGCTCAAGAAAACTGAATATTTATAATACGTCAGACATAAAATTACCAGGAAAGTGAAAAGTTATAGTACGACAAAATAAAATCGTTTTTTTTAAAATTTTTCTCAAAATTTTTAAAAAAATCACTCTCCGCATTATCGCTATAATCAATAAAATTTAACTTTAAATATTTCCGGTTTTTCGGTTTACATAAACTTTAACGCTAAGCAAAATTTCATTTACCTCATTAAATTTTAAATGACCGATACATTTTCACATTTTTCCTGTTTTTTCGCATGAAACCATCATAACGGTTATACAAATTGTAGGCTCAAGCGAAATGGAAAAGTTGTCCGATACAGAATTTAGCTTTGGAATACAGATGTTCCCAGCATATGTATCTTAAAGAAGTTACCGAGACTGTGCAGGAAGAATCACGAGTTAGGGATAAACTCGTCAGACCCGGTAAAAATACGAATGGTCATTTTATTTTATTTTTGAAAGTTATTTTGGCGGTCATGCATTCATCGGATGTTTACATGATATGCCGATCGTTATTACAGCCTCTAACGAAGATAACGACAAAAAAAATGAAAGTTTACTGTTCCATTATAAGAGGAGATGAAAATCCATGAAATCTAATATCATTTTACCCACACTTATATTAAGTGTAATTGCATTCGTCGGCCAGCTTTATGCGAATGGCGGATGTACTCCCACGGTGGTGGAACCCATGGTGGCAGAGGCGGCATGTGAACCATGTGGAGAAATTGTCACATGCCGTCCCCGGTGCGATCTTTTTGGTGGACTGCGAAGAATCTGTAAACCTGTGTGCACTCCATGTGAACCCGTGTGCGAACCGGTATGCGAACCATGTAAACCCATATGTAAACCGGTATGTGCTCCAGTCGCATGTGAACCGGTGGTAGAAGCTGCGTGCGAACCAGCATGTGAACCAGCATGTGAAGTAACCTGTCAGCCGCTGATGCCTCTCTTTCCTCGTGCACGCTGCGCCATGGCGAATTTAAAATGTCGTTTACAAAATGCTCAGTGTAAAATCGATAATGCGGTATGCGAAATAACTGAGAATATCAAAAATGATTTGGACTGCTTTAAGGCAGAGCTGCAGTGTAATGTCGCACAGGCGAAAGCAGAACGTGCGTGTATCATTAATTGTCGCAGAGCGTGCTGTGAACCAGCCAATCCATGTGAAGCATGTGCTCCCGCAGAAATTTCCTGTGAAGGAACCATCGCGCCCGAATGCTGTGCCATGCCCGGCGCGACCGTAAAGGGAATCCTCCGCACACTTTTCGGCGGACGTCCTGTATGCGAAACAAATTGTTGTGATCCGTGCTGCACCCCGGAAGTGATCGAAGCGGCTCCCGCGCCTGCGTGTGCTCCCGCTCCCATCTGTGCGCCAGTCGCATGTAAACCCGTGTGTAAACCCGTGGTATGTAAGCCTCTGTTAAAGCCCCGCTGTATGCCTGCATGTAAACCTGCATGTGAACCCGTGTGTGCACCCGTGTGTAAACCGGTATGTAAACCCGTGT
>JAUNBR010000043.1:0-2747 GCA_030527015.1 Planctomycetia bacterium
TCGTGCAAATTTTGACAAAACTTTTGCGAAATTTTAAATTGGAATGAGTATAAATCTCTGCATTACGCAGCTCAGATGCCTGGGAGGCGGAAATTTATAGTGTATCGGGTATAAAATACTTTTTTGCTAAATATAATATGAGATAATATTTTATAGTTATATACTGCATCAAAAACAGTATAACTAATATTTACCAAAAAACAAGGGACGTTAAAAAAGAATCAGTCATCAGACAAAATTCAGAAATAGAGGACGACATATGAAAACATCCACCGTGGGAATCTTAATGGGAAGTGACAGTGACTGGCCCAAAATCCGGGCAGCTGCTGACGCCTTAAATGAATTCGGAATTTCTTATGAAGCACATGTCATGAGTGCTCACCGGACTCCTGCTCTGGTGGAAGATTTCGCAAAAAATGCTGCTTCACGCGGAATAAAAGTCATTTTGGCTGCCGCAGGTGGTGCCGCACATCTGGCGGGAGTCGTCGCATCACACACCACGCTGCCGGTTATCGGAATTCCCGTTATTACAGACATGTGTGGTGGTCTGGATTCTCTGCTTTCCACCGTCCAGATGCCCGGCGACATTCCCGTGGCGACCGTCGCAGCGGGCGGTGGAGGCCCACGGAACGCAGGTATTTTGGCCGTGGAAATTTTAGCTTTATCTGACGACAATTTACGCGATAAACTTCTCGTCTTTCGAAAAAAATTACAAGATAAAATCCTCGCAAAAGACCAGGCCTTACAAGAAAAAATAAACACTGACACAGCCAATATTCCTTAAAATTCCCTTTTTTGCACGGCCAAATAACGATAATCTTAAATTTTACTTTACATAAAATTTATTTTTACTGCTTCCATTTAAATTTTAATTTCGTGCGATCAAAAAAACTGAATCTTCGCACAAAAAAAGTCAAAAAAATAAAACTTACAGTGCATTAAACAAAATACTGTGACGTTCGGTGCCTCACACTTTCCACATCATTCCATCACACCATTTATTTATATCCTTTTTTCCCTTTTAGCCATATGAAATCTTTCAAAAAACGTTTTCTTTTATTACTTTTTTTATTATTCAGTACATTTTGGATTCCTGCTTTTTCCGCCGAAGTTTCTGAACCAGAAGACCCCGCCGATTTTTTTAGTGATTTTCAAGAAAACATGCCTCCGTTTCCCACTCTCGGTGGAATCCATTTCTGGTCCGATGTATCTTTTTACCATGAATGGCGTATTCAGTATAATTCCACGCTTAAAATTTACCGCCTTTTGGATCCGCATTCCCGCCAATATGCCCTGGGCACCCACGATCACTGCCTGAAACGCCTGGAAAAACTGAAGCATACACTCTCCATTCCTTCATTAAAGGGGCGCGTCTTAATTCTCATGCATGGGCTGGGCGCAAATCGGCTCACCATGCAGCGCATGGCCGGCTGGTTCCGCCAGCGTGGGAATTACTCCGCCGTCATTAACATCACATACACCTCCACCGAAATGTCGGTCCGCCAGCAGGCAGAAAAATTAGCCTCCATCATTCATGGTCTAAAAGGTGCTGAAAAAATAGATCTTGTGGGTCACAGCCTGGGAAGCATCATCATACGCTGTTACCTCGGAAATCCACCCGGCGGAGAAAAAGGAAAATTACCTGATAACAGAATCCAGCGTTTCGTTCAGATCTGTCCGCCTAACGGAGGATCTCAGTACGCAAAAACTGCCAGTCAGCTCCATTTTTCTGCTAAAATCGGCGGCCCTCTTCATGATCTGGGGCGTTCATACCCTGAAATGCTAAAAGAATTCGGCATTCCGCCCTGTGAATTCGGTATCATGGCCGGCGGATGTAATAATGAATGGGGATTTACTCCTCTGCTGGACGGCGACGATGATGGTGTCATTCCCGTCAGCACCACACTTCTGGAAGGGGCTTCTGACTTCATTCTCATAAATGGACATCATTCTCTTCTTCCGAATATGGCAGAAACTTTTGAATTTATCGAACGTTTTTTAGAAAATGGATATTTTCGTCCCTCTCAAAAGAAAAAAAGTATTACCGCCGCAAATATATCAGATTCTCATTAAATTTACTTTTTCTGAAGTCACAAAAACTGGCATTTTATACCTGATGCACTCTGAATTTCCGCTTCCTCGGCCATTTTTGTTTCGCTAAAAATGCCTGCTTTCAGAACCTTATTTTTGAGCAAAACAAAATACCTTCCAGTCTGTCGGCGGACACAGGGAAAGTAAAAATTTACAGTCCTCCAGGTACAAAAACATCAGTATGAAATGGTATTTTCTCAAAAAACGAAAAGCACAAAAAACAAAAATTATCTCATGAAAAAGTGCCATTTCCAATTTATACTCAGCTTCAGTTTCCGTTCTGTCAGCTCAAAAAAGCATAACCACCGGCATTTTATACCTGATGCACTCTGAATTTCGCTTTTCCGGCATTTTTGTTTCACTAAAAATGCCTGCTTTCAGAACCTTATTTTGAGCAAAACAAAATACCTTCCAGTCTGTCGGCGGACACAGGGAAAGTAAAAATTTACAGTCCTCCAGGTACAAAAACATCAGTATGAAATGGTATTTTCTCAAAAAACGAAAAGCACAAAAAACAAAAATTATCTCATGAAAAAGTGCCATTTCCAATTTATACTCAGCTTCAGTTTCCGTTCTGTCAGCTCAAAAAAGCATAACCACCGGCATTTTATACCTGATGCACTCTGAATTTCCGCTTCCTCGGCCATTTTTGTTTC
>JAUNBR010000043.1:2847-25955 GCA_030527015.1 Planctomycetia bacterium
TGTTTCGCTAAAAATGCCTGCTTTCAGAACCTTATTTTTGAGCAAAACAAAATACTTTCCAGTCTGTCGGCGGACACAGGGAAAGTAAAAATTTACAGTCCTCCAGATACAAAAACATCAGATGAAATGGTATTTTCTCAAAAAATAAAAAGCACAAAAAACAAAAATTATCACATGAAAAAGTGCATTTCCAATTTATACTCAGCTTCAGTTTCCGTTCTGTCAGCTCAAAAAAGCATAACCACCGGCATTTTATACCTGATGCACTCTGAATTTCGCTTTTCCGGCATTTTTGTTTCACTAAAAATACCTGTTTTAAAATCTGTACAAAAGAAAATTTAAGTGAGGATCCGTATTAAAGACGTAAAAATCTAGATTATCTCGCGGATTTAAAGCCAGGTTAAGACAGGAAGAATCTGTGTAAAGACGTAAAAATGACGTGAAATCGGGGATTTATCGCACATCAAAAAATATAATTTAGGTAAGAGCGACATAAATCAGAGCTATTTTTTTCTCCACCCTCAAAAAAGAACTGCGAAAGGGGGGAGTCGAACCCCCACAGGTTACCCTACTGGAACCTAAATCCAGCGCGTCTGCCTATTCCGCCACTTCCGCGCCCAAAAAAGTCAGGAATTACATGAAATGAGATAAAAAAGTATCTCAGCTGCTGCTTATTATAATAAATCCGTCTGAAAAGAAAAGACCCCTCACTTTTCATCAGATTTTCTGAGCCACACAAAATTTATCCTGCATTTACTTTAAATTTCCGTAAATTTCCGTTTCGTGCGGCTCTAAAACTGGCTTTTCAGCGAAGCAAAATTTCATAGTGCATCAGGTATAAAGCCCGTATATATTCACGAAGCACTAAAATTTCACTTTCTTACATATGATACCGTCATCCAGATAAACCACTTTATCTCTTATACAGGCACACCCTTTAAATTTCCATTTTGCGCAGTTCTGTAAGCAGGCATTTTTAACGAAGCAAAAATACCGAGGAAGCAGAAATTTATAATGTATCGGGTATAATTATCAGACCTTACACTTCATTACAAATATTCTCCGAATTTTTTATTATTCCGATTTTTCCAATTTTTGTTTTTTTCTCCGCAGCCACGCCTCCACACCCAGCGCCATTCCCAGCAGTACAGCCAGAGAAATGCCTAAAATCCAGCTTATCTGCTCTAAATAAGGACTCTGAGTTTCTTTATAATATAAAAATAAAGAATACGCCACGTAACACACCAAAAAGAAGACACCTTCACCGCGAGAAATAAACCGACTGGAAACAAAAATAGGCACACACACCAGGGATATGAGCACCACCAGACGTAAATCATACATCTGCACATTCTGGGACACCGGGATTCCATTCATGATAATTACGGTTAATGCCAGTACACAGAGAATATTCATAGTATTACTGCCGACGATATTTCCCACCGCCACGTCTTTTTCACCTTTTATCGTGGCCATCACGGAAACCATAATTTCTGGAAGGGAAGAGCCGATCGCCAGCACCGTCAGACCGATAACCAGTTCACTGACACCAAAAATTTTACAGATTTCCACAGAACCTTTTACCAGCCAGTCCGCGCCCAAAACCAGTAATCCCAGACCTGCCGCGATAAAAATTATATCTAAAAGTAAATTTTTTAACGAAAATTTCTCGCCACTCGTGTTTTCATATGTAACCACCGACTCTCCCGCGATTCCTTTATTCGACTGAATAAGACGTGCCAGCTGGCGCCTCTCCGCAAAACGATCAAAAAAGAAACGCCCCGTCAAAAAAATAGCCAGCAGAAACAGCATAATACTTCCTTCCTGCCGGCTCACATTCCCGTCATTCGTGGCATAAAAATATAAAAGAAGGGCCGCGATTACCATCATGGGAAGGTCAAAAGCCAACATTCTCTTCCGAATTTCCAGAGGCGCGATTACCGCACAAATTCCCAGAATAAACATAATATTAAAAAGACAGCTCCCCAGTATATTTCCGAGTGCCATCTCATACATTCCTCCCCGCACAGACTGCATGGTAATCGCCAGTTCCGGAGCACTGGTACCCAGAGCGACGATCGTTAAACTGATTAAAAGTGCCGACACGCGAAGCATTTTCGCAAAATGGACTGCTCCACGAACCAGAATCTCACCACCACCCAGTGCAGCAAAAAAACCAATTAAAATAAGGCCTAAACTCTGTATCAGTGTTTCCAGCATAACACAACTTTCTTATTTAACATATGATCACTTATTATATCTTCGATACGCTACAAAATTCCGCTTTTTCAGCATTTTTTGCCCTGATGCACTATAAATTTCCGCTTCCCCGCATTTTTGCTTCTCTAAAAATGCCTGCTTCCGAGCCGTATAAAACGGAAACTTAAATGAGAATCAGTATTTCATTAAAAATGCCTGTTTTCAGAGCCTCACAAAATGGAAATTTAAAGAAAAACCAGTATAATTTATACCTGAAACATGATCATACCTACTTCTCTGGTATTTTTCGCCGCCAGACCGATTCAAATTAAATTTCGGGTTTTAAACACAAAAACAGATTCTTTTCGGCCACATGTACCCAAAAAACCGAATATCGTGAACCAAAAATCATTCGCGCCGTACTCAGTAAAATCCCACCATGACCACATTTCGAAAGAAAAACAAAAATTCATTTTACTCCATTTTCCACAAAAGAAAAGAGCTCCCAGGCTAATTCTATTTTTTATACCTGACGCACCATCATTTTTTGTTTTCCCTGTCTACAGACCAGTATTTTTGCTGCACAAAAAACCTGATTTCATAACTGCACAAAACAGAATCAGAATATTTATATCCCCGATACACTATAAAATTCCGCTTCCCCGGCATTTTGCTTCGCTGAAAATACCTGCTTCAGAGCCGCAGAAAATGGAAATTTAAAGTGAAAACAGTATATAACCCCCTTTTTTTCTGGTACCACTCCTTTATAATTATATTACTTTCTGATTCCACTTTAAATTTTCATTTTACACGGTCACAAAATCAGTATTTCATGCTTCATGAAAGTGCCCGTATCTGTTCACCAGACATGGGCAGTAAAAATTTATAGTACATCAGATGTATACCAGGCTCTATTTTTAAATTTCCGTTTTTTGCAGCTCAGAAAGCACGCATTTTCAGCGAAGTAAAAATACCGAGGAAACGGAAATTTATAGTGCGCTAAGAATAATATATCTTTTATTCCATATATACTGGTTCCACTTTAAATTTCCGTTTTCTGCGGCTCTAAAGCAGGCTTTTTCAGCGAAAATGCCGGAGAAGCGGAATTTTATAGCGTATCAGGTGTATTAATATCCACTCATGAAAAAAATCATGGCGAAACGAAAAACTTCATCCTCTGCACCAGCAGGAAAACTTACGAAAACAGCTCAAAAAATCGCAAAAGATGTTCTCCGCGACCAGACAAAAAAAAATCCCCGCCATTCCGGCTGGCTGGCCTTTATCATTTTAATCGGATGCATCCTGGGAATTTTATATGACCAATTTATTTTAAAATCCGATATTCTTCCCTCATCCGAGGAGAATCAGTCTGTCAGAGATGAAACGCTCACCGGTGGAATTTTAACTCTGGCGCCCGGCACATACCGTGTCAAAAGAGTAATTGACGGAGACACCCTTCTTCTGGACGGCGCGAGCCTCGGTGCATCACAAAATCCCAGAATCCGCCTGCTGGGAGTAAATACTCCTGAAACAGTTAAGCAGGGACACCCTGTGGAACCTTTTGGTCCAGAAGCATCCGCTTACACAAAATCCCGAATCGAGCAAAACCAATTTATTATCCGCCTGGAATTCGACGAAGATCCCACCGATAAATATGGGCGTTTTTTGGGATACATCTGGCTGGGAGAATCCTTATTAAATGAAGAGCTCCTCCGTCATGGTCTGGGAAAGTTCGAAGGGGGATACTCTTATTTTCCTGAAATGCGTGACCGATTTATTCGCGCACAGCAGGCAGCGCAGCAAGAACAGCGAGGAATATGGAGCCTTAAATAAACCTTTCACTAAACTGATTTCGGCCACCAGGCTCTCACAATTTACACTCTGATTCTTCTGTAATTTTTTTTACACGGCCACAAAATCTGTCATTTCATGCAGCACGAAATACAGTGAATACCACGTTTTATAGTATTATCGGATATAAAACCGGTTTCCTCACCTTCATACATTATCTTTCCATAAACAGGTTTTTCTTTATGATTATTAAAACTTTTGATGTTTTCTCACTTTCCATACCTTTCTTACACCCTCAGTTTTACGCAAAAAAAAGCTGGAAAACTCTGGAATCTCTTATTATCCGTCTGGGAGATGGACAGCATTTTGGTTTCGCGGAAATTCCTTTTAATACGGCACCCGACATTTCACTTCCAGCATTAAAAATTTCTTTACAGGAACAGTTTTCTCCGAAAATTATCGGCGCCTGCCTGGAAAAAGAATGGGATTTATACGAAAAACTGGAAGAATTAACAGAACAGCCATTTTCTTTTGCGGCCGTGGAAATGGCATGGTGGGACTTAAACGCCAGAAGAAAAGAAATTCCATTATTTCAGATTTTAGGCGCGTCACGAATTTCACAAGAAATTTTTACCTCGGTGGATCGGCCTGCCGGAAATTTTGACGACATAAACCTTCATGATTTCCTGAAAAACGTAAAACACTTCTGGGACACCGGTTATGCTCATCTGGAACTAAAGATTCGTCCAGGGTGGAGCCACGAAATGCTTAACGCGGTACGTGAAATGGCCCCCGGCACTTCCTTTCATCTGGACGCAGAAGCCTCCTTACGACAGAAAAATCTCATGGAAATCTGTCATCTGATGGATTTCATGCCCTGGATGATTGAACAGCCTCTGGAAGCAGATAATTTTATAGGGCATTATGACCTGCAGCAAAATTTACAGATACCTGTCGGCCTGGACGAAAGTATTTCTTCGTTAAATGCAGCAAGAACCGCTTTACACTTAAAATGTGCAAAATGTCTAAAAATAAATCCGATTCGTGTCGGTGGATTTTCCGCCGCAAAAGAAATTATTACTTCCTGTCAGGAAGAAAACGTGGATGTCTGGATTTCCTCTCCTATTCAGACGGGTATCGGAGCATCTGCTGCGCTGGCGCTGGCCTGCATGGACGGAGTAACAGGCCCTTTCGAATATCATGACCCGGTACGATATTTCGCTGAAGAGAATATTAAAAAACTTCCGTGGCTTCCGAAACCGACACTCGACGAAGATGATTTATTACGAATTACGCCCTCTGAAGAAGCCGGTTCTGGTATGGAATGGAACACGGAAACTCTTTTTGTACCTGACTCCCCTTAAATTTTTCGAGATTCATATACTGGTTCTCATTTAAATTTCCGTTTTATGCGGCTCTGAAAGCAGGCATTTTCAGCGAAGCAAAATACCGGGAAAGCGAAAATTTATAATGTATCTGGTATAAAAAACGCTGATTAACACACATGTTTCTTTTTTTATACGGATTCTCCTTTAAATTTCCATTTTATAATACTCTGAAAGCCACACATTTTTAGCCAAGTAAAAATACCGGCCTGCCTGTCTGCAGACAGAAGAAACGGAAAATTTTCATACATCGGGTATAAAACTGACACAATTTATTTTTACACATCTTCTGTACGATAAAATTTAGTCTTATTTTGAGCTGGAAAATACATTCTGTCTGAATTATGTATACCGGTCTCACTTTAAATTTTCATTTTACAGACATCTCACGAAGCATGAAAAGTCGGTTTCTTCGGCCACAGAAAACTTAAATTTAAGGTAAAGCCCAAAATAAATGTAATTTTAAGGTAAAAATAATAATATATCTAAAGTAAATTCGCTGCCGGGTCTAAACATATTTTCTCAAAAATATATAATAGAGTCATAAATTTAGTCGTTTTATGCCCGATGCATTATAAAATTCCACTTCTCCGGCATTTTTGCTTCGCTGAAAAAACCTGCTTTTAGAGCTGCATAAAACGGAAATTTAAATGAGAACCAGGATATACCCGATACATTTTAAATTTCCTTTCCCTCTGTCCGCCGACAGGCAGGCATTTTTGCTTTCCAGCCACCTGCAGGTTTCACTGAAAATGTCGGGCATTCAGAACTACACAAAAAAAATTTAAAGGAAAATCCGTATAATACAGAACCAGAGAAGAAACATCACGGCAAAATTATGTATTCGACACAAAACCTGTTTTGCAAAAAATGGTAGACAATTAAGGAATATGTCATGAGCTTATCCATTATCGGCACGGGAAGTGCTTTACCAGCCAGGATATTCACAAATGAAGATCTGTCTGAATTCGTGGAAATAGATGATGAGTGGATCCGTACCAGAACAGGGATTCATCAGAGACACATTCTGACTGGAGACGAAACACTGATGCAGCTGGCCACTCAGGCAGCACTTCTGGCTTTAGAAAACGCGAATATTTCTGCCGAAGATCTCGATTATATTATCGTTAGTACTGTCGGCGGAGATTTTTTAACCCCCTCTTTAGCATGTGTGGTTCAGAAAAATATTCACGCGACGTGTCCAGCTTTTGACTTAAATGCGGCATGCAGCGGATTTATTTTTGGCCTGGACACGGCCGCGGCTTTACTTCAGTGTGGGAAAGCGAAACGTATTTTATTAATCTCTGCAGACGGATTAAGTCGTTCCATTAACTGGGAAGACCGGAAAACCTGTGTACTTTTTGGAGATGGAGCCGCGGCAGTCGTTTTGGCTCCCGGTGATAATTTACTGGCGATTCATCTCCATTCTCAGGGAAACAGTGATATTTTATCGATTCCCTTTCCCAGCGGAAATTTTCCTTTTCGCTCTCCCAGTTCTCCATCTTACCTCCGTATGGACGGACAGAGTGTGTTTAAATTCGCCGTAAAGGAAATTGACACCGGAATTTCAGCCGTTCTGGACAAAACAAAAATTCCAGTCGAAAAAGTGGATTATATTTTGCTGCACCAGGCAAATATCCGAATTCTGGAATATGCCCAGCGAAAATTGAAGATTCCTCTGGAAAAATTTCTCACAAATATCGCCAATTATGGAAATACTTCATCCGTTTCCATTCCATTAATGTTAGATCTCGCGAATCGAAAAAAACATTTTTCCCCGGGAAACCTCCTTATTTTATGTGCTTTCGGAGGCGGTCTGACCAGCGGAACCGCCATTTTACGCTGGTAAAACCCATGATATATTTTGTTTTCCAGACTTTTCCTTTTTCATCCTTTCTATTTACACAC
This sequence comes from Planctomycetia bacterium, assembly GCA_030527015.1. Taxonomy (GTDB): domain Bacteria; phylum Planctomycetota; class Planctomycetia; order Pirellulales; family Thermoguttaceae; genus RGIG3701. The sequence goes on from JAUNBR010000043.1 coordinate 10,131, forward strand.
CTTTTATCCCCAGTACACTATAAAATTCCGCTTCCCCGGCATTTTACTTCGCAAAAAATGCCCTGCTTTCAGAGCCGCAAAAAACGGAAATTTAAAGTGGAACCCGTATATACACCTTTTATTTCCAAAATATTTCATCAGACAGGCTTCCTGACACAAAAAAACTGAACCATACTGATTTCATTTTATTTTTTCGTTTTATGTGATTTTCTCACGATTTTTTCTGCCCTAAAAGCGTCCTGTCGTGAGAAAAAGAAAAATGAAAATTTATAAGTATGTATCCGCCGATATTATAACCCTATACACTATAAAATTCCGCTTCTCCAGCTTTTTGCTTCGCTGAAAATGCCTGCTTTCAGAGCCGCGCAAAAGTGAAATTTAAAGTGGAACCAGTATAAAATAACTTAAATCCGAAAAATAACTGAAATGTCTGAATTACCCGAAACGCTTACTCCAGAATTCATCCTCGGTGAAAATGGCCTGCTGTCTTCTCGCATGGCAGATTATGAAGTCAGGAACCAGCAAATTATCATGGCGAATTCTATTATTTCTGCTTTTTTAAAGAAAAATCATCTTATCGTGGAGGCAGGAACCGGCGTGGGAAAAAGTTTTGGTTATCTTGTGCCCGCGATACTCGCCACATCCCAAGATTATTTATTACCCCTCAATTTTTCTTCTGATGTCATTCAGAAATCCAGACAGGTTCCCTTAAAACCACAGAAACCTTACCGGCGCGTAATTATCGCCACGCACACGATCAGCTTACAGGAACAGTTAATCGAAAAAGACCTTCCGTTTCTTAATAGTCTTTTACCTCTGGAGTTTTCTTTTGTGCTGGTAAAAGGCCGCGGTAATTATCTCTGCTGGCGAAGATTTTTGAATGCTCAGCGACACGCGCATTCTCTTTTTGACTCCATGGAAGATATGGATCAGCTTCAGGAACTGCTCATCTGGGCAAAAACTACAAAAGATGGAACGCTGTCCGACATGGAGTTTCACCCTTCTCCCCGTGTCTGGGAGGAATCCTGCTGCGAACAGGGAAACTGCACCGGAAAACGGTGTGAATATTACGGAGACTGTTTTTACCAGGCAGCACGGCGAAGAATTCATAACGCGCAGATTTTAGTGGTAAACCATGCTCTTTTCTTTAGCGATTTAAGTGTCCGTTCACAGGGAGGTTCCATTCTTCCGGAATATGATGCCGTGGTTTTTGATGAAGCACATACCGTGGAAGCGGTGGCGGGTGATCATCTCGGAATTCAGATCGCGAATGGACAGGTGGAATATCTCCTGCGCCGCCTTTTTAATAGTCGTACCGGGCGCGGAATATTAGCTCAGTATGAACTGCATGAAGCTATAAAATTAATCCACTCCTGTTACCATGCTTCTGACGAATTTTTTACTGAAATCCAGAACTGGTATGAAAAAAATTCGCGCATTTCTTCGCAGGAAATACGAAATCCTGGTTTTATTAATTTATTACGTCAGGATGAAAATGACGACGATTCTTCAGAAGATTCAGAAGATTCGCTTTCCTCCGACACCCCACCTTTTCCCCGTGCTTCATCCACCATAAACACTCCCGGTATTTCTGGAAATTTAACGAAAAAAAATGCGTATTCAGGCTCTTTTCGCGTCCGAAAACCACTGGAAATTTCTAATTCTCTCGGTTTCGCGCTCTCTCAGCTGGCAGGATGTATCCGAAATGACGCCGCGGCTCTGGAAAGTGCCGAAGAACGTCTGGAACTGGACACTCTGGCTGACCGATTAAAGAATCTGGCCGCGAATTTAGAAATCTGGTTAAAACAAAATGCCGAAAATTGTGTATACTGGATCGAGTATCTCCCCGCCACGCATGTTCGAGGTAAATGGCGCAGCGCAAAATTTAAATTATGTGCATCACCAATTGATGTCGGCCCCGTTTTACGCGAAAATCTTTATAACGAAATCTCTTCCGTTATTATGACCAGCGCGACTTTAGCCACCAGTGGAACATCTAAAAAAACGAACATTTCCCCAAAAACACAAAAAAGAAATCTTTTTTCGGAAATGAATCCTCCTTCAGAAGACACGCGCCCAGAAAAAAATATTATCTCCGAAAAAAACACACCCGCCGGCGAAAATATTTCTGTCGGCGACATTCCTCAAAAAACCTCTTCCGAAACCTCTTCCGAAATCTCTTCCGAAACCTCCCCGGAAACCCTTTCCAAAACACCTTCAAAAACACCGGCCCCCATCCTTTCGGAAACATTTTTGAAGACACCGTCAGGAACTTCACTAGAAACCGCTCTGGCAGACTTACCCGATCCAGCTTTTGACTATTTCCGTCACCGTATCGGCTTAACTCAGACTCAGACAGAACTCTTGGGAAGTCCTTTCGATTATGAACATCAGGCACGTATTATTTTACCTTCTCGTATGCCTGACCCGGTTTCCGAAGCACATGAATTCGAGCGCCGACTCTCCGAACGGATATGTCGTTATGTAAACATGACAGATGGACATGCTTTCGTACTTTTCACGAATTATGGTCTGATGAATCGTATCGCGGCAAATATCGCTCCCTGGCTGACCAGCCAAAATCTTTCTCTTCTCAGTCAGGGAGAAGGACTCTCCCGAAGTAAAATGATAGAACGCTTCAAAATAAATCCCCGCGCCGTGCTTTTAGGTGCCGACAGTTTCTGGCAGGGTGTGGACATTCCTGGTAATAAACTCCGAAACGTGATTATTACAAAACTTCCCTTCCGTGTTCCCGATCACCCTTTAATCGAAGCACGCCTGGACGCCATTAAAACCCGCGGCGGAAATCCCTTCATGGAGTTTCAGGTACCGGACGCGATCATCCGATTAAAACAGGGTTTTGGACGTCTCATACGTACAAAAAAAGATTCTGGTATGGTCGTTATCATGGATCCAAGAATCGACACAAAATTTTATGGAAAAATGTTCCTAAAAGCATTACCTAAATGCGAAATTATCAGGGATTAATCATTCCGGCAGTCATTCCATATTACAGATTCCACTTAATATTCCCTTTTTGGCAGTCACAAAAACAGGCACTTCAGCATACTCTGCTGCAGACAGGGAGCAAAAAGACCTCAGGGAAAGTTATTTTATAAAAAATTCGTCTCCATTTATAATATTTTACGTTCCATAATTTTATTCTCTGAGGCCACTTTTATATCTGATGCACTATAAATTTCCGTTTCCCCGGTATTTTGCTTCACTGAAATACCGGCTTTAAGAACCGCACAAAACGGAAATTTAAAGGAGAACTCGTACAATTATCTCTTTCCTATCTAAATTAAGTACTGCTCACATATAAGAATTAATTCCATATTTTTTGTTTTTTATAAAAAATCAGACAAAATGGGTAATTTAAATGAAATAATTTAGCACGTTTATACGTTAATATATACTGTTTCCATTTTAAATTTCCGTTTTGTTCGGTTCTGAAAGCACACAAGTATTTTCAGCGAAGCAAAAATTCCGGAGAAGCAGAAATTTATAAAGTATCGGGTATAAATAATTTACAGAGGACATTTTATGTTCCGTACGTATTATTATTTTGTTTTTTAAGTTAATGTTTTTTATCGGAACAAAAATTTACAAAACATAAAAAATGCTAATTATACCTTTTAAAACGGACTCAAAAAAAATTTTCTGTTTTTTCATATAAAAATTTAAAATTTACAGGCAGTTTATGATAAAATAAAGAGACATTATTATAATAAAGTATTTTTTCATATTATAATATTCTTTTTTTAGAAAATTTTATGTCATACTATTCATATTTTTCTCTACTTCTCTGATTCCACATCAAAATTTGCTTTTTACGGCCAGAAAAACAGGCTTTCATTCTTCACGAAAACCATGAAAATAGAACAAATAATGATAATTCCGCATATTTTATACCTGATACACTATAAAATTCCGTTTCTCGGCATTTTGCTTCGCTGAAAATGTCTGCTTCAGAGCCGCACAAAACAGAAATTTAAAGTGGAACCAGTATATCACATATGACGCAAAAAACAGAACGTTTTAACATATTCAGTAAATGATTAATTATCATAAATTAAATAGTAACGGGTATGACTGAACCAACAAAAATTGAAACAGACGATTTTATTCATCAAGAAAGTATTACTTCTATGAATATTACACAGGATCTTACTTCCACAGCACAAAAAGATAATGTTTCTTCCGTACAAAATAATATCTCAATTTCTGAAATAAAATCTCTGGAAGAAGTTTACGCCACGAAACCAAAACATACTCGCAGATGGCGAATTCCTTTAATGATCACTGCGATAATCATCATTATTTTTGGTGTTTTACAGATTCCTGCGGTGGGAAACTGGGTAAGCTCTCTCTTTTTTGCTGATGATAACGGCACGATTATGTTTTCTCCTGTCGAGCGTGGGACATTTATCCATGAAGTTACGGTACGCGGTGACATCAGCAGCTCCAGTAACGTTTCTATAAAATGTAACGTGGCGAATACTGGCGGAACCATGATTCTGGAGGTTATCGAAGAAGGAACTCACGTCAAAAAAGGAGATAAATTGGTCGTCCTGGACTCTTCAACTTTTGATGACCAGATAAATACACAAGAAATTTCGGTTAATAACAGTAAAGCCTCCTATGAATCTGCCAAAAATGAACTGGAAACAGCAAAAATCGCGCTGGCCGAATATGAGGAAGGTTCTTATAATGTTACACTTTCGGAATACGAAAGCGAAGTAACCTCCGCCGAAGAAGAATTACGGCGTGCTGAGGCATATTACATTCACAGTCAGAAATTATACCAAAAAGGGTTTATCACGAAATCTCAGCTCGAGGCGGATGAATTTTCCATGAAAAATGCGGAGATTAAAAGAGATATCGCCAACACAAAAATTAAAGTTCTGAATAAATACACCCGTGAAAAAAATCTCATTCAGTATCAGAGTGACATTCGTACGGCAGAAGCAAAAGTTGACGCTCAGAAACGGGCATACGAGCTGGAAATACAAAAACTGGAAGACCTGCGCCTAAGAAAACAGAACTGCACGATTCTTTCTCCACAGGATGGGCAGGTCGTGTATGCGAATCAGACTTCCGGACCGGCGGGTACAGAATTCGTCGTTCAGGAAGGTGTGAATGTACGTGAACGTCAGACGATTTTATTACTGCCTGACCCTAAACGTTTACAGGTTACCGCAGACGTCCATGAAGGACGAATTAATTATATTAAAGCAGGAATGCCGGTCACACTTCGTCTGGATGCCTTACCAGGAGAAGTAATCACGGGGGTGGTTTCCCGCGTGAATGAATTCCCGCAGCCGACGAATCACTGGATGGGAAACGTAAAGGAATACCGAGTTACGATTAAACTGGATCCCCGAGAAGGACTGCGCCCCGGCATGACGGCAGAAACAAGAATCCTTGTGGATAAACAAGATGATGTTTTAACCATTCCCACTCACTGCGTTTTTGAGCACGGAGGTAAATTTTACTGCATTACACGAAAAGAAAATATTTGGAAAGAGCACGAAATCACACTCGGAGCCAGTAATGGAAAAACCGTAATCGTCCTCTCAGGTATTTCTGAAGATGAAGATTTAGTCTGCGGTGCATTTAATTACCGTGATAAAGTCTCTCTGCCCATTTTACCGCCAGGTCAGACCTCCACCGCCTTCACTCCTTCCTCTCCTGAAATACTGGAAAACGCCATGAAAGAAGCGGAAGACTTAACGAAACGATCAAAAAATCAAGAACAGCAAAAACCCAGAGAACGTGGAACACGTCCGACTCCCGGTGCCTCTGGCTCACTGCCAGAAGGATTTAATCCGCAGAATATAACTCCTGAAATGAGAGAAGAATTTCAGCGCAGGATGCAGGAGGGAGGGATGCCCTCACCTCCGGGAAATGACGGAGAAAGACCCATGGGACCTCCGCCTGGTGATGGTGGCGGTATGGGAGGGCCTCCCGGTGGTGGAGGCATGGGACCGCCGCCTGGAATGTGAATGTAATCTGAAAAATTTTTACTCCTTTCCTTTATTATTAAAATCATATGTCAGAATTTGCCGCATCCTTATCAGATGTCCATAAATATTATTTCCTTGCCAGCGAAACGGTAAAAGCCTTACGAAATGTTTCTTTTGACGTTCCGAAAGGTGATTTTTTAGCCATTATGGGTGCCAGCGGTTCCGGTAAAAGTACTTTACTGAATCTTCTGGGATGCTTGGACCGCCCAACTCATGGCACACTAAAGCTGGACGGAGAAGATGTCAGCCGTCTGTCGGATAACGCCCTTTCAGAAATCCGCGCACGGCGTATCGGATTCATTTTTCAGGCATATAACCTTATTCCTCAGCTGACGGTTCTGGAAAATATCGAAGTTCCTCTGCACTACATGGGGCATATTACACCGGAAATGCGTGCTCGGTGCCGAATACTGGCAGAGATGGTAGGACTGGGAGATCGGCTGAACCACCGCTCTTTCCAATTATCCGGTGGACAGCAGCAGCGTGTGGGAATCGCGCGCAGCCTGGTAAATGATCCCACTTTTATTTTGGCAGATGAACCGACTGGAAATTTAGACACCGGCACGACTCAAGAAATCCTTTCCCTGCTAAAAGATTTTAATCGTCAGGGAAAAACGATTATTATCGTAACCCATGAACCAGAAGTCGGTAAAGAAACGAAACGCATTATTCGCCTGCGGGACGGAATGCTCGTCAGTGATCAAAAAACGGATGCTTCAAAAGACATGTAACGATACCTGTTTTAGTTTTTACTTCCACAGGTTTTTATATCCGGCGCACTATAAATTTTCACTTCCCCTGTCCGCCGACAGACCACATTTTTACTTCTCTGAGAATTCCGATTTATATCCGATACATTATAATTCCGCTTCTCCGGCATTTTTGCTTCGCTAAAAATGCCTGCTTTATGAGCCACACAAAACAGAAATAAAATAAAAAAATAAAGAACACGTAAAACATAACGAAAATGATGAGCACCTTATTTATATGGATCCGAACGTTTCAGCTCGGATTTAAAAGTCTGATTCTTCACCCCATGCGCTCTGCGCTGACGGTACTCGGAATTTTTATTGGCGTCTCCAGCGTGATCTGGCTTCTGGCGATCGGGGAGGGAATCAGTCAGAAAACGCAAGAACAAATTGAGAGTCTGGGAGCGACGAATATTATTGTGCAGTCCATAAAACCTCCAGATGATACCACCTCCAGAGTTCGAGTTTTAGTTTACGGATTAACGCGTTTTGATCTGGAAAGCATCAGTGAAATGGTACCTGTGATTAAAGAATCATATCCGATTCGTGAAATCCAGCAGCGTTTCATGGTGGGCGATCAGCGTGTGGACGGACGGATGGTGGGATGTACTCCACATTACATGACCTCTAATAATCTGAAAATGGCTCGTGGTAATTTTTTAACGGATACAGACTGTAAAGAAAAACGGAATTATTGTGTTCTTTCGGCGGAAGTAGCGGAAGAGCTTTTTGCCTTTAATGATCCTGTGGGTAAATCCATACGAATCGGAAAACGGATTTTTGATGTAATCGGAGTCTGTGCCCCCAAGTCACCCTCTGCAGGAATCGGGGGTTCTTTTTCTTCGCAGGACTTTAGTCGAGATGTGTATATTCCCATTCAGACTTTCTGGTCAGAACTGGGAGACAGGATCTCCACTTCCCGAAGTGGTACATATGAAACCACGGAAATTCAGATTAACCAGATCACTTTTCAGGTTAATTCAGTAGAAGATGTACATCCTGCCAGCGAATTAATTAAGCAGGTTTTAGAGCAGAATCATCGCGATAAAAAAGACTGGGCCATTACCGTACCTCTGGAGCTTCTGGAACAGGCACAGACGACGAAAATGATGTTTATGCTTTTCATGGGGCTTATCGCCGCAATTTCACTTTTAGTCGGAGGAATCGGCATTATGAATATCATGCTGGCCACGGTAACCGAACGTACTCGGGAAATCGGCATCCGCAGGGCTTTAGGCGCAAAACGCAGTGATATTATCCGCCAATTTCTTGCGGAAACCATTACACTCTCTGTTATGGGAGGAATTACAGGCATTCTTGGTGGGCTGATCTGTTCACCTGTGGTGGAGTTTATAAAATGGTTCCTGGTAAACTATTTTCCGCGCGTGACGAATCAGCTGCCGCCTTTAATCATGAGTATGGCACCTATTATCGTTCCCTGGTCCATCTTTCTTGCTTTCGGTATCTCCATGTTTATCGGAATCGCTTTCGGACTGTATCCCGCCAGCCGAGCTGCGGCCATGGATCCGATCGAAGCATTACGGCATGAATAATTTTATATACTGGCTCCAATTTAAATTTCCGTTTTTGTGCGGCTCTGAACGCCGGCATTTTCAGCGAAGCTAAATGCCGGTGAAGCAGAATTTTATAGTGTATCGGGTATATAATCCATTTTATACCTGAAGTATCATAAACTTTTACTTTACACGATATTTTTGTTCCGCCAAAAATGCTGAAGAAGCGAATTTTATCGCATATCGGGAAAATAATATTTTACAGGTTTTCCTTCATATTTTTATTTTATGCGGTTCCGAACCAGGCATTTCCCGCGAAGCAAAAATGATGAGGAAGCAATTTATAGTATTTCGGGTATATACTGATTCCACTTTAAATTTCCATTTTATGTGGTTCTGAAAGCAGGCATTTTCCGCGAAGCAAAATGCCTGGGAAGCGAAATTTTATAGTGTATCAGGTATAAAATGGATTCCGCTTAACTTCTGCGCGAAAACTGATATGATGAGTACCATTTTTTTCCTCTTAATTATATGTTTTTTTGCATTTTCTGCCCTGGGCGTATCCTTATGGATTTCACTCATGTATGGAGGAGAAAGTGTTTCTCTTTTTAATGGAAAAAATCTTGAAGGATGGAAAGCCAAGAACTGTACAGCAGAAGTAGTGAATGGCTGCCTGCATATAAAATCAGGTGTCGGCATGCTGATTACAGAAAAGCAGTATGGTGATTATATTTTAGAAATGGAATGGAAAGCGCTTAATAAAGACGTATGGGATTCAGGTATCTATTTCCGCTGCATTCCGGAGAACGAAAAGTCATGGCCTGATAAATATCTTATCTGGATAAAGAAAGGACAAGAAGGTTCACTGGCCGGTATTCCTTCGACTGTCACAGCATACTGTAAGGAGCATGAGTGGAATTATTTTAAGCTCTCCGTAAAAGGAAATACTGCCGTGATGGAGATTAATGGTCAGCACGCATGGCGTTTTGATCGGCTGGAAATCATGGAAGGATTCATCTCCCTGCGGGCGAATGTTCCCTCGGGCGGTCAGTTCATGTTTAAGAATATTCAGATTTACACTCTAAATTAACTCAGATTATTTATCCGACATCTGAGTGCAAAATATACTCAAAGAAAATGAATCATAATCGAAACTGGAATTCATAAACCAAAACAAAAAAGGAAAGCACGTGAGTGAAACACATCTGATTTCATCTGAAAAAGTCTCAGAACAAATTCTGAGAGATGCAGAGAAAGAGGAATACCGTCCTTTCGTGCCTATTTTTATAGCTTTTTCAGCAGGTATTATTCTTGATCGGTGCATTATTTCTCGAGAATCCACAGAAAGAATCTGGACGGAAACCCCAGTCCTTTTTCACCCTTTCTGGCACACTTATGGCCTGAGCATATGGTGCCTTTTTTTTATCATTTCCTTTCTTCTGTGGCTCTTCTTTTATCGTGAACGATATTTTTCTGTCGCCGCATTTTTATTACTGGCATATATACTTAGCGCGGGTGGAATCTGGCATCATGTTTACTGGAATTTTTATCCCTCCACAGAAATCGGACTGTGTGTCGAAGACAGCTTCACGCTTTCTCAGCTAGAAGCCACGGTAATTCGCCCACCACGAAGAACCATACTTCTGGAAGAAAGTTTTTTTTCATCCTCTCATCTGGGAAAAAGTCATTCTGTAAATAAAGATGAAGAAAAATATGAAAATTTTCAGGTGACCACCAGCCTGGATGTCCGGGTACATAAAATTAAAAAAGGTCAGAACTGGCAGCATGTCTCTGGACGTTTAGTTGCTCGTGTTTCAGGGGATCTCCAAGATATTCACACCGGAGACAGAATTCTTTTGGCAGGAAAACTGATTCGTCCATCTGCTCCCATGAATCCTGGAGGTTTCGCAGCCGATATTTATTACCGAAATGAACGTATTTTAGCACTTCTTCGTGTGCCGGCACCTGGAAATGTGAATGTCATTCACCGCCCCAAAATATGGGGACTTTTCAGAACGGTGGAATTTTTACGTGATGCGGGGAAAATCCAGCTGGAAACTCACCTTTCACCAGATCAGTTTTCTTTGGCCAGTGCTCTTATCCTCGGATGTCGAGAAGAAATCTCACCTGAAGGAAATCAGATGATGATGGAAACAGGTACGATTCATTTATTGGCGATTTCAGGTCTACATGTGGGAATTTTTGGCGGCGGTTTATTTTTTTTATTGAGAATACTGGGTCTGAGACGAAGCATTTTATCTTGTCTGGTGATTATTACAATTATTTTTTATGTTTTAATTACCGGGGCACGTCCGCCAGCCGTACGCGCAGGTATTTTAGTATGTGTTACGGTGATGGCATTTTCCCATTACCGGATCCACTCTCAGATAAATACTTTAGCCGCAGCAGGAATCGCCATTCTGTGTTATAATCCCACCGCTTTTTTCTCCACAGGAACGCAGCTCTCTTTTTTAGCCGTGGCGACTTTAATCCATACTCCCATGACTCGCTTCTCGTGGAATCTGTCCTCTACAAATAATCACACGGTTATAAATTCAGAAAAAATTCCACGACAGACACTCCGAAATTTCTGGCTGTCTGAGGACCATAATTATGGAAATTTCATTAAAATCTTTATTTTTCATGGATGTATTCAGCTCTGGAACATCTTTTATTCCAGCATTCTCATGATGCTCGTACTGACACCTCTTGTGGCATCCGTATTTCATGTCGTGGCCATTATCGGAATTTTCTTAAATCTTCTGCTGTGGATTCCTCTTTTTGTAACCATGATGACTGGCGCAGGTATTTTATTTTTTAGTTGGATTCTTCCTCCTCTGGGAAGCCTTCTTGGTGCTTTATGCAGTACATCCTTACATTTAATGAGTGAAATGATTACCACCGGTGCGTCTCTGCCTTTTCACTGCTTCTGGGTTCCTGGTTTTTCCTTGTGGTGGATGATCGGATTTTATTTACTGCTGGCTTTTTTAGTTTTGAAACCGATTAAATTTTCCTTTTCAAAACGTCTTTTACAAATTACGATTCTTATCTGGATTTTCATCGGCATTATCACACAGGGTTTATTGCAGACAGAAAGTATCTCCCATTATACACAAAAGCAGAATTATCATCTCATGTCTTCCAGCGATTTTTCAGAAGACACCATTCCACATTTTCAGGATGAATTTAGGGTAACATTTCTTTCTGTTTCGCACGGTCTTTCCATTCTTCTAGAGCTGCCAGACGGTAAAAATTATCTTTATGACGCAGGACAATTTTCATCAGCGAGTTTCCCTGTACGCACGATTTCTGATTATTTATGGTACCGTGGTATACGGCATTTAGACGGTATCTTCATTTCGCATCCTGATATGGACCACTTTAACGCCATTACCGGAATCATGGAACGTTTTCGGGTAAAACATCTTTATACTTCTGACAGTATGTTCGCTGAAATTAAAACCTCCGATTTTTCTAAAACCGAAAATTCAAAAAAAAATATGCTTTTATCCGAAGATACCCCGTCCGTAAATTCTAAAACGCATATCCATAAATATTATGAAAATAAGAAACTTCGTGAAGATCCTGATCATTCCTTACTAGAGATTTTTTACGAGAATGTAAAACGTAAACAGATTCCCATAACTCATCTTTCCGCGAAAACTCGGCTGGTTCTTTCTGAACACTGTGTGGCAGATGTCCTTCACCCACCAGCGAATAAAATTTTAAAAAATAATAACGCGAATAGTCTGGTTTTATTACTGCATTACGGTAAATTCCGTTTTTTATTAACAGGAGATCTTGCGCCACCCGGCACACAGATGCTTACACAGACTCCGCCTCTGACACGCTGTGATGTTATGCTGGCACCTCATCATGGAGGGAAAACCTGTAACACACCAGCTTTTGCTTTCTGGTCACGGCCGAATCATGTCATAATCTCCGAATCAGGAACTTATCCACAAAAACACACGGTGGAACTGTTCCAAAATTTTGGCGCTAAAGTATACCATACAGGAAAAACAGGTGCTGTAATTTTTACTGTCCGAAACGGTGAACTAAAAGCTTTCATAAGAAATGACGCACACTTTTATTTTTCTGAAGAAAAATAGTGATCACCCTAAATTAATAATCCATATACTCTGTAACCATCTTAAACTTTCGTTTTTGTGGTCATACGAAACAAAAATTTAAAGTAAAATCAGATATAAAACCTTACACTATTAAAAATTATTAAAATAATAAAGGTAAAACATGAAAGATCCTCACATTTCTCATTCATCTATTTTTGATCCTGCAGTTTTAGCACGTCTAGAAAATCTGGCATTACGTGCTGGCGCGATTTTCGGCAGTCAGACCGTGGGACAGCACACCAGTAAAATGTATGGATTTTCTGCGGAATTCGCACAGCACCGTCCGTGGGAAGAAGGAGATGACCCTAAATTTTTAGACTGGCGTGTTTTTGCACGTACAGGAAAACGCTTTTTAAAACGATTTACTGAAGATAAAAATCAGACATATTATTTTTTGCTGGATAATTCTCGAAGTATGAAAAGAACAGGAATTTTGCCTGGCCAAAAAAAAGATGCCCTGATGAAAAATGAATATGCGGCGTGTCTTGGTGCGATTCTTGGTTATCTCGCCATTTCACAGAAAGATCGTTTTGGCGTCTCCGTTCAGACAGACCAGGCGGTCATTCAAAAAGAACCCGGCACCGGAGAACCTCATTATTTTGAATGTCTGGATCTTATGGAACATTCTTCTGAGAATACAGAAAAAAAATCCGAAGTAAATTTTAAAACATTTCTTCAAAAAACGTTCAGTTCATTTACTCGCCGAGGAGTTATTTTTATCGCCAGTGATTTTTTTGATGTGGAATCATTTACTGAAATTCTCCCTGTTTTACGGCTTCTCCGCTCTGAACGTTATGATACCGCGGTATTTCACATTTTAGCTCCTGATGAAATTTCGTTTCCTTATACCTCCACGACAGAATTCGTTTCACTGGAAAATCCACAAAAAAAATTTAATACTGCGTCAGGAGAAATGCTCCAAAAAGCATATCTGGAATGTTTTTCTCGGTGGCAGTCTGAAATAAAGGAAGGATGTGAAAATCTTGGGATTTTTTATCTGCTCACGCCCACAAATATTCCTCTCGACCAGCCTCTGAGAGAATTTTTACGCCGTTTTTAATTTTTATGCCAGATGCATTATAAATTTTCGTTTCCAAGACATTTTTGCTTCGCTTAAAATACCTGCTCAGAGTCACACAAAAAGGAAATGTAACGGAAAATACGTATATCTTCTGAAATCCACGGCTTCTTGACATTCCCACACTTTTAAGTTAAAATATATATGTTACACTCGAAGCACTATAAATTTCCACTTCCCCAGCATTTTTGCTTCACATAAATACCTGCTTTAAGAACCGCACAAAACGGAAATTTAACGGAGAACCTGTATATATGTAAGTTCACACATTCTCCCGTTTTCCATGATCACTGCAGCAGATGTTTCATATATCGCGAAATGCTGAAAAACTCAAAATTTATACTGACTCCAGTTCTACTGATTCTCCTTTAATTTCCGATTCATGTGGCTCTGAAGCAGGCATTTTATGCGAAGCAAAAAGCGGCTCGGCCTGCCGGTGAACAAAGAAAGCGAAAATTACAGTACATCGGGTGAATAGTACTTCCATCAAAAAAACAGTAAGAATGTTTAACCTGGAACTTTCAAAATTTCCTTTCCCTCCACCTTCCTCCTATTTTTCTCAGGTACCTTTATGAAAAACGCTTCATTACGTAAAAATATTTATTCCATTCTGATCATCATCAGTCTGGGTTTAATCGCAGGAAGAATTCTTTCTGTGGAAAATGTCTCTTTCCAGGAATTACAGAAATGGCGAAAACAGCAGATCTCAAAAATACTCCAGGAAAAAGAAAAAGAATTTCGGGCAAGAGAAATCCCCTCCGGAACAGATCTCGCTGCCAGAGAAGCACGTTTCGCAAAAACACAACAAAAAAGACAGGAGAATCTGGAGCGTGACGCCACACTTTTATTTCCTTTTTTTAGTTCGAATGACCGGAGTCGGTGGTGCACGATACGCGCACTGGTGGAGCCAGAAATGCGTGTTCCCGGTGCTCCATATTCGATCGATTTAGTACATCTGGAAAAAGGGTATAACACGATCGACATGGTAAAACATAACGATCATCTTTACTCCAGTAAGCCACCTCTCTTTCCCACCATGATCGCAGGAATTTACTGGCTTATTTATCACCTGGGATTCTCCATGGCCGAACACCCTTTCGAAGTGGCACGTGCCATTCTCCTTATTACGAATATTCCCATGATGCTAATTTTTCTCCTGAGCATAACCGCCCTGGCAGAACGGCTGGGGAAATCGGACTGGGACCGAATTTTTATTGTCGCGGCCGCGTGTTTTACGACTTATATGACAACTTTTTGTATTACACTGAATAATCACCTTCCTGCCGTCATGTCCGTCAGTATTACACTTTATCTGGCGATAAAAATTATTATGGACCGACAATTTAAATGGTCTTCTGTTTTTTTGATCGGTCTTTTTGGAACTTTTGCCACCGTGAATGAACTGCCTGCGTTAAGTTTTCTTGTCGCGATTCTTTTTGCGGTCATTCTTTATCTTCCATGGAAGGAAAGTTTCGCGAAAAGTCTCGGTCTCTGTGGCACGATGCTCGCAGGAACTGCCATCATTACCTCCGCTTTCTTTTACACGAATTATCTGGCTCACGGAACTTTTTCTCCACCATATGCAAAACGACATAAAACAGATCCGGAAAACAGCTGGTATTTTTATCAGTACACGGACCATCAGGGAAAGCTCCGTGACAGTTACTGGCAAAATCCTCAAGGAATGGACCGTGGGGAACCTTCTTGTGTAACTTATGCATTTCACTGCCTTTTTGGCCATCATGGTATTTTTTCACTGACCCCCATCTGGTTACTCGCCTTTCCCGGTTTATACATCTGGAGCCTGTATGGACTGACCGCCGAAGAAGATCAAAAACTCCGGATTCAGTTATTTTCCCTGATGATTTTTACGCTGACCGTTATCATCTGTGTGTTTTATATTTTTCGCCCGCTGCACGACAGAAATTATGGAGGAAACACCTCCGGCCTGCGCTGGTGTTTTTGGCTTATGCCCTTATGGCTGTGCGCCATGCTTCCCACTCTGGAAAAAATGGAAAAGTATTTCATTTTACGCTCACTGGCTCTCATCCTCCTTTTCTTTTCCGCTATTTCCGTGGCTTACCCGTCCTGGAATCCCTGGGTACATCCCTGGATCTTTACCATTTTGGGTTACTGAAAATTCATTTTTATATAAATCCGGATGATATACGAGTTCTCCTTTCATTTTCCGTTTCAGAGGCTCTAAAAACCAGATATTTTTCGCGATGTAAAATACCGAAAAAACGATAATTTTATGGTATATCGGGTACATCACCGCACGAAAACGAATTTTATTTTGTCTCGGCACTTAAAAATTATACG
>JAUNBR010000043.1:26055-35331 GCA_030527015.1 Planctomycetia bacterium
TACATCACCGCACGAAAACGAATTTTATTTTGTCTCGGCACTTAAAAATTATACGGGGTCTCCTTTCATTTTCCGTTTCAGAGGCTCTCTAAAAACCAGATATTTTTCACGAAGTAAAATACCGAAAAAACGATAATTTTATGGTATATCGGGTACATCACCGCACGAAAACGAATTTTATTTTGTCTCGGCACTTAAAAATTATACGAGTTCTCCTTTCATTTTCCGTTTCAGAGGCTCTAAAAACCAGATATTTTTCGCGATGTAAAATACCGAAAAGACGATAATTTTATGGTATATCGGATACATCACCGCACGAAAACGAATTTTATTTTGTCTCGGCACTTAAAAATTATACGAGTTCTCCTTTCATTTTCCATTTCAGAGGCTCTGAAAACCAGATATTTTTCGCGAAGCAAAAATGACTGATGGAACGGAAATTTATAGTGTATCGGGCATATAAATATCAGAGTATATCACGCCACTCATATAATGGTAACACAGGAAATTTGAATATGTCCATAACCCCTCAAAAAATTCACCGTCAGTTATATGCTCTGGCGGAACCCGCGTACCGGGAGTTTAGTTCTAAAATTTTACCCGGTGTTCCAAACATTCTCGGCGTTCGCCTGCCACACTTACAAAAATTAGCAAAAAAAATTGCCCAAGATGACTGGCGCGCCTTCTGGATCATCGCCGGAAATCAGACGTACGAAGAAACGCTTCTCCAGGGACTTATTCTTCGTTATGTACATCCTGATCCTGAAGAATGGTTTACGTATGTCGCAGATTTCGTTCCACGGATTCATAACTGGGGAATCTGCGATTCTTTTTGTGCCGGACTAAAACAGATACGAGAATTCCCCCACGCTGGCTGGCATTTTTTACAGCCGTTTTTCTCTCATCCGCAGGAATTTCATGTCCGTTTTGCGCTGGTCATGCTCTTAAATCATTACGTTACGCCATCCTGGATACATCACTGTCTGAAAAAACTTCATACGTTTCGTCATCAGGAATATTACGCT
This sequence comes from Planctomycetia bacterium, assembly GCA_030527015.1. Taxonomy (GTDB): domain Bacteria; phylum Planctomycetota; class Planctomycetia; order Pirellulales; family Thermoguttaceae; genus RGIG3701. The sequence continues at coordinate 27,081 of JAUNBR010000043.1, forward strand.
CAGACGGGCGCTGCATGGGCCATTTCCATCTGTTATATTAAATTTCCAGATGTCACCCTTCCTTTTTTGCAGGAAAACCAGCTTCCTGTCCGGGTACATAACCTTTCTCTGCGCAAGATCTGTGAATCACGGCAGATTTCTCCCGAAACCCGACAGAAAATTCAGAATTTTAAAAGATAAATACAGACTTCACTTTATATACCTGATACGCTAAAAAAGGGGAACCTTCCGTTTTTTGTCAGAGAATGCCTTCCTACTTTTTTGGCCGCGCAAAATACCGGCACCGTGTTTAAATTTTCTTATCCAGAATTTCTGACCGCGCCCTGCGATTTCGCCAAAAAATCCACATCCAAAAAATACTGACCAAAAACAGCAGTAAAATACTCACATTCTGTGAAATACTCAGACCAGTTCCCATAAAAGAAGTCTCATCCACACGAACGATTTCCAGTAAAAAACGCATCACCGGATACAGAGTGAGCATAAGGGCCAGCACTTCACCCGGCATTTTCATACCAGGCCGCGTCACCGCTTTTCGAAAAGATGAATAAATCATCAAAATAAGAAACAGCACGAAAGCTCCTGCGCTGCTAAAAATCTGCGTGGGATACACCGGTAAACTTTTCGGGCCCGCAGAAGACAGGGTCTGCCAAGAACATATCTCATCTTTCCCATCTCTCAAAAAATACAGATGAACCATACCATCAATTTTCGGTGCTTCCACCAGCAGGTATGCCGCCTCCTCCGCTGCGAATAATGATCGTGAACCAATTTTTGTCAGCCAGTCATTCTCAGGTACTTTTTCTGTATCTTTTCCTTTCTCCTGTTTCAGATGCCTCATTTTCCTATCTTCCAGCTGGCGCACTTCGTCCCGAGAATGAACTTTCCTCCCGTTTACCCGTAATATGACATCTCCTGCGCACATCCCATGTTTTTCCGCTTCACTCCCCGGTAAAACTGCCGCGATTCGTGCTCCCGAAACCTCTTCCTCTGAAGAAAATCGGATACCATAATAAGTATCTTCCAGATCCAGAGTGAGCTGACCTTCTTCCAGCTGCCGCATATACGGAGGACTCCCCGCCGGAAAACATACACAGCATTTTTCATCCGGCACATCACACACTCCGCCAAAACAGCATCCATTCAGAAAACATCCGATTCGTCCCAGAGACAGACCTAAAACCATACTCGGGGCCAAAAGATCAAAAGTACTTAAAATGGGAAGTTTTTTCACCTTCAGATAAATCGTCGCCCCCAAAACCCCACCAAAAAGGGAACCATAAACCACCAGACCACCGGCAGGAAAATTCAAAATATTCCCCACCGTCCCCCATAAAGTATCTGCCTGCATCTGAGGCCAGTACTCTATTACATAAAATGTCCGTGCTCCTAAAATTCCCACAAGACACATCCAAAAACAGAGTTCCAAAACTTCATTTCTGGAAATACCAAAACCCGGTGCACGCCACCATAAAACACTTACCGCCGCGATAATCGCTAAAAGCATCATCGTGCCATACGCCTGTACCGCGATTCCTGCTGGCCGACCAATTTTCGGAATCAGCCAGCACATGACCACTCCTAAAATCCCAGCAAAAAGTAAGTTCTGAAATGTTTCGGATCTCCCCTCTCCCTGACGCCACGTATACCATGCAAAAAAAAGAAGAAGCGTAAGCCACACAAAAAATAAAATGCCAAAACCAAAAACGGGAACACCAAAAATCGTATACGGAATATAAAATAAAGTCTGGTACATATTTAATTTTTTAGTAAAAAAACATCTTTCTTAAAAGAAAACGCTCCGTCACACACTCCGGTTTTACCTTCATTTTCTTCTTTCACTTCCACCGGCGACTATTTTCACAAAACAGAAAAAATAGTAAAATTCACGAAATGTACTGGCACTATTTTATACACGATTCACTATAAATTTCCACTTTTCCAGCATTTTTACTTCGCTGAAAACACCCTCTTTCAGAGCCACATAAAACGAAAATTGAAAGGAAAGCCTGCATAAATTGCGTTCTGCGTAACTCTGAGCGCAGTATTTCATATACGACAAAATACAGGGACGGGAAAATCATCGTGCGCAGTAAGTATCTGACACCCCGAATACAGGCAGAGCATCTGAAAAATCTCGAAACACTAATTTTACCGATTTTTTATAAATTGTCAATAAAAAAATTATCGATAAGCCGAGTTCCATCCACATAAACCGCCAAAAGAATCACCACGGAAGAACCGATCTCCGTCACACTCTCCAGCGTTTTTGGATCTACGAAATTCACATAATCCACTCTTTCGATATAATTCACCTGTTCTTTTTCATATTTTTTGTGTAAAATTTCCAGGATATTTCGCTCTAAAGTCGGCGCATGGCGCTCACCAGCACGTAAAAGCTGCTCTGCCAAAGATAAACTCTCATAAAGCACCGTGGCCTGTTTCCGTCCTTCAGGCGAAAGATACCGATTTCGAGAACTCATGGCCAGTCCATCCTCTTCACGGATAATCGGACATACTTTTACGCACACCGGCACATCTAAATCCTCCACCATCCGAAGAATAACGGCCGCCTGCTGAAAATCTTTTTGTCCAAAATACGCCATATCCGCCTGCGTCATCAGCATCAGTTTCAGAACGACCGTCGCCACGCCCTGAAAATGCCCCGGTCTCTTCTCCCCCTCCAGAGGAAGCGCCGGCCCTCCTACAACAACATGCGTACAAAAACCAGGAGAATACATGGTCTCTGCATCCGGAGAAAATACGATAAGGCGGTCTCTCTCCTCCCCCACCATTTTTTCCAGCAGCGCGACATCTGCATCCAAAGTACGTGGATAACGTGAAAAATCTTCTCCTGGTCCAAACTGAATTGGATTTACAAAAATCGAAACGACTGTTTTATCACATTCTTCCAGCGACTGACGCACGAGACTTAAATGCCCCTCATGCAGAGCCCCCATGGTGGGCACCAGACCAATTTTTGCTTGAGTATTCCGCCACTTCCTTATATTTTCACGCAATTCTTCACGAGAATGAATTAACATACACTCATCTTTCTCTCAAATTTTTTCTAAAGAATTAAAATTTATCATTTTTCATAAAATCAGAGAATCATAAACATTCACATCTGGAAAATCCATATCTGCTGCCCTTAAATTCTCATTTTTCGCGGTCACAAAAATCTTAAATCTGGATATTTTCAATAAAAAATATCCAGAAATAAAATTTTATCGTGCTTTGAGTATATCATTTTAGAATACCAAAATTTCTGTAAAACAGGAAGAAGAAAATGAGATATTTTTAGAAAAAATGGAAATTTCCCAAAATGGAATTTTCAAAAAAAAGAATCAGAAATATTTTTTCAAAAAATAGACCTATTTTTAAAAACAGAAAGATTATTTTTAATAAAAAATAAGTGTGTTTTTTAAGAAATTAAAATACTTTTTTCAAAAATCTAATATTTTTTACGAAAGAAGGATAAAAAAGGGTAAAAATAGGCATAAAAAAAGTGGCGAGGGGCGGGATCGAACCGCCGACACACGGATTTTCAGTCCGTTGCTCTACCAACTGAGCTACCTAGCCATCCACCACACTCACTAAAATTCAAATATTTTAGATCATAATCCAGAAAATCAAATTAAAATCTAAGAAACATTCATCTTTTTAGCAAAACATGATTAAAGATAAGTATATCCATATCTGCCGAAATGTCAACTCCCCCCGGCACCCATCTACAAAACTTTTACAGAAAAAATTATTTTTTTATTTATTTATATTTATTCCCGATACACTATAAAATTTCGCTTCCCCGGCGTTTTGCTTCGCTAAAAATGCCTGCTTTCAGAGCCGCAAAAAACTGAAATTTAAAGTGGAACCAGTATAAATTTTCTTTTTTTGTTCTTCTGGCACCTAAAAATCGCAGAATCCCAGGCTGTGAGCCCCCCTTAAAATGTTTTTTATCTAAAATCTGTTTTTTGTTTTAGAAATTTCTCTAAATGGCTTATGTTCATGGATTATTATAAATTTTCCATTTTCTTGTTATTCCGGCCTCCCAGAAAATTCACTAAATCTCTGCGTATGCACGCATCCATTCTTGGGGGAGATGGAATCCGTATACATAAAAAACCGCCACATTTCTTCATGAAACATGGCGGCAGCACATGAAAAAAAGTAATCTTCCATGATAGTATTCCGTTCACGCTTTTTTCTGCGCCAACTCTTTTTCCAGCTGCTGTACCCATGCTTCGATTCTCTGGGCGGTCAGGTCCGATTCATTCGTGTCGTCCAGAGCCAGACCACATAATTCACCATCTTTCATGGCGGTGGAAGCGGAAAAGGAATAACCTGCGGGAGAAGTTTTCCCGATAATGACCGCACCCTGCTCGGTAACTTTATCACAGAGCGCACCCATTCCGTCTACATAAGTATCCGAAAAACCGAACTGATCTCCCATTCCAAAAAGTGCCACGAGACGTCCGGAGAGGTCCACCTGCTGTAAAAGAGAAATTTTATTTTCCCAGTCATCCTGTAAATCTCCCATTCCCCAGGTGGAGGTCCCAAGAATCAAGAGGTCATCTACTAAAAAATCCGCCGGCTGCGCTTCCGAGACATCCTGAATGAGTGCGCCCAGGTGATTCGCGATCATTTCTGCCGCCGCCTGTGTCGCGCCTGTCGTACTACCATATATTACTTTAATATCTGCCATTTTAAAAACTCCTTCATTTATTACAAAAACTCTGGTTCACTGAAAATATACCTGGTTTAACGCCAAGTACATTTATAAAATTTCGTGTCATGAACGCTCCTGCGATATTCGAATCACATACTCTGAACGAACTCTGTACAATTTATAGTGGTTCTCCATTCATTTTTCGTTTTGTGCGGCTCTAAAAATCGGCATTTTTAGCGAAGAAAAATGTCGGAAAATCGGAATTTTACCGTGTATCGGGTAATAAAAAATCCAAAATAAATTCTGTATGTTCTAAAATTCTTGTTTTAGGATAATCTGGACGCAAAATTTACACCTGATGCGCTAAATTTTTTCTTTCTCCGCATTTTGTGAGGCAAAAAAACTCTGCGGAACTGTACGGAATAAAATATTTTAAGGAAAGTGAAAATATGCATCACAAAAATCATGTTCTGCCGAAGGAAACTAATATTTTATATCCGATACACGTAAATTTTCGTTTTCACGGCATTTTTGCTTCACTGAAATGCCTGCTTTAAGAACCGCACAAAACGGAAATTTAAAGTAAAAACAGCATGAACGGAGGCTAAATTCCTGTTTTTAGATCCATACGAAACAGAAATTTATTTTGAAATCAAAACAAAAAAGGGTATAAGTTTACTTAAATTATACCGGTCAGGACATGCAGGAAGATTTCTTTTATATCTGAAAAGACTCTCACGAAGCGTGTAATAAGTGCGTTCTCTCGGGCCGAGAAAATGCAGCGATTTTTTGCATGCATATTTCAAAATCCTTAAATTTTTGTAAAATCTCACTCGCCTCTCTGGCCGCCTGTTTATAACGGCGCATCAGAATCAAAGATTCTTCCACATCTCCAAAAACCTGCCATGCGCCACGATACACAGGCTTACTTTTTTCAGGATTCATAAATCCCATCACATCTTTTAATGGATACCCCAGAAAAATTCCGATTTCATGGGGAATCACCTCCTGCTGAAAACGCGCCTTCAGTGTACAAAAATAAGATAAAAGCTCCCCTTCACACGCATATCCAAATTTTTGTAAATATTTCGCATTTTGAGGCATCCAGAGCGTTTTTTCTAAAAGTTCAGGTGAATAAAATAAAACCAGAATACCTGTTTCATTCGTACGCAAAATATAATAATTTAAATTAAGTGCTCGGAGGATTTCTTTTTGCTGCGCACAGAGACTTCCTTCCTGTTTATCCCCAGCTCTCTGACGGTTATGCCGGATTCTCAAAATTTCAGCAGGTTTTACATTTTTCCGTACGGCAGCAGTATGAATCAATAAAAATTTTAGTAACCCGTAAAAATCTCTGGAGTATGACATTAATTTTTAATCCTCACGAAATATTTTAGCTAAAACTAAAAGAAAGTCACAAAAAAAATTTTCTCTGGAATTATCGAATTATAACATGGGAAGAAAAAAAGTCAAGAGGATTTTTAGCCAAAACGAAAATTTTATGTTTAGCCAAAACAAGAATCATTTCCAAAATCTGATTTTTGCTATAAATATTTGAATTAAACGATTTTCATTTTCTGGAGAAACTGCCCAGCGAATTCCTCTGGGAGTATTAAAAAATGTCAGATCATGCCTATTACCAAAAATTTCCAAGATTTCAGGAACATTTTTTAGTTTTGCGTATGCCTGCGCCAAAATAAAATTTATTTGAAAATGCAGTTCTCTTAATTCCAAAAAATATTTTTCCGTCACATCTGGATCATGAAAAAGATCATAAATTTCAGACACAGAAAGATTTTGTTCTTTTTGTCCTTTTAATCGGTGCTCATGAAGCATCTTGCCCAGCTGGCGTAAATGTTTTGCCAGAGAATCAGAAGGAAAATGATCATCAGAACATAAATCTTTCGCATTCCAGGGGAGGGGAAAGGTATAAAATGCTTCCGTGGGAGTGTAACGTAATTCCTTACCGAGTGAACTGCTGGTCCGGCGCGCCCATATTTCATGCAGAGAACTGTTTAATAGAGCATAAAATAAGAAGGAATCACTGGGAAAAATAACCGTGGACTCCGAAAAAATCGAATTATGAGGGAAGCCGGTATTTACAAAAATAGGGGTAAAATGCTTACAGTGACGTGTCTGAACCATGACTCTGTGAAAAGCGTTTTCTTTTAATATTTTTGTCATGACAGGTCGGGTATCACCAAATTTCCACCACATTTCCCGATGACGTTTTCTCCGAACTTTTTTTCGGACAGGAAACACTTTTTCTTCCAGTATTTTAAAAACTTCAGGAAATTCCTCCGCTTTCTCACGTGGCCAGTCATGAAAATGAATCACCATACGCTTAACCTGTAAACAAGAAGAGTGAAATAATTCCTCACCGGTAAAATATGGAAAAATGACTTCTCGATTTTTGGGATTTTCCGCCAATAAACGTTCCCCTGTCTGACGAGACAAAAGAAAACCTTTCCCGGCCAGTACATGTCCCTGAAAACATAAATTTTTTTGGTCTTTAAAAACAGGAAGGACCTGAGGTATTTTCTGTGTGTGCAGCGCAGAGGAAATATAAGGAACCTGTACTCCATTTAGTAAAAATGGGGCATGTTTTATCACTGGAAAATATTTTTTCACAGGAGTTTCAGAACCCTCCGTATTTTGTAATGGAAACTGCAGATGAATAAGTGCCACGTGAATCGCGGCATCCCCCTCCCATTTTAAATGGTTTTCGGCATGAAAAATAGTTGCGCCCTGGGAGTGTATCAAAAAATCCAGACCTGTTTTTCGTGAGTCACCCTGTGAAATGGAGTGAGGCGTGATAAAACCACAGACGCCACCTGGACGAAGAAGTTTTCCCGCTAAACGGAGAAAAAAAGCGCACAGATCCGCATTTCCACTGGCACCTGGCACAAAATCTTCCGTCAAAAAACGGAAATATTCATCCCCCAGCATCCGACGAATCTTACGGCCGCCAAGGAACGGGGGATTTCCCATAACCACATGAAATCCTGAGGAAGAAAAAATCTCTGGATCCCGCCAGTTTTTTAAACTATCTGCGCATATAAAATGAGGAGTCAGCTGATTTATGTTTTTTTCCGAAAACACTCTGCTAAAATCATGATCCACTTCTTCTCCCATAATAAAATACGATAAGATTCTTTTGGCAATTTTTACTGCTTCCGGATCACTGTCCACTCCCCATAAACACCGCTGGGAAACCAATTTTTTTGCCGACGATAACGGCATGCCTGTCTTCAGCGTTAAATTTTCAGAAATCTGCCGACATGCTTCCAATAAAAAAATTCCCGCCCCCATGGAAGGATCACAGATTCTTAGATGGAAGAAATCCTCCTGAGTCCGACAGTTTTCCAGCAGAGGCTCCAGCGCGATTCGCACCGCCCGGGAAGCCAGATCATACGGCGTGTAAAACGTGCCGGTATGTTTTCTCGAGCTTCTTTTCAGAGTCCGTTCATAATCCGTTCCCATCTGCACGAGTTTTGTAATAAAATCCTGCATATCTCCTTCCTTATGTTTTATACCCGATACATTATAAAATTCAGCTTCACCGGCTTTTTTGCTTCGCTG
>JAUNBR010000044.1 GCA_030527015.1 Planctomycetia bacterium
AGCCTGCTTTTAGAGCCGCACAAAACGAAATTTTAAATTGGAACCAGTATATTTCTTATCCAAGCTCTCGCTTCCTTGTTAGTCACGGGACCATTTCCACCATGCTTTATCATTTTATCCCCGATACACTATAAAATTTCGCTTCCCCGGCATTTTGCTTCGCTGAAAAAACCTGCTTTTAGAGCCGCACAAAACGAAATTTTAAATTGGAACCAGTATAGCTTATTGCACGAACAAGATTGAGCACTGCGGTTTTTTATACTTATCATATGCATGTTGTTCTAACCCACGTTGTGTCGCATAATCGTCCGTATTCGCCGTGATATATTTTACAGCTGGCTTTTCAGAAGTCGCAGCGCTATCCCATTTAGGTATCGCCATCCAGCCGAACAGTAACGCCATGACAAGGAACAGGGACGCGAAGATGCGGTCGAACGACCACGCGTTCGCTTTTGTCATTTCGGCGACAGGCTTTGTTGGTTCGTCTGTGGGAATGTCGAATTTCGACAATCGCTCCTCGACGCCCGTTTCATCCAAATGGGCGAAAATGGAGTCGTGTGTTATTGACAAAATATCGTTAGAATGCTGTTTATCTGCACGATTCATAACGCTACCGTTTCGGGCCCTGGGCTGCAGTGGCGGCAAGGAGAATACCGACTGCCAAGGTTACATAAGACCACGCAGCGTCTCCCTGCTTGTTCAGTTGAACCTCCAATCGGTATTGAAACGGGTAAAAACGCTTTTTATATATCCCCAGTATTTTGTTTCCCTTAAGCAACTTGTACTTCGGAGGAATCAAGGCGATGGGCGAATTGTACCTCCGCAAAAACGCTAAAAGCGCGGAATCCTCTTTGATTAAATACGTATCGCCGTTATACTCCACCTCCAGCGTCGTTTGAACTGCGGACTTTACGCCTTTTTTGGTAACCGTCCCCAAGACGTTTTCGCCTGACGCGTCCATAACGTCATAGGAAAAGTCCGGACCGACATTGTTTTTCTGACAAATCAGAAACAACGTTTCGCGTTTGGATTCGTCTGAATAAACCGCAATGGTCTGCTTCCAGCCTGCCGAGGACTTATGCTGGGAAAAAGCCGCAAGCGACCCTTTCGGATCCAAAATATACGTAGTTGGTCCCGCTAAAGCCAGTCTCTTGCGGCGAATGCAGTACTTTTTCAATTTTGTGAGTTGTGACATGGTTGGTTTTATGTTTTATTTAAATAATCTTCACGTTGTTATATTGTCAACATGTTATTGGGGATAGGTCAACTTGAAAATGAAAAACAAAAAAACGGCACGGGAAACATTTCACAATAGTTCAAGAGAAATCTAAAGGAGCTTGCAAAATGCAACGAAAGCCTATGCTAAACATTCTACTTTCGGGAGAACAATAACACCGATGTGCAGAACGACAATTGCTTGCGCACTCACTAAATTCGCCTCCGCGCACTATTTTATTAGCGTCTTTATTCACAACCGGATCGGTTACCGCTTTTTTAGAAAGTTTGCCGAAGCTATCTAAACACCATTCTTCTACATTTCCGTGCATATCGAAAATGCCCCATAGATTTGGTTGATACGAACCAACTTCACTGGGTTGCGCCAAATACGGTCCTTTTGTGTTTGTACCGTAAGGCACTTTTCCATTGCAGTTTGCCTGCTCGCCGTTAAGTATGCGACCAAAACTAAAGGGGGTTGTCGTCCCAGCGCGGCATGCATATTCCCACTGCGCCTCTGATGGAAGCTGGCACGGCGCATTAAGTTCCTTGCCAAGCCACTTGCAAAACGCTTGCGCATCATAAAAACTTACACATGTAATCGGGTAATGTTCGTTTAGTGTGTAGCCTGGCTTTTCCCATGAAAACTCAGTTTTATCGAACACTTTCAGCGGTATCCCTTCTTTTATCCATCCAACACATTTATGACGGTCAGGGATAATTTGAAAACCGGTATTTTCCATAAAGGTCTTAAACATTTTAACGGTAACATGAGTTTCCTGCATCCAAAATCCTTTAGATAAAGTTACTTGGTGTTGGGTTTCGTATGCTCCACGATCCTTTTCGTTTCGCGGGCTGCCCATGATAAATGCCCCCGGCGGACACCATCTAAACGCAAATTCTATACCTGCGACCGTTTTGGTCAAACGCTTGCCCGCATCTGAATCTGTGATATTTTTAGATTCGGAACTCTGATTTTCATCCTCAGCGACAGACGGATTATTATCACAAGCGTCTGGAAGATTGGATAATTCGCTGATTATTTCTTCCAGAGGTTCCAGGGTTTCTTCCGCCAATTCTTGAAAATCATCCAGTTCGGGGTCATCCAGAGAATCCAGAAAATCGTTCAGCTGGTTGAGATACGCCTGCGCCTGTTGTAGTTTTTCTTCCTGATAATAAAACTCAATCAAAACGCAATACGCCTGAAGTTGATAAACGTAATCCTCATATTCCTTATCGCCGGACGGTTGAATCAGCTCTTCCAGTAACGCTAACGCCCTGTCGAACTCGCCTTTGTCCAATAAAAAAAGCGATTTGTTAAATTTGTTTTTTGATGTGTTCATGATTTCTATAGTGCGCAAGTAAAGTTAGTATTACAATAACAATAAACCGGGATGTTTATACTGGTTCCAAATTAAAATTTCGTTTTCTGCGGCTCTAAAAGCAGGCTTTTTCAGCGAAGCAAAAAAGCCGGTGAAGCTAAATTTTATAATGTATCGGGTATATTTATATGTTTTTGAAAAATTTCGAGAGTTCTTTGGAATGTTTGTTTCGTTCATCATCGTTGAAATTTGATGTTGCAATTCTTTTAATGTAAATTCCGGGTTAGCATCAAACCAGTCATTAAATTTTTTATTCCAATCATAACCATGACGATTATGCACAACGTCAATATGTTGGACGTTTGTAATAATAGCGATTTGTCTATGTACATATGACACGGGGCTTCTTTTGTTTTTAAGTGTGGTATTAAGCTTCTCATGAATTTTTTATTACCTAGCATCTCTTGAGGGATAAGATGATGTTTTCTCATTAGAGCTGGGCCATTCTTGGCGCGCCACTCTTTTGAAACCCGATTCATTCCACTTTTTGTTCTTCCGGTTACACAGTAATTATGCACCAGCACTCCGTCGGCGGTGACGAGATAGACGTGTTCGCCAAAGACTTCTAAATTATAGACGGTTTCAGGTCCCGGGCGGGGAAGATTTTGGATAACACGTTTGGTTTCGCCATTGAACAGAAGCAGGCGTTCGCCTTCGCGAAGCTGTCCCGCCTCAACAAATTCCTGTCGGTCTACAGACCAAAATGGGTGATTAGCGGTACAGCCAATCGGTTTATCCTGATCTTCAATATGCAAGTCGATAACCGAATCGGAAATATGGGCGAACATACCGGTTACGATGTTGCCCGCCCCCTCCTTGATTATACAGCAATACATCTGGATACAGTGGAAAACCGCGTCTGCCCGGCGCAAGAATCTTTTTGCGCTCGGTCTGCCGGAACACGATGCCATCCCTTGGAGCCATAGCCGAAAGGCTCATGGCGCGTAAGCGACGCCAAGCGTTACAATGAAGCCTAACCAACCACCAGCTTGCACAAATAGGTTACGATTCAATGGAAACCCGTTTCTCAAGTATGGAGCGTATTAGCTGCTCAACCGCCGTGTACCGAACGGTACGCACGGTGGTGTGGGAGGACGATCGCCCAAATAATGAGCGGTCTCCTACCCGATCTTTTGTGTGCTTAAGTCCCGGATTCCGACTCTAAATACTCAATTGACTCAGCGACCATTTTATACAGGAAATCTACGAAACTGTCGGCGAGGTTGAACTCAATGCAATGGTCAAAGCAATTCCAGGAAATAACTGGACCGTCCGGATCGCGGGTGTCGATACAGTAGTAGGCATCTCCTTCGTCACAGTAAACGACAATATAATACTCCGGCAGTTCGGGGTAACATTTCTCAGGTCCCTCCGGCTTGCGGGCAAAGAGGGTCATGTAAATTGTACTGGGGTATTTGATTATGTGCACATCGTTATTAATGATACCGTAAATATCATCACACCCATAAGCAAACATTGTCAGACAACCCCATTTACTCAAAAACTTACGATAATCCTCCGGAAAGCCGATTCCAAGTATAGCTTCCGCCTGTTGGATGGTGTCTTCCGATGCTCCAACGCAGACACTACGAGGAGATTGAAATTCAATCTCCGGATGTTGGTCTATCAATGCTTCCACTTCTTCAAATGTGTGTTTCTTCATAATAATTAATTGCTCCTGGCTAAATATTGTTTTACACGAGTTTTCCAATATTGTATACGATAGTTGTCGCTTTGGCTTTTTATACTCGCCTTTAAATTTCAGTTTTTTGCGGTTCTGAAAGCAGGCATTTTCAGCGAAGCAAAATGCCGAGGAAACTGTTTCTATTTTGAATCTACCGTTTAGGCGACAATCCCATCTCTTTTAATGTTTTGAGATAAACGTCTTTTAGTTTTGAGTCGATTGGTATCATCTGTTCCCCACGGAACCAATGCGGCGCAGTAAGTGCGAATTCTTCCGGCGTTCTTATTTCCTCGGGCAGTCGCTGACCTCGATGCCGGTCCGCCCCCGCTTTGAGCAATACAGAAACGGTTTCTGGCTTATCATCTTCAAAAGCAAGCATACTTTCTCCTAACGGAGTTCGATTCAAATTATTCAAGATTTCGAGAGAGGCCCCCAGTTCAAAGAAAACTTGCACTGCTTTTTTGAATCTCCAGTGAGCTGCCATATGTAAAATCGTGAAACCGCTATCAGGTTGGTGGTTAATATCAGCCCCTTTTTCAACCAAAAAGCGAACCATATCAAGCACAAAGGTGCGATTTAACATACCCTGTTGACAATAATATATGACCAATTCATCCAAGATGGTACGTTTCCAGGTATTTTCCGTCTGAAGATTGATTCCATACTTTTCCAAAATAGGAAGGATGGCGTCGTACTCCTTTTTAGAGATCCGAGGATATAACTTAACTTCGGCTTCTCCCATGAGTTTTAAGGTAACACGTTTTTGTTTATTCATTTTTATACCCGATACATTAAAAAAATTTCGCTTCCCCGGCACTTTGCTTCACTGAAAATGCCTGTTTTCTGAGCTGCGCAAAACGGAAATTTAAAATGGAACCAGAGTGTATATAGTCTCCTGATAGGTCCTCATTTCATTTTTTATACCCGATACATTATAAAATTCCGCTTCACCGGCTTTTTTGCTTCGCTGAAAAAGCCTGCTTTTAAAGCCGCACAAAACGAAATTTTAAATTGGAACCAGTATAATTCCACAAAAGTTTTAATAAATTTTGCACGATATGGTAATTGTCACTAATTCCGGAAGTTTTGTCAAGCATTTAAAATGGAAAAATACAAATTATTGCAAGAAATTTTGGAAAAATTGCGCGTGAGCACAAAAAAGCGTCGGAAAATAGCAGAAAGGCAGAATGAAGACGGTCTTTTTGCTTGAAATCGGATGGCACACGGCGACGTGACGGAACGCGGCTGGTCGACGAAAACACGCTGGGAATTCTTTTTAACCCGACATGCGTAAATTTCCACTTTTCTCGGTTTACCGTCGGGCAGGCCGGCGTTTTGTTTCGCTAAAAATGCCAGATTCAGACCACGGAAAATGGAAATTTTAAAAAAATCGGTATATTTTTTTATTTTTTTGAGGGAAATGCTTGTCGCGGGAAAATAAATGTAGTAAACTTAAAGAATCCTGTCCGAACGTAGCTCCTAAAAATACGTTTTGGGGAGTTTTTCATTTTTTTTATGGAGTTTTATTATGATGATACCATTAATATTATCGCGCGTTAAGCGTTTCTTTCGCGCTGATGCATTTTGTATGCGGCCGCGAAGGAGGGCGCAAGAGGAGAAGGCGAGGTTATTAAAAATTGAATCTTTGGAAGCGCGGCAGTTGCTCAGCGTCGCGCCGTGGGAAGTTGGGCAGGCGAATCTGGCGGCGTTTTATTCTTTTGAAAATGGCAATCAGAGTGTAGTCGGTTCCGTACACGGCGTTTCCTATGGCGACGCTTCGACGCAGTACTGTGATGTGCTTGAGAGTAACGTTTTAACACTTGACGGCAGTGGTGATTACGTTAGCTTAGGGAATCCCGACTCGCTCAACGGTTTACAGAGTTTCACGCTTTCGGCCTGGGTGAAAGCGGACGCGTCGAGTGGTTTCCAGAACATTTTAGCGCACGGATACACGCAGACGCCTAAGGCGGAAATTTTCCTCCGGATCGCGAATGGGTACTATGAAATCGGATCATGGAACGGCGCGAATCACCGTGCGCGCGTCGCGATTCCTCAGACTGACATCGGCCAGTGGGTGCATTTAGCCGGCACTTTCGACGGCGCTTCCTGGCGGCTTTACCGAAATGGCGTGGAGTTAGCCGTAACCCATGATTCTGCCTGTCCTGATCAGATCGACGCGGGCTGGAGCATCGGTTCCAACAGCACGGGTTCCGAGCGTTATTTTCAAGGTGAGTTGGATCATGTCGCGATTCACAATCGTGCGTTAACCTCTTCCGAGATTTTGCAAATGGCGATGCAAAACGACGTGCAAATCATCGAACCGATAAGCCACTGGGACTGCATTTCCACGGGCAATGATATTCTGGCAGATGCTAATGAAATCGCCCCGGGCACCTTAAAAAACGATGCCAAGTTTCTTGCCGATCAAACGCGTTATAGTGTTTTGGATCTGGATGGCGACTCCGCTTATGTTGCGCTGGGTGATCCGGAAGACTTGCAAATTACAGGTGAAATTACCCTCAGTGCGTGGATTCATCCTAAAAGTCTTGACGGCGTGCAGAATCTTATCTCGAAGGGATTTTCCATGGATCCGAAGGGTGAAATTTTCCTCCGGATCGCGAATGGGTACTATGAAATCGGATCATGGAACGGCGCGAATCACCGTGCGCGCGTCGCGATTCCTCAGACTGACATCGGCCAGTGGGTGCATTTAGCCGGCACTTTCGACGGCGCTTCCTGGCGGCTTTACCGAAATGGCGTGGAAGTCGCGTATGTTGCCGACACCGTTGGCGCGGTCGCGGTCAACTCAGCTTGGAGCATCGGTGCGAATAGTGACGGTACCACCCGATTCTTTGATGGTATGATTTCGGATGTGAAGATCTTCCGATCCGCTCTCATGCCCCCTGAGGTTTTGGCTCTGCACGACGCATCCGTCACCGTGCAGGCTCCGGTCTCGGAGGTTCCGCATCTGCGCGTCGGGGGTGAGTCCTATGCCTTGCTCGGACAGCCGTATACCCTCGATTTGGATACTCTGGGTTATGGTCAAATGGAGTGGACCATTAAGTGGGGCGATAACACCGAAGAGGTAACGTCGCTTTCTAAAATATCTCATACATACCAAGCATCGGGCACGTATGAAATTATCATTACCGCAAAGCGAAGTGACGCACAGCAGGCCGCCATGGTTTTTGGCGATGAATTTACAATTTCCGTTTTCGGTCTGGGCAGCGAATTGCTCACCAACGGAAACTTTGACCTCATGGACGAAAACTCGACGGTACCCTTGAATCAATTTTGGGAGCTTTTCCCTGAGGGAATCACCGGATGGGATGGTCTGATTGAGCTTCAGAGAGTCGAGGGAAATCAATATGCTGAGCTGGACGCCGATCTACAATATTATAACGGCTATTTTCCTGACCCGGTGCCCGGCAGTGCGCAAACGACGATCACGGCGAGTTCCGTTTCGCTTGCCGAGAATGCTCCCCACCTTCTGACGTTCGACGCTTGGAATCGTACTTCGGATCCGCTGGACAACATGATGAAGGTCACGGTTCCCGGCACAATTCAGGCCATCAACGGTTATCGTTACGATGAAATTCTGGCGTTGATAAATTCTAATGACTCGTATTATGACTACGTAACGCTCACGCCGAACTCGGTCACATTTTCGGCCAAAACGAATTTGTGGCGGTGCCATTCTATTTTATTCCTTGCCTCGGGAACCGGCTCTGTTTCGTTTTCCGATGTCAGTACGACGAACCCGACTCCGACGTACGGCGCGTGTTTAGACAGCGTGTCCCTGAAACCGTACGTCATGAATCACGTCGACCTTCGAGTCGATAGCGGAAATGACGGCAATCGGATCGACAATAATGGTGTTGACCAGATCGACCATTTCGACAATCTCATGGAAAATAAAGGTGTGGGATATGTGTTGGAAATGGGAACGACGGGAAGCATGTCGATTTCAGTGATGGGTTACAACCGTGCTGAGTTCGCAAATTGTTTTGTTAAACTGACGGAAGTCGACGCTGAGGGCGACGAGTTACCGGCGGCGAATAAAATTTTAACAATTTCGGATCCAATCGGTATCAACCTCAGTGAATTTAAGACGACCGGCACCTGTAATATTGAGGCAAAAACGCTTCATGAATCGCAATCGACGTGGGTAAAAGTGGCGGTTTACAAGAAAGTGAATGATCAAGATGTTCGCGTCGACACCATGGAAGATTTAGTCAAAATTACGACGTCCCTTTTCGTAATGCAGGACACACGAAATGTGATTCCCAATTATGGTCAACCGTTGGAAAAGTCTCAAGATCGGACGAAAATGTGGAACTGTGACATTGTGACTGACACCTACCAGACACCATGTAGTGGCCCGAGGTATAGCGGCAGTTATCTCAAGTCATCGATAAGTTATGCCACGACAGGCTTTACGATGGATTTAGACTATGATTTCATTCGCGGTAATGACGGCAATGGAAATATTTATGGTGATGCATATGGTTATCAAAAGGGCATTCGGCCTGGAAATGTAGATGACATTAATAACAAACTAAGTTTTGTTGCCAACGGTGGCGTGAAGTTTGGAAGTTCCGGAGGTTATGGTTCTGGAGTGTTCGAAGTGGCGTTATTGGACATGATTGCTATAGTTAATAAGATTGCGGAAGTTCCAATGTTTAAGGAGGATGGAACGCTTAATCTGCTTGATGAAAAAACAAATCCCCATGCTTGGGATACCGCTTGGAGCAAAGTAAAGAATATGATTCAAGCCAATGGAACTTTGAGTTATACTGATTATGAAATAGAGTCTCTATCGAAACTACTTAACGCAGTAGGATACGGTCAGAATTATCAAGATATGGATAAATATTTTGGAGGAAAGGATCTTGGAATTGACACTTTTCTTTCAGCGATTCAGGAGTCGTATAAGTTATGTCTGGCAACAGACAATGTCCTTACGATTATTGCCACGACACAACCCGAGGCAAACTATTATAGTTCTGTAAACGTTGTTCTCAACGGAGCGAATACATTTAGTGCTACTACTTTTGTTCCTGCAAAAGAAGAAGGTCCAACAAATATTTTGAAAGGTGATGGTCACATTTACTTACAGTCCCACTGGGGCAGTGGAGTGGTGTATAAAATTACTAAATTAGCATCAGCAGGTTCGGGAGAGGGCGTATGAAAAAAGAGAGTTTGAAATTATTATATTTGTGTATTTTTTTATCGTTTTTGTCGCAAGCTGCATTCGGTCAAGAGTCGTTTGATTATCCATTTGTTGAGACAATCGAAACGGCTGAAGGTGAAGTGATTCAACTAAATGATAACGCAGATTTTTCTGGCAAGGTAATAAAGAATGAAATTATTTCAAGAGAAAATGGAGTGTTGAGAAATATTAATTTTTCAAAATGTAGGTTTATAAACACGACGATCAAAGATGTTCATTTTGAGAATTGTTCTTTTAAGGAAGCAAAGTTTTATGAAGGCGTTGATGGCAATTCCAGTATTTCTCTTAATTCTGTCGAAGGTTGTGATTTTACAGACGCACGTTTTATTTCCGAGAGAGGGAATAGTCAAATGCAGATAAGCTTTGATGGAAAATACTTTTTACAAACTCAAAATTACAAATCCAAACGGCTAGAAAATCTCAGGATTATTTTTGCAGACTATAGTAATATGGATTTTTCTGATTTTGTTTTGGTAAATTCCGCGATTTTTACTAAGCGACAAAAAGGAATTCGGTATCAAAATGCGTTATTTTGCGAAGGATGTCACGTGGTCAATCCTGGTAGCAATGCAAAGGAAATGATTTACAGCACATTGAACTATCAAATCGGCGTTTGGAGTGGAGTATCTTTTTTCGATGACGTTGTAGAAGGAGTCGATTTTTCGGGAATGACATTTATAAGATGCCGATTTAATTCATTGAAAGGCACAAATTTTACTGATGCTAAATTTATCTATCCAGAATTTTATGATTCCATGACGCTGGAGCAAATTAAACAGACGTGGAATTATAAAAGTGGTCGAATGGATTTGTTAAAGCTACCAGAGGGGCTGCAAAAACAGGTTGATGCGGAACTTGAAAAGGAGGGTCGAAGAGTAAAAACTGATGTTGGGATCGGTATCAACCTCAGTGAATTTAAGACGACCGGCACCTGTAATATTGAGGCAAAAACGCTTCATGAATCGCAATCGACGTGGGTAAAAGTGGCGGTTTACAAGAAAGTGAATGATCAAGATGTTCGCGTCGACACCATGGAAGATTTAGTCAAAATTACGACGTCCCTTTTCGTAATGCAGGACACACGAAATGTGATTCCCAATTATGGTCAACCGTTGGAAAAGTCTCAAGATCGGACGAAAATGTGGAACTGTGACATTGTGACTGACACCTACCAGACACCATGTAGTGGCCCGAGGTATAGCGGCAGTTATCTCAAGTCATCGATAAGTTATGCCACGACAGGCTTTACGATGGATTTAGACTATGATTTCATTCGCGGTAATGACGGCAATGGAAATATTTATGGTGATGCATATGGTTATCAAAAGGGCATTCGGCCTGGAAATGTAGATGACATTAATAACAAACTAAGTTTTGTTGCCAACGGTGGCGTGAAGTTTGGAAGTACTGCTGGTATGAGTGAAAACGTGTTTGAGGCCGCTCTACTGGATGTGGAAGCAATGGTCAGTATGATTTTGGCTAAACTTCAAGAATTGAATAATAATATTCCTGTCGAAATTACTGATATTCCAGCTAACTTGGTAATACCTGGATATGCGCAAGAGGAAATTAGTAGGCTATTGCACGGAATTGCATATGGTTGTGCACTTAAAGACATTTTTCCTGGTCAGACAATTAACAATAAGGAATTTGGTGCGACATTGCAACCGATAGACTACCTGTTGGAAGCCTATTCTCGATCGAAACATCAAAAGCACATGAGTATAATTGTAGAAGCTGTGACAGATACACATTATGGTGATATTAGTATCATTACTCAGAATTTAACGACGTATGAAAGTGATCCACAGTCTCCATTGATATTGCCATCCAAAGACGGAAACGACCTGTTTGATGGTCACATTTACTTACAGTCCCACTGGGGCAGTGGAGTGGTGTATAAAAACATTCAAATCGTAAAATTTGAAGAGTAGGAGGGAGCCATATGAGCAAAAAAAAGTTGATTGTATTCTGCCTGTTTTTTTTGCTGATCCGTAGTGCCGAAGGGTCGGATATCCACTTGGTAACGGTAAATAACCATCGAGAAAATTCCGATAGTCGGCGTTATGATTACTCGCATGAAAGAATTCGAGAGTTGATTACGTGGGAAGATGACTCCGTCAGTGGATATGATTTTTCTTACTGTATAATTGATAAAGCAAGGCTTGACTGTCTTTCTGATATTTCAAATTGTTCATTTGCGCACGCGCGATTTTTGGCAGGAAACGTGTCGGTTTACAAAGACTGTAACTTTACACAAGCTTGGTTTGGGCCAAAATGTTATGTGAGCATTCCCCCGGAAAATTTAATCCAAACGAAGAATTTCCATCTGAAACGGTTGGATTTTGTCCTTTTGGGAGTCTCGCTTCACAATGTGGACTGTTCCTCTTTTGACATATCAAATCAGTTTATTGTTCGAGACTTTGAGGGTGCCTGTTTTAACGATACATATTTTCATGATGTGTGGATTGCATCCATTCCCAAGGAACTGCTTAAACAAACACGCAATTATAAAGAAGGAATTTTTTATAAGATAAAATTTATTCCAGATCGTCACATAACTAACGTTAAAAATACTTTTCAGAATTTGGATATTTCTAAAAAAGAATTTATAGAATGTAGTATCGTTAATTTTAGCATGAAAAACGCAATTATGGAAGATACTGTTTTTATTGATACTTACATTTCCAGTGATTTAACGCTGGAGCAAATTAAGCAGACGTGGAATTATAAAAGTGGTCGAATGGATTTGTTAAAGCTTCCAGAGGGGCTGCAAAAACAGGTCGATGCGGAACTCGAAAAGGAGGGTCGAAGAGTAAAAACTGACGTGGAGAAAGAGTTCACGGGAAAGTAAATTTGTTTACGTAAAGAAAATATATTTCTCGGTACCGTCTGTGAAAATCTGCATGGACGGTGTCGAGAGTTTTTTGTGAAAATTAAATTTTTAAAATTAAAAATAGGCTTTTACAAGTGTTTACCGAGGTAAATGTAAATGGTCACTTATATCTTCAGTCACATCATGGAAGTGGAGTGTTTTATACCATTAACTCCCTCATTGAGAAGGAAGGTTCTGAAGAATGAATAAAATTGCATCACTAATTTTACTAAAAGTCACTTTTTTTCTTGTGTTAAATGTGCATCACGAGTCCTGTTTTGCGCTGGAAAACATATTAAAGATTGACGGTAAGCGTGTGAATATGGAAGAACGGAAGGATTATCGCAACGAAACGATAGATTACCTCTACATTTGTAGAAGAGGCGTATCGGGATACGATTTTTCTGGTTGTCATTTTAAGAAACTTATTATTGAAGAAGATGCAAATGTTAAACAATCTTCTTTTGCGAATACTACATATGACGATGGTTGGGTAACGTTCGATGCGAAAAATAATAACTTTTGCAACGCTGATATTTCCGGATTGGATTTCAGTGCCCCTGCGTGTAATTTTATTCAAACAAAGAATTATAAAGAGAAAAAAATATGTGGCGGGAATTTTGGTGCAGGGCAGAATTATTCTCATGTTGACTTTTCAGGTTTCGAAATGAAAGGTTGCAATTTCCTTGTGTTAAGACTGGTTAATGCTAAGTTTTATGATACCCAGTTTGAAAACGTTTCTTTAACTTTTGCGATTACGTCGGAGCAAATTCAACAAACTCGGAATTTCAAAAGAGGCATTTTTCTTGGGATTAACTTTCAAAACGGCGAAGAATATAATCCAAGTAAGGCATTGCAAAATATTGATATTTCCCGAATGAGTTTTGTGCAGTGTAATATTGGATGTAGTATGAAAGGTGCAATTTGTGAGGATACCGTTTTTACAGAGTGTAACCTTACATGTACCAAAGATTTAACGCTGGAGCAAATTAAGCAGACGTGGAATTATAAAAGTGGTCGAATGGATTTGTTAAAGCTTCCAGAGGGGCTGCAAAAACAGGTCGATGCGGAACTCGAAAAGGAGGGTCGAAGAGTAAAAACTGACGTGGAGAAAGAGTTCACGGGAAAGTAAATTTGTTTACGTAAAGAAAATATATTTCTCGGTACCGTCTGTGAAAATCTGGATGGACGGTGTCGAGAGTTTTTTGTGAAAATTAAAATTTTACTCCTTTTTTTAAAATATACTGGTTCCATAAATTTCCGTTTTTTGCGACTTTCGAAGCAGGTATTTTTTGCAAAGCAAAATGCCGAGGATGCGGAATTTTATAGTGTATCGGGTATATTTACTGTTTTTTCGATGATTTTAGTGTAGGCCCAGCTGAGAAGAAGTTAAGAGCAAAAGAGGAAATTTTGTAGAAAATAATGGAAATTTATTAATATCGGAAAAGGTTTTAAACGAATTACGACGTGAGCATAAAAAATCACAGTGAAAATGTGGGAGAAGATTTTAGTTTGAAAGTGGATTGGCAGTCAGTGATGTGGCGAAAGTCCTGATGATGGACGAAATCACGCTACGAAATTATTTTTATGCCCGATGGAGTATAAATTTCTGATTTTTCCGTGTGTCGACAGACGTCCGGTATTATGTTTCGCTGAAAATGTTTTAGATTTCTTGGCCGCGGAAAATGGAAATGTATAAGGAAAATTTAGTTATATTTTAGTGGAAAAGTCGGACTTTCTGAGAGGCATAAAATGGAAAAGGAGGATTATTCTAAATTTTCATTTTTACGGAGAATTTATATTTAGATGGAGTATAAATTTCTGATTTTTCCGTGTGTCGACAGACGTTCGGCGTTTTGTTTCGCTGAAAATGTTTTAGATTTCTTGACCGCGGAAAATGGAAATGTATAAGGAAAATTTAGTTATATTTTAGTGGAAAAGTCGGGCTTTTAGTGAAGTATAAAATGGAAATCTAAAGAAGGATTACTATATTTTATCGGTGAGAAAAACTAAATTGTGATCTGGAAAAAGTATAAACACAAGGAAAAAAGAATTTCTTTCTTGTATGGCGGTGTGAAATTTTGTTATGGAAAGAAGTTAAAGCATACTTATCGGATCCATATCAATGATCCACTGAATCTGATCCGGTGTTTTTTGTGTGTCCTGTACGAGCTTTAATGTGTCACGTAATTTTTCGCGAGAGGCGGCATGTATCTGAATATGAAACCGATAAAGATCTTTTAATTTTGGAACAGGACACGGTACGGGGCCTAAAATACGCGCGTTTATATCAAGAAATTTTACATGCGAATGGATATTTTTGACGATTTCTTCCGCCGTTTTTTCTGTTAGTTCCAGGCTTTTTCCTTTTACCACGATGCGCGCCAGGGCAGAAAATGGCGGATAATTCCATTTTTTGCGTATGGGTAATTCGTGTGACACGAAAGCGTTATAATCATGCTGACACGAAAACTGGATGATTGGATTTTCAGGCTGAAATGTCTGCACGAGAACCTGTCCTCCTTTTTCTCCACGGCCTGTTCTTCCTGCGACCTGAGTGATAAGATGAAATGTTCGTTCTGAAGCACGAAAGTCGGGCAGATGAAGGGCGGTGTCCGCATTAATGACCCCGACGAGAGTAACATTCGGGAAATCCAGACCTTTCGCGATCATCTGGGTTCCCAACAAAATGTCGATTTCTCCATTTCGAAAACGTGAAAGAGCCTGTTCGTGTGCACCGCGCTGCTGCATGGAGTCTGTGTCCATTCTCAAAATACGTGCCTGTGGAAAACGCGCGCAAACTTCCTGTTCCAATTTTTGCGTTCCGATTCCGCTGTAACGAATACGTGGGCTTTTGCACTGAGGACAAAACTCTGGCGCTTTTTGCTGGAAGTCACAGTGATGGCAGATCGCTAAATTTTGAAAACGGTGATGAGTTAAAGAAATGTCACAGTGAGGGCAGGTTATGACGGTACCACATGCCGGACACTGAATGTGAGTGGAGTAACCGCGGCGATTTAAGAGTAAAATGGCCTGATGTCCTTCTTCCAGACAGTTACGCAGCGCAAAATGCATTTTCCTCCCCAGGGAATGAAAGGTTTCTTTGGGATCTCTTACTCGTAAATCGACAGTCTGTACCTCAGGCAGAGGACGATTCATAACGCGCCGAGGCATGTTTATCAGACAGTATTTTCCTTCGCTGGCGTGATGCCAAGATTCAAGACATGGTGTGGCGGAACCAAGAATCACCAGTGCGTTTTCCATCACTCCACGACAGATCGCGACATCCCGTGCGTGATAACGTGGAGCAGTTTCTTGTTTAAAACTGGATTCATGCTCTTCATCTATAATAATAATACCTAATTTTGGCGTGGGCGCAAAAATGGCACTCCTGGCCCCGACGATTACTTCCACATCCCCACGCATGATTCTCAGCCATTCATGGTGGCGCTGTGCATCTGTCAGATGGCTGTGCAGCACCGCGACACTTGTGAATCGGCTCCGAAAACGACGGACTGTCTGGGGGGTTAAACTAATTTCTGGCACCAGGACGATCGCCTGTTTCCCCCGGCGTAAAACTTCCCGGATTATCTGAATGTATACTTCTGTTTTTCCACTGCCGGTAACTCCGTGCAGAAGTGCGACATTCGTGGCGCCCACTTCCGGTAAACAAAACGTGGGTGGGGTATGCCGTGTGTCAAGAAGAGAAGAAAGAATTTCCAGTGCATTTTTTTGATAAGTATTTAACGATCTGTCTTCAGATGGGGTGACCGGTGAAAAAAAATCATCCTCAGTAGGATTCAGAATTCGTTCTTTTGTTGAAATGATAAATCCTCTTTCACGCAAAAGTTTTATGGGGCCCTGTGATGATTTCGCGCGTTGTGCCAGCTCCGTGGAAGGAATTCCATGCGCGGGAGCATTCTGGAGTGTCTGGAGAATACGGAGCTGGACCGGGGTGAGTTTTATTTTTTCTGTAGTGTTATATAAACGTACAGCTTCTTTTCCTGAGGGTGAAAGTGTCATAAAAGTCGCCATACGGGTTCCCGCCTGTTCACGTACACCGGCAGGTAAAACCGTCTGAAGCACCTGTCCCCAGGGACAAAGATAATTTTGCGCGATCCACTGAGTTAAACGAAGCATATTAGGTGAAATAAGAGTGTGATTATCAAGAATTCTCAGTATGGATTTCCACTTTCGCTCATTTTGAGAAACCTGGTGTATGCCGACGCAGTAAGCTGTACAGGGACGATTATTTTTTCCCAGAGGGACTTCCACACGGCATCCGGGAGAAATAATTTCACGAAACATGGGAGGAATGATATAATCGAAAAAACCAGGTACCCCTTCAGTAAAGACCACCTGTGCGGCAGGAAGTTTCTCTTGCGAGTCAATTTTCCATGGCTCTAATGATTCCGGCTGGTTTTCTTCGGGAAAAAGTAATAATTGTGACACGATAAATATAATTAAAATATAAAAAACAGAAGAAATAGAGAGAAAATACGGATCTCAGTTCAATTTAAATTTCATGTGGTCATGCAGAAGCAGGTAAAAAATTGTTTCATGACTATAATATACTCTGGTTCCACTTTAAATTTCAGTTTTTTGCGGCTCTGAAACAGATATTTTCAGTGAAGCAAAATGCCGAGAAAGCGGAATTTTATAGTGCGCATCAGATATATAATAATTTGCGAGTAAAAATAATCATAAATTTACTCTGGAATTATCTCAAAATAACATTTTTTTTAATTTTGAACAGGCCATATATAAAACGTAAGGCATAAATTTTTATGTGTAAGTGCATATTTTATATGAATCATAGTAAAATTTCTGTAACGGGTAACTATCAAAAACGAAAATATGCCGGTTCCATTTTAAATTTTTGTTTTTATGGTTTTATACCCGATACACCATAAATTTCCGTTTCCTCGGTATTTTGCTGTGCTGAACCTATCTCGCTTTTAGAGCCACACAAAACGGAAATTTAAAGTGGAACCAGTATAAGCGGTGATTTTACGTACTACGAAATGCGCGAGGAACAAAATTTAATAATGCTTCGGATAAAGTTTATTTTAAAAGAAAAAAATATTAAAAAAATTTAAAAATATGGAAATAATTACTTGCGGAAATCTATAATTACAGTAAAATTTTAAAATCTTTTATACTGTTTTATGTTATGTCCTGTTTTTTATACCCGATACATTATAAAATTAGCTTCACCGGCTTTTTTGCTTCGCTGAAAAAGCCTGCTTTTAGAGCCGCACAAAACGAAATTTTAAATTGGGACCAGTATACCACTTTTTGGCTGGTCAGTATTTCCACTGAGGTATAATGCAGGAGACGTGAAATTAGAAAATAACCAGAAAAAATTTTGTGAAAAATAGGATAAAAATTTATTATTTAATGTGCGAAATATGTGCTTCGTTTTGTAACGCAAAATTTAGGTGTTTTTTAGTATGCTGTTTCCACTTTTTTAAATTCCATTTTCAGCGGCTCTGAAAGCGCAGGTGTTTTCTGCGAAGCAAAATGCCGAGGAAACGGAATTTTATAGTGTATCGGGTATATAAAGTAGGTTAAATAAACTGGTAAAAAACTTTTAATGCGGTTTAAAGAAGTGATAAAAGGATAATCATGAAAAGAAAAGGCACTTTTATGTATGCCAGTCCCGGATTTTTAATTTGGGGATTACTTATATGTGTTTTAATGTTTGGTTTTTCTGGGTGCAAAAAAACTGAGCAAAAATCTGCCGTATCTCAGGTTTCATACCCTCCGCTGGTTTTAGCGGAAGCGGTACAGGAAGATGTACAATTATATGAGATCTGTAGTGGAAAAACGGTGGCATACCGCAGTGTGGATATCGTTCCCCGGGTGAAAGGGTATATCGAGGAAATTAATTATGTTCCCGGTGAAATCGTACAGCCTGGGCGTGTACTTTTTACCATTCAGGATTTCGATTATGAAATCGCGAAATCAAAAGCATATGCGCAGTTATATCAGGCGGTAACGGCAGCAAAATTGGCCAGAAAACTTTATGAAAGTGCATTACGTACGAATAAAATTTCTCCACGTACGATTACAGAAGATGAAATGGCACAGAAAGAAGCGCAGTATTTGGATACGGCCACGAGAGTTTATTCGTGTCAGGCGGAGTACCAGTATCAGTCACAGCAGCTTTATTACACGCGAGTGATTTCACCGATTCGTGGAAAAGTGCAAAAAAATAGAATAGACGTGGGAAATCTTGTTGGTGCCAGTATGGAGGGGGAAGTACTGACGACAGTCGTAGAAATGGATCCGATGAAGGTTCAGTTTGAGGTGCCAGAAAGTATGTTCGCACAGTGGTACGCGGAAATGGTGGGGAAAACTGGTGGTCCGAATATCGGTGCTGGGAAAAATACGGAAGTGAAGGAGAAGAATCAGCTTCCTGCTTCTCCTGTCGGTGCGGTACCCATGCAGGCTCCTGAAATTCCATATGCGTCGGAAGATTATAAGTTTAAATCTGGAACTTCTCCGTCCTCCGCGAATATTACTCTGACGGTGGACCCAGAGAATCCGGAGAATGTTTTGGATACGAAAATCCCGGGGACACCTAAGGAACCGTTAATTGTCTCCGCGACACCTGAAATTCCGAAACCTGAAGTCCAGATGAATCCGAAAACGCCGGATGTCAGTGGTACTGGTCTGGCTGGAGAGCGTATGGTGGCGGATGCTGAGGAAAAACCGAAAGCGTCCATTCAGTTTGAGGTGAGTTTTACGGAAGACGGAGACAAATTTCCTTATCATGGAACTCTGACGTATGCGGATAATAAGGTGAATCCGGACACCGGGACGATTCGAGTGGAGGGTGAATTTCCGAATCCAAAATATGAGATTTATCCTGGGAGAATATGTATGGTGCGTATTCCCGGGGAGAAGGTGAAAAATGCAATTATCGTGGAAGAAAAAGGTGTCTGCAGCGATTTAAAATCGAAATTTGTATGGGTGATTAATCCGGATCGGACGGCGGAAAAAAGATATATTCAGACGCGCGAAATTTTACCGGGTGGTTTACAGCGGGTAATTGAACCATATGAGCAGCAGCAGGTGAAGAATATAGACGGCTCCGTGAGTATTATTAAAACGGGGTTACGCCCCAAGGAACGTTATATTTTGGAGGGATACCAAAAAGTACGAGCAGGGATGGTGGTTCTTCCGGAGTCTGGCGGTTCTCAGTCGGCAGTACAAAACACGCAGCGTATTCCCCAGGATTCGGCGGATAAGGCTTCCGTGGAATGATGATGGTGATTTTCAGCACGATTTATCGCGGCGCCATGTGGGTGATGAACCCGTTTCCGTGGAATGATAATGTAATTTTCAGATATATGATATACGGATACATATAAAATGCCAGAATCGGAAA
This sequence comes from Planctomycetia bacterium, assembly GCA_030527015.1. GTDB lineage: Bacteria > Planctomycetota > Planctomycetia > Pirellulales > Thermoguttaceae > RGIG3701. The sequence goes on from JAUNBR010000044.1 coordinate 19,786, forward strand.
TTTATAGTGTATCGGGTATAAAATCCTTTTATAAGAAGAATGATTCATGTTTTCCCATTTTTTTATAAATCGTCCTGTTTTTGCATGTGTAATTTCTCTTCTGATTTTTATTGCGGGAGTCGTTACGTTACTTCAGCTTCCGATCGCGCAGTTTCCAGAAATTGTGCCGCCGGTGGTGAGTGTTTCTGCGTCATATCCTGGAGCAGATGCACAGACTCTGGCTGAAACGGTGGCCATTCCGATCGAGCAGCAGGTAAATAGTGTGGATAATATGATTTATATGACGTCCACCTGTGGCAGTGACGGAACATATAATCTTTCGGTGTTTTTCGAAATCGGCACGAATCCGGATATTAACACGGTAAATGTGAATAATTTAGTTTCTTTGGCGACTCCCCGACTTCCGCCGGAGGTTAAAGCGACAGGTACGGTGGTGAAGAAAAAATCCACAAATATGCTGGGATTTTATAGTTTTTCTTTGAATCCGACTGCTGGCCCGACGAAAGATGCTGAATATTTGGCGAATTATGTTTCGATTCATATTCGTGACCAACTGACGCGCATAAAAGGTGTGGGGGACGCACAAGTTATGGATCCGAAGGATTATAGTATCCGAATTTGGCTGGATCCGAATATTCTTGCCGAGCGAAATATTTCGGTGCAGACGATCATGCAGATCATAAAAGAACAGAATGCACAGGTGGCGGCGGGAAGTATCGGAGCGGAACCTTCACCGGATAAACAGCTGCAGTCACTTACGATTACCACGAAAGGGCGCCTCATGGAGGCTGCGGAATTTGCGGAGCTGGTGGTACGTACGACGGAAGATGGAGAAGTGCTGAAGTTAAAGGATGTGGCGAAGATAGAGCTGGGGCGCCAGATTTATTCGAAAGGTTCATTTAATATGGCGTATCCTCCACAGGAACAAGAACTGGAGGAGCTAAAAAAGACGAATCCTGAGCTGAAGGGGGTTCCGCTGGAAGATACATATCGGGAGGCCACGACGATCGTGGTTTATCTTGCCCCGGGGGCGAATGCCATTCAGGTTTCGAAAGCTGTAAATGCGAAACTGGCTGAGCTGGCTCCTGATTTACAGCGGGCGGGAATCGATTATGTCTGCGCTTATGATTCTACTATTTTTATCACGGTTTCACTGGAAGAAGTGATATTTACGCTATTTTTGACGATCGGAATCGTCGTGGCCGTGGTTTATATTTTCCTCCAGGACTGGCGTGCGTGTCTGATTCCTTCGATCGCCATTCCTGTCGCGCTGGTGGGGACATTTTTCATGATGGGATTATTTCATTTTACGATTAATACCCTTACTCTGCTGGGGCTTATTTTAGTAATCGGAATCGTCGTGGATGATGCGATCGTCGTGGTGGAGAATTGTGTGCGTCTGATGGATGAGGAAGGATGTACTCCTTATGATGCGGCGGTGAAGTCCATGTATCAGGTGTCTGGTCCGATTATTGCCACGACATGTGTTTTGATGGCGGTGTTTTTACCCACGATGTTTATTTCGGGAATGGTAGGGATTTTATATCAGCAGTTCGCGCTGACGATCGCTGCGAGTGTGTTTTTATCTTCTGTCTGTGCATTAACACTTTCTCCAGCTCTGTGTGCGATTTTTTTGCGTCCCTCGGTACCAGAAGAGAAGAAAAATATATTCTTTCGGTTATATAATAAAGCCTTTAATACATTCGCGTGGGGTTATGAACATCTGCTAATATTTTTTCTCCGTAATGCGTATATAATTGTCCTGTTTTGGGTATTTCTTGTCGTGGCGGTATTTTGGGGAATGCAGTACATGAAGCAGGGATTTATTCCGAATGAAGATCAGGGCGTGGTCTTTTTGGATGTGAGGTTACCGGATGGGTGGTCGCTGCATGAGACGAATCGTGTGTGTGCCGAAATAAATGAGATATTAAAACGTGATTTTAATGATGTAATCGATAATGTTCATGTAATTACAGGATATTCTCTGCTGGATGGTACGAGTTCCACGAATGTGGGTTTAGGTGTGTTACGTCTGCGTGACTGGCATCAGAGGAAAAATCCGGCACAGGAAGCACAGACCGTGGCGAATCGGATGATGGCGGCGATTAATCATGAAATACCGGACTGTATGATGCTGGCTTTTGTTCCGCCGCCGATCTCGGGAATCGGAACGTCGGGAGGGCTGGAAGCCCAGCTGGTGGATAAATCGGAATCGGGAGTAGCGGCTCTTTATGAAGCCTCTCAGACGCTTAGTCAGGCGGGTGTGAAGAGTGGTTCTTTTTCGCAAATTTTTTCCACTTTTAATCCCGCATATCCACAGTATTATTTGGATATAGATCGTGAAAAAGCCAAAAAAATGGGAATCGATTTAGCGGAAGTAAACGCGTCTTTACAGGCATATCTCGGTTCATCATATATTAATGATTTTAACACATTCGGGCGCGTATTTCAGGTAAATCTGCAGGCGGAAGGTGATTTTCGTCAGCATTATAAGGATATTTTACGGCTTCCTGTGATGAATCGGAACGGAGAAAAAGTACCGCTGGGAACATTAGCGAAAGTAATTGAACGGGTGGCGCCCGCGTCGGTGAGTCGGTATAATTTATATACCACGACTCTGATGACGGCCATGCCTGGTGCTGGAGAAAGCACGGGCTCTGGAATGCAGAAGCTGGTGAGTTTAGCGGAAACGGAACTGCCGGAAAATTTTGCGGTGGAATGGACGGGAATGGCGTATCAGCAGAGCAGGGCGGGAACGACCATCGCGGTGGTTTTTGTTCTTTCTCTGATTTTTGCGTTTTTAGTACTCGCGGCGCAGTATGAAAGCTGGAGCGCCCCGGTCATTATTATGATGGCGGTTCCACTGGGAGTTTCTGGCGCGATGCTTGCCGTGTATCTTATGGGTCTCGATATTAATCTGTACACGCAAATTGGTTTTATCGTTATGGTGGGATTATCGGCGAAAAATGCGATTCTTATCACGGAATACGCACGGGATGAACGGCTGAAAGAGGGCCGGGGAATTATGGAGTCAGCACAAATAGCGGGGCGTATGCGTTTACGGCCGATTATGATGACGTCTTATGCATTTATTTTAGGTGTGGTTCCGCTGATTATCGCCACAGGTGCGGGTGCGAACAGTCGTCACGCGATCGGTACGGCGGTGTTCGGCGGGATGCTTGAGGAGACCATGATCGGGATTTTGGTAACACCGGTATTATTTATGCTTATTACGAGAATGGGTGAGTCGAGCATACGTGTTATTCGGCGTATGATGGGACTTCCTGAACCGGAACCGGTGGTGAAAGCAGAAGGGAAATCGTCGGTGGTGGAAGAGGCGTAAAAAGAGATGGCGCAGTATATTTTGTCCACGACGCATTATATACCCGATGCGCTATAAAATCCGCTTTAACGGCATTTAGCTTCGCTGAAAATGCCGGCGTTCAGAGCCGCACAAAAACGGAAATTTAAATTGGAGCCAGTATAAATTTCCGCTGTCCCTGTCTGCTGGCAGGCCGACTGGCTTTTTGCGTCGTTTCGCTGAAAACGCCAGCTTCTGCTGTCTCGTAAAATGGAAATTTATAGCCGAGGCACTTTAATTTTTCTTTTTCCCTGTCCGCCAACAGATACACGTTTTTTCCTTGCCCGCAGCAGACAGGGAGAAAATGTCTGTTTTCGTGGTCAAAAAAATCTGAAATTTAAAGTAAAATCAGAAAGTGAGTCAGTATTATATACTGTGGTGACCGTGTGATTTTTTGCTTTTCCTGTTTTTTAGGAGAATGCAGATAGGCAGAGATCTGAATAAAATGGAATTTTCAGTTTCGCTTTTATGTATCGTGGGATGATATTTGGAAGTGAGAATTTATTAGGGTGTCAGGCGTGGAATCATTTTTTTATAGAAGTAAAATCAGGAAATGAGGAATGTCACTTTTTGAGGAAATGGAAGCGGAAAATCGTCGCAGTGCACAGCCCCTGGCGGCGAGAATGCGTCCCAGAGATCTGTCGGAATTTGTGGGGCAGGAGCATTTTCTTGCACAAGGAAAACTTTTGAGACGTTTATTGATGGCGGACAGGCTGGGCTCTGTGATTTTTTTTGGTCCTCCTGGCACGGGGAAAACGACTTTAGCGCAGCTTTTGGCCACGGAATCACACAGTGTTTTTTGTCAGCTCAGTGCGGTGACCAGCGGAGTGAAAGATGTGCGTGATGTTTTAACTCAGGCACGTGATCGGCTTTCGACACAGAGGCAAAAAACACTTCTTTTCGTGGATGAGATTCATCGATTTAATAAAGCGCAGCAGGATATTTTGTTACCGGATGTGGAAGAAGGAATCGTTACGCTGATCGGTGCGACTACAGAAAATCCTTTTTTTACGGTGAATAATGCGTTACTGAGCCGGAGCCGGGTGTTTCAGTTTTATCCACTGTCGGAAGAGCACATTAAAAAAGTTCTTTTGCGCGCCATTTCAGATAAAGAACGTGGTTTAGGTCAGTGGAATGTGAAAATAGAAGAGGATGCACTAAATTATTTGGCGCGAACATCTGAGGGAGATGCGCGTCGAGCACTTTCGGCTCTGGAAATCGGCGTTTTGTCGACTTTTGAGGATCCGGTACATTTTACACTGGAAATGGCGGCGGAGTCTGTTCAGAAACGGATCGTGCAGCATGATCGTGATGGTGATTCTCATTATGATATTATTAGTGCGCTGATAAAAAGTATTCGTGGAAGTGATCCGGATGCCGCGATTTACTGGCTGGCGCGGATGTTAGAGGGTGGAGAGGAAGTGCGTTTTCTGGCGCGTCGGCTGGTTATTCTGGCCAGTGAAGATGTGGGAAATGCGGATCCGGCAGCTCTTCCTCTGGCGGTGGCCACGGCTCAGGCGTGTGAGATGATCGGTTTACCGGAGTGCCAGCTGAATTTGGCGCAGGCGGTGACGTATCTGGCATGTGCGCCGAAATCGAATGCTGCCACGAATGCCATTTATGCGGCGCGGCAAGATGTTCAGGAAGGAAGTCTGGTGCCTGTTCCTCGGCATTTAAGAGATTCACATTATCCGGGCGCGAAACAGCTGGCACATGAAGGGTATCAGTATGCCCATGAATATCCGGATGGAATCGTCGCACAGGAATATTTGGGCGTGGATCGTCGGTATTATGAACCGGTGGATCGGGGTTTTGAAATCGAGATACAGAGGCGATTAATGTTTATCAGGGCGAAACTGCGAAATGGTGGCGTGTCTCAAAAACGGAAATCTGAGGAACTGGAATCAGAGTGATCCCTGATATTTTGGTGTGTGGGAGGCAGGATGAATTTTTGAGTTTACATTTTCATTTTTTAGGGAGAATAAGTCCGGCTGGAAAAAATGATTCGGGATAATTTTTATACCCGATGCACTATAAAATTCCGCTTTACCTGCATTTTTTCTTCGCTAAAAATGTCTGGCGTTCAGAGCCACATAAAACGGAAATTTAAAGGAGAAGCAGGATATTTTCTCAGAATAAATCCATTTTGTGGACGAAATAAATTTATATTCGCAGGAGCGCCCACTGGAGGAAAATGATGAAGGAAAAAAGAAGAAGCATTATGGGGGAACGCCACAAAAGATAATGTTTTTCGTAAATTCTTTCGTACTTCAGATCTTCTGTAAGGGAGGACTGCAGAGATAAAAGCAGGTCGCGTGGAATCTCATTCACGGCGCGGCAGTTCGGGAGGTTTCCGTAAAGTGAACCACCGGTGGAAGTGGCAATTTTTTGAGGTAAGGTGAGGTTTACTGTGGTCTGCTGAAATTCAGGAATTCGTTTTGAGGAAGCATTATGGGAAAAAGGATTTTCTTTGGAGTGTGAAGAGGGAGAATCACTGGACGTGGGAGGTGATGGAAGGTGGGTGTTTTCTGAAATATCTGTCGTGGAAGTAATTTTTTCAGAGGAGATCTCTGTGGTGGTGTCCGTGGAATCAGAGATTACTGCACCACCGCGGTTAAGCCAGCGAAGAGTCTGGAGCCAGTAATGACGGTATGCCTGTTCGTCATTTCTCCACCGCCAGCGCCAAGATGAATCGAAAGTATGTATAAGAATGTTTCCTTCGGGCCCCGGAAAAAAGAGAACTGCGGGAATTTTACGTGAAGTGTGTTCAGAAGGGGAGTTTTTTGGGGGGAAAGTGTTTTCTTGAGAAGAAGAGGCGTGGGAAGTAGAGAGAACAGGGACATTTAATTCAGCTAAAATCATGGCGGCGGGCAGTATGTGAGAGATTTCATGATACTGATGAATCCGAGGAAAATGAGTCCATGTTTTGGCGTTATTTTGTGAGAAAGAGTCTGTACGCAGGGCCGGTAAATTTTTTCCCAGTAATGTGGGAGAAAAGGTGGCACCGGGTGAAGTATTTTCGGAAAAGTGAATGTCATCCAGATGAAAAGGGAAGCATGGTTCCAGGGGAGTACCTCGCCAGAGAGAGAATGGATAAAATGGGCCAGGAATAATAAGTAGCGCACGGTTTCGGGATAAGTGTGGATCTGACACGGGGAAAACTTTTTCTTCTGCGGTATTTTGCGCTGTTAAAATGCTGGCGTTTAGCGCCGTGTAATGCGAAAATCTAAAGTGGGGCCAAAATAAAACGAAATTTTGTAGAGTGTCTGAAGAGATGGAGGAATCTGAGATTTCTTGTTTTGGATTTAGCCAGCTCCGTAAATCCAGCATGGATTTTTCGCTTAAAAAAATAGGCGTAATGTTTCCTAAAATGATTATATCTATTTTTTCCATTTCTTCCTGAGTGGGGAAATGATTTATGGCCGAAGCATCTTGGGCGATATATCCAGGTTCTGCAGAGGCCAGCCAGGTGGTTAATTGGATACTTTTTTCTCTGGCCAGCAGGTTTCTCAGATAACGAAATTCCCAGGATGGATTTTGCCATGCAAGAAAAACACGACATTTTTTATCGGTAACGGAAACGGAAAAATGCTGAGAGTCCTGGAAAAAGTATCGGTATACGGATTCCATTTCCGACGTATTTTGGTGCGTGCTGAGAGTGTTATTTTTAGGAAAAGGGATGCCGTCTGCCTGAAGAGTAAATGAATATTCACCTGGTTCTGGAATGTTCCACTGTAAAAGCGCGTCCTGACTTCTGAAAGAAGAATTACCAGGAATGGCGGGTGGAAATTCAATTATTTTTTGAGTGAATGTGTTTTCTGGGTCCTGAGAAGGAAAAACCTGAAGCTGTGTTTTTAGATTTTCGGTGTAATTTGTGGTTATTTTTCCATGGAGGGACATGGGTTCATCTGTCATTAATTCAGAAGTGTCCGGCACCATGTTTACCGTGATCTGAGGAAGTTCGGTGGTGCCTCCCAGAAGAATGAAATCCAAAATAATTCCTTTTTTTCGTGCTATTTCTGACCAAAAAAGAAACTCTGTTTCATCAGAAGTTCTTCCGTCCGTAAGAAAAAGAATCGCTTTAGGCGGTTCCATATTTTGCAGGAGGATTTTTCGTAATGCGGCGCCAAGAGGTGTAATGGGAAGATTCGGGGAGACGCATTTCTCGGCGAGAATCTCTTTCGTGTCGGGAAAATGAGTATTTTTGAGGTTTTCGAGATTTGTCTGAAGCACCTCAGAAAGTGTGATTTGTTGGACATCTAGATGGGAAGAAAGGCGTTTTTCCAGAGAAAGTTTTTCATCTGTGAGAAGTTTTTGCGCTTCTTCCCAGCGGCTGGAAGAAAAGATAAAATTCTGTGAATTATTTTCGGATGAAATATCAGAACTGGAAGGACGGAAGAAAAAACTGTCATGAGGTAAACGCATACTCAGAGAGTCATCTAATAAAAAAATGACGAAATCTGGAGGAGTATGGTCTTCCACATAAGTTATTTGTAGGCACATTCCTCCCAGTAAAAAGAAGGCACATGACCGTAAAAGCAGTAAAGCACATGCTCGCCGAAAGTGAATATGTTTTCGTTCTTGACGGAATGTATGAATGAGCCATAATAGCAGAATAGTTACAGCGAAAATAATAATCCAGACGGGAAACGATTCATTTATTTTAAAGCACCATTTCATCGGAAGGAAATCCTTTTTAAGACGGAATTTATGGCTGATTCCATACATGTTTCCACTTTAAATTTCCGTTTCGTGCAGTTCTGAAAACCGACATTTTCAGTGAAGCAAAAATGCTTGCCTGGCTGTCAGCAGACAGGGAAAGCGGAAATTTATAGTGCATCAAGTATATTATATTATAAATGTATTATAATATAATAATGTGATTTTGAAAATCCCTGTGTTTTTTCTGAAAATTTCACGAAAAAGGCGAGTTTTTTTCCGAAAAATGAAGAAATTTATACCCGACACACTATAAATTTTCGCTTTACAGGAATTTTTGCTTCACTGAAAATGCCGGTTTTCAGGACCGCACAAAATGGAAATTTAAATATGCTGACAGTGTGTAGTCACGGTAAGGAAAATTATTCTTGTGGTGGACTGGAAAATCATGTTTCCCAAAATAGGGTGCGAAGCATTCTTGGACATCAGGATGAAAAGGAGAGAGATTATGAAAAATCGTGCGTGTGCCCGAGTGAAACACGTTTTAGGCATTATGCATTATACCAGCGGTGGGATTATTCTGATTTTCCTTCAAAATTTCGTTTTATGTGGTTCAGAATTCAGGTATTTTCGGCGAAGCAAAAATTTATAGTATCTCGGGTGCAAAATACAAAAAAATTCATCTTGACGTATAAAAAAAAATATCCTATAAAATCTTATAAATAATTTAATATGAATCCCGTAAATTAAATCTGTCTAAATTTTCACGTCTGGCAGAAAACCGAAAGAAGCGGAAATTCACAGAACATCCAGTATATACGGCCTCCTATATTAAATTTCCGTTTTGTGTGTCACGAATCAGATGTTTTCGGTTACGCCTGCTGCGGATATGGAAAGCGAAATTTATACAGTGTATCGGGTATGAATAACACTCCAGTAATTTTATTTATTAAAATAAGGAAAAACAGATGAAGCTCATATTTCAGATTTTATTGGTCGTTTTCGCAGTTTCATGCTTTTTTTGTATGCCAGGGTGCCAGTGTTTTGATGATAAACAGGACCGTTCTGAAACTGTAACTGAATGGGTGGGACGTCCTCGGCCAGGTTTTGACAAATAAAAGTTTTCTGTAAAACCCTAAAATATATGAACGATTATTCCTGATAAATTTCGTACTGTAAATTTGCTTCTCCGGTATTTTTAGATTTACAGAAAATATTTACTTTCAGAGCCACAAAAAACGGAAATTTAAAATAGAACCAGCATACATTTTTTGCCCCTTTCTTTTCAAGATGTGGAAATATGTTATAATAAAGGTATCATTTTATATCCTGGATTACTTACCTTATGGCATATGCAGCATTCGATAATTTCTGTTTTATGTTTTAGAATTTTGCTTTCAGATTCTGAAGCCGGGCATTTCAGAGATATGAAATGGCGCTAAATAAGAAATCTTCGTCATAACAGACACAAGATGTTTTTTGTGTTACATTTCATTTTATTCTTCCAGTAATTTAAAAAAATGGAAAAAACTCCTCTAGAAAAAGTAGGAAAAAAACCGGAGACCTGGAACACGCGATTCGGGGCAATTCTTGCTGTGGCTGGCTGTGCGATCGGCCTGGGAAATTATTTGCGCTTTCCGGGGCAGGCGGCCATGCACGGGGGTGGCGCCTTTCTGATACCTTATTTTATAGCATTTTTTTTACTGGCCATTCCTCTTTCGTGGGGAGAATGGGCACTGGGGCGTTTTGGCGGCCGCCAGGGTTTTAATTCTGTTCCAGGAATCTTTGCATATGCTTCCAGAAAAAAAATATGGTTTTATCTTGGAGGGATAAACGTCTTAACTCCTCTGCTGATCAGCATGTATTACATTTATATCCAGGCATGGTGCATGGCGTATGCGGTTCAGTATTTAGTTGCGTTTTTTAATGATTTTGGCTTTACCTGTGGGAATTTTCTTGCCACCGGCACAGAATTTGCATCCATGAATCTGGGAAATTCAGAACAGTATGCCCAATTTTTTAATCAGTTTATCGGTACAAATGAAAATGGTAGCGCGTTTCACTTTAATGGTGGTCCATTATTCTTTTGTGTCGCGTTTTGTTTTCTTTTGAATTATTTTATCCTTTTTCGTGGAATTTCTCGGGGAATCGAAGTTTTTTGTTCTTACGCCATGCCCCTTTTATTTATAAGTTCATTTATCATTTTATTTCGGGTGATTACGCTGGGAAATCCCACGGGTATAGAGGGCCAGAGTTTTTTAGATGGCCTGGGGTTTATGTGGAATCCTTCTCGTGAAAATGTAACTCTTTTTCAGACACTTTCGGATCCGAAAGCCTGGCTCGCGGCGACCTCCCAAATATTTTTCTCCGTTTCACTGGGTTTCGGTCTCATTTTAACATACGCAAGTTATGTCCATAAAGATAAAGATATCGTTCTTTCTTCGCTGACGGCCGTCTCGGGAAATGGTTTTTGTGAAGTCGTCTTGGCTGGCATTATGATCATCCCCGCGGCAGTGATGTTTTTAGGCGTGGGATACCTTACTCCGGAAAATTTAGGAAGCTCGTTCTCCATGGGTTTCATTACCCTTCCTAACATTTTTGCACAGATGCCTTTTGGAAATTTCTTTGGATTTTTGTTCTTTTTCCTCCTCTTTTTAGCGGCGGTCACCAGTGCGATTTCCATGTCTTTACCGTCTATCGTTCTTTTTGAAGAAGGAATGAACTGGAGCAGAACTTTCAGCGTACTGGTAACAGCTATTCTTTGCGGAATCGGAACATTTTTTATCGTCTATTTTTCAAAAGATGCGACAGCTTTAGCAACTATCGATTTCTGGGCAGGAAATTTATTTTTATTTATTCTCGCCACTTTTGAAATTATTTTAGTGGGATGGATCTGGGGTGCCGATAAAGTATATCATGAATTGGAACGGGGCGCGGAGATGCGTGTTCCACGTATTTTAAATTTCATTCTAAAATATGTTTCACCTCTTTATCTAATTCTGATTTTCGTATTATGGCTTTTTTATAATTTCCAGGAACAGTGGAACGCGGTGCAGGCGAATAAAACCGTACAGCTTTCGCTGCTTTTAATTCTTGGAATTATTCTATTTTATATGGTAATTACTTTTTGTGTCCAGCGTCGCTGGGAAAAACAAAAAAAACTTCAGTTTATGCACGAGATACCTTCTGGTGCAGAAAGGAATGATGTATGACTTTTGGTGGATGGATTATTATGGGTGCTTCCATTTCGTTTATGACCTGCCTGTTTACCTGGTGCTGCTGGAAAATATTTACTCCGTGCGAAGTAAAAGTATCAGAAAAAATAAATAAAAAATAGTTATATACTGTTTTCACTTTAAATTTCCGTCTCGTGCGGCTCTGAAAACCGGCATTTTCCACAAAGCAGAATGCCGGAAAAGTAAAATTTTATCGTGTATCGGATATAAATTTTTGTGACTCACCGTTCCACTTTAAATTTCCGTTTCGTGCGGCTCTGAAAGCACAGGTATTTTCAGCGAAACTAAAATCCGGAGGATGAGCATCAAATTCTCTGAAATCGACATACTGAAAAAAAACGTTTGGATTCCTAAAGGAAAGAAGGGTAAGCTATGAAAATTTTCGATACTTTAAATTTCATATCTTGGTGTTATTATACAATCGTTTTGAAATGGTTTTACTTTCTGCTTCTGTCGCTGATTTTTATCGTTATTTTTTTTATGAATCCTCACCCCAGTAGCGAGAATTTTCATTTTTCTACGTGCTTAACGTTTGCCATCGCAGTTCATTGTCAAATGATCATAGCGGCCAGTTTTATTTACACGCTCTCTTCATTTCCTTGGAAGGAGGCTCTCGTTAAATGTATTCTTTTCCCCTTCGCGGTACAGGAATACAAAAACTACATTTCACAAAAATGGTCACCTCTTTTCCAAAACCATTCAATTGATAACTATTGTTATTTAGGATATTTTCTCATATTCCTCGGAATCCTCTGTTTCAATTGGAATACGCCGCGGAATGATATTGCTCAGTGGAATTATATTTATCTTCCCTTCATCTTTGGAGCACTGATCATACAATATGGTACGTTTAATTTGTCTGGAAATTTAAAAGAAAAAGCACAATATATCACGGAAAAAATGATCTCTCATTCATTTATTGCCAGTAGTATTATCTTCTTGTTATCTTTCATAAAATTTTTAATCGATGACTCTTTTTCATTCAATATATCTCGTTTAGGATACGTTTTTCTGGATTTTTTTATGATTTACGCATTCCTTGCCTCCATCATGTTAATCCTATTTGTCTATTATATAATTTACCATCGAATCAGATATGGTTTAAAATAATACAGGGAATCATTCCCTTCAGAAGAGATAAATTTTCAGCGCCTAAAACGAATTCTACTGCCAGTCCATAAAATTTCCATTTTGTATCATTCTCAAATCAGACGTTTTCAGCAAACCAAAATACAGGCCTGCCATTTTCCGTCGTGATTTTTTATGTTCACGACGTAATTTTTTCAAATGTATGTCAGACAAACGCGAAAATTTTAGCATTTTTTGTTTTCAAATCTTGACACGCTTGCCGCTGGGCATTATACTAAAATTATTGATAGTACGTCATTAGGACTTTCATGGAAATTTAAAGAAAAAGGTGTGTTATAAGGGCACCTGTGGTGTTTTTTGCGTGTGAGAGGCCAGGTTTTGAGCAAAAAAAAGGGAGAGGGTTTACGATGAGTTTTGTGAAAAAATGGCGTTACGTTTTCTATGTAATTTGCGCCTGGATTTTAATTGCCCTCGCGACGGGTGGTGGCATCAATTTTTTAGTTTACTCGGGCGACATAACCGCAGATAACGAGGTTCGTGATACTTCCTGGGGAATTGGTGAGTCTAACATTTACATCCACGGCCGTTCGTCGAATTATTGGGGAGTGCGAATTCCCGGCCTGTTTTTCTTTTGTTATGCAAAGACGGATTTTCCCCGAAAGGTGACCGTCTTCGCGAGTGTTCTAGAGACAGATTCTCCCTTGACGCGTTTTGAAGGAGACCTATCCATCACGCGGAAAGATGGCTCCATTTTGAACAAGAAAATCAGTGCGAACATGGAACGATTATATTCAGAAAAACCTTTAGAAGTTTTTCATGGCGATTTCGAGGAGCTTGAGACACCGTACCGTCTTTATACCATCACGGGTTTTTTCGTGGACGAGAATGGAAAGCAATATCCGGCAGGTTACCATCTTTCCAAAATGGAATCCATGGACTGCAAAGTATTTGTCAGTTGGTTTCCGTTGCTGGACACGCTTCAGCCTCCTTCGTTTGGAAGCCCCATATTTTGGCGCACTCCGAAATGTGACTGACCCAACGGATCACGCATCACGGAAAAGCACACGCACACGTAAATCGTCGCCCCACTTCAAAACACTACCACGTCGCCAAAATCCATCCTGATTCCGAGAAAAAGCCACCTTCATTTTCTGTCTTTCCGTCCGCCATTTTTCGTCGTGATTTTTTATCCTCACGGTGTAAGTCAGTCAAAATTTTGTCAGAAAAAACGGTATATTTCAGCATTTATTATGAAATTTTTTATACTCATGCCATTTTAAAATTCAGTTTTCGCCTGCGACAAGATGAAACTTTTTATTTATCAGCGTACGCAGTTCTGAGCGGTAACGTTTTCGGCAGCGGCGGAGGTTTTTGCATTCTTGCATGAATTTTGAAAATTCCGGAATATATTCCCGATACACTATAAGATTCCGCTTCACGGAAATTTTTGTTTCGCTGAAAACCCTTGCTTGCGGTAAAGTAAAAACTTCACTTAAAAAAACAGAATATAAAACTCAACACATGCAGACACTCTTTTCCATTCCAGGCGTTCGGCTTTCTTTTCCATTCTTCCCCCAAAGATGCGAAAGAGACCGCACGCCTTTATTCATGTGTCACCACCACGCCGCCCTCGGCCGCATTTTAACCACGACCACGCCCAACAACACCACAACCGCCCACACCTACGACGCCGCAGGCAACCTCCTCACCACCAAGCAATCCAATCCCTCCACCGTCACCTCCTCCACCACCACCTACACTTACGACGCCGTCGGCAACCTTCTCTCCCTCACCGACCCCGTCGGCAACACGACCTCTTATGTCTACAATTATCTTGGTCTCGTCACCTCCGAAACGAACGAGAACCTCGACACCCGCCACTTCACCTACGACGCCCTCGGCCGCCTCATTTCCAAAACCGACCGCAACGAACGCACCACCACCTACACCTACGACGCCGCAGGCCGCCTGACATCCGAAAAATGGCTCGATTCGAATGATGCGGTGGTGAAAACGTTCTCTTACACCTATAATATTATCGGCAACCTCCTCACCGCCGGCGACGGCACCTCCGCTTACAACTACACTTACGACGACCTGAGCCGCGTTTTAACCAACACTTTCGTTTTCGATTCGCAGACTGCTGTATTTTCCTACACCTACGACGCCCTCGGCCGCCAAACCCAATCCGCCCTCACCCTCAACAACACCGCCGACCGCACCCTCACCACGACGTACGACTTCCTCGGCCGCGCTACCTCCATCCGCCAACACGGCAACATCACCGACGAAATCTTCGCCGAGTTCGACCACGACGCCAACGGCCTAATGACCCAAACCCGACGTTACGAATGGAACGCTTCCGAAGAAGACTATACCGAAATCGCGAAATCCACCCTAACCTATAATTCCACCAACGCCGTCACCTCCATCACGCACCAAAAACCCGACGGCACTCCTATCGTCCAGCATTCTTACACGTATGACGAAACTAACAACATCGTGCAGTACCTTAATTCCATCGACGGTTCCACCACCTACGATTACGACTACCTCGGCCAACTCATTTCCGCCGATTATTCAAACATCGGACTAAATGACGAAACCTACACGTACGACGCCAACGGAAACCGCATCACCGCCAACGGCGACAACTACACCACCGGCGACAATAACGAATTAACCTCCGACGGCGACTACACTTACACGTACGACGCCGAAGGCAACCGCATCTCTAAAACCCACAAAATTACCGGCGACCGCACTCTCTATGAATACGACCACCGAAATCGCCTCGTCCGTGTGACAGACCAAACCTACGATTCTGAAACTTCCACGTACACCCACACCCAAATCGTCGAATACGCCTACGATTACAACAACATCTGGATCCGCAAACTCCTCGACACCGATTCAAACGGAACGTTTGACGCCAAAACCATTTTCATCCCTGAAAGTTACCAAACCACTGTCCAACTCGATAACACCAACCTTTCCGACGAAACTCCAGTGGCTGTTTCGCACCATTACCTCTGGACACCGAATCAGCAGGATAAATTATTAGCAGACTCAACATCAGATGGTGTTTTATGGACTCTGACCGACCATCTCGGCACCATTCGCGACATCATCCAGCAAACGTCCTCCGGCCTCGTCACCCCAGCCCACATCATCTACGACGC
>JAUNBR010000045.1 GCA_030527015.1 Planctomycetia bacterium
AATTCTGGTTTTCAGAGCAGCACAAAACGGAAAATTAAAGTGGAACCAGGATAAAATAAATAAGTGTCATGGTTCATACATATAAAAGGAGAGATAATCAGGAATATTTCAGGTCTTGACGCCAAGTTTTAATTAAAATATAATGAATAATGATATTCGGTATCCTAAATTATGTCTGTGTCATTTTTCAAAAAATTATAAAATGCATGAATTTTATTCATAAAAACGGAAATTTAGGGTGTGATCCAGTATATAATATTATTCCCGCCTACAGGAGATTTATGTGCACATGAAAAAGCTAATTTTTTTTCTTTCGATTATTTTATTCTTTTTATTTTTAAATTCACTTCTGGTGGCGGCACCACAAGAAATAAAAGTTAGTATTTCATGTGACAGCGCGAATAAAGGTTTTGAGCCCTGGCGTATGATGGATGGAGATCTGCAGACCATGTGGCACACCCAGTTTACCTCTCCCGCGGAACAGAATGATCATCTTCCAGCCATTTCTGTACGGTGTGGTTATTCGTACGGATGTAATGCTGAACATCAGTATTTTCAGAAGAAAGCGATAAAAAAATGTAAGCATAAAGAAGGAAGTACGTTAAGTCCGAGATTCGGGAATAATGTATCACACCCACACTGGCTGCGCGTGGATATGCAAAAAGAGTGTACGTTAACGGGGTTTATTTACACCCCACGAAAAGGCGCGGAAAATGGGACGATTAAGGAGTATGTGTGTTATGTAACACAGGAACCGGATATTCCTGAAAAGGGGAGTAATCCTGCCAGTAAAGGAGTGCTGGTAAAAGAAAAAAATGACGTGCCGATTCATATAAATTTTGAAAAACCTCAGACAGGCAGATATTTTATTTTAATTGCGCTTTCAGAACTTAGTGGTGGTCCATATGCCAGTGTGGCAGAGCTGGAACTGCTGTCAGAAGGAATAAAGTTTATAGCAGAGTCTCAGAAAAATATTTCTCCCGGAATGCTTCGCACAGCAAAATTATCTTATATGGAGTTTCCGGCGGAGTGCGCGTCCATGACGGCAGAGGAAAAGGCACATTTTTCTCGGCGTGTGGAAGAATTTAATGATCTGATTTTTCAGTTAAGTCGCCCGGAATATTATGAAGAAATAAAAGATCAGACGGCACATCCTGCGTCTCTGATTATTCCGGAAGACCGGGATCCCACGGACGTGGTTTACCGCCGAGTGTGTATTCTTGCGGAAGAAATGTCTAAAGAATTTCCGAAATTAGATTTTTCTGCAGAAGTTAATCGGATAAAACAGTTAAAAGATTCGGTTACAAAACTTGTGGACATTACACATACAGACGAACGTTTTCAGCTTTTTTTAAAGATATGCGAGATTCGTAGAGAAATGATGTTTCGTCATCCACGGCTGGATTTCGATGAAATTTTATTTGTCAAAAAACATCGTGCTACATATAATCATCTTTGTGATCAGTTTTATGGAGTGAATTTTGTGCCTGGCGGTGGGGTTTTTGTGCTGTCAGATATGTTTGGTAAGGAGGCCGTTAAAAATCCATATTATCCAGCTCAGATCAGAAATGTTCTTGAGAATGCAGAGGTAACGACTGGCCGTTTAAGAGGAACCATGCTTCATGGCGGGGCATTTTTGTCACCGGATCTCTCGTATGATGCAAAAGAAATCGTGTTTGCGTATGTGGAATGTGAAGGAACGCGAAACCATTTCTGGCATACGGATTTAACTCGCGGACACTGGGAACAGAAACGCTGTCTACATATTTTTAAATGTAATCTGGATGGAACGTGTCTGAAAATGCTCACGGACGGTACGTGGAATGATTTTGACCCGGTTTTTCTTCCGAATGGCCGAATCGCATTTATTTCGGAACGTCGCGGCGGATACCTGCGCTGTGGTCGGGAATGTCCTAATTTTACACTTTTTGATATGGATGCGGAAGGTGAAAAACTGCGCTGTCTGAGTTATCATGAAACGAATGAATGGAATCCGAGCGTTACTCATGATGGAAAAATCATCTACACACGGTGGGATTATATCGATCGTTTTGGATGTATCGCGCACCATCCATGGATTACCACGCTAAATGGTTCTGATCCACGAGCGGTTCATGGAAATTTCACACCGCGTCATCTTCGGGCGGATTCAGAACTGGACTGTCGTGCCATTCCCGATTCTGGAAAATATGTAGCCACCGCAGGTCCACATCACGGGCAGTCTTTTGGTTCACTAATTATAATTGATCCTGAAAAAGATGATGAAGACCAAGATCCCATGAATTCCATAAAGCGGATTACTCCGGATGTCGGATTTCCTGAAAGTCAGAATGGAGCCCAGGTTTATGGTACTCCATATCCTTTAAGTGAAAAACTTTATTTGGCTGTGGCGGATTTTTCCATGCAAAATACAGGGAGAGAAGGCCAAAAATATTCATGTGGAGATTATGGAATATATCTTATCGACATATATGGAAATCGAGAGTTGGTTTATCATGATCCTGAAATCAGCTGTATTACGCCTATTCCTGTCAAAAAAAGGCCTCTTCCTGTTATACGGCCAGAAATTATCTCGCCGGAGCAGTTACCCGATCAGCCATATGTTAAGCCGGGAGATCCGGATATTCTGAAGCGTCCACAGGCTACTGTTTCTGTGGCGAATGTTTATCAGAGTTTAAAACCGTGGCCGGAAAACACGAAAATAAAAAGTTTACGTGTTATGCAGCTTTACTGTATGTCGGTACCTTCGGGACGCCCGCCTCATGAAACTGGGCCACGTGAGCCATCTTCTAGAGATTCTGTAAATCTGGTACGTGGTGTTTTGGGAACTGTACCGGTGGAGGAAGATGGGAGTGCTCATTTTACCGTGCCAGCGCAGGTGGAAGTTTATTTTCAGGCACTGGATGAAAATGGTTTAGCGGTTCAGAGTATGCGCAGTGGTACGTATTTCCAGCCTGGTGATAATATTAGTTGTGTAGGATGTCATGAAAACAAAAATGAAACCCCGCTGCAGGCCAGTACACTTCCACTGGCTTTTCAGCGAGAACCGTCTGCACTTCGTCAGGAGACGGCACCTGGAACACGTCCTATTAATTTTCCTCAGCTTGTGCAGCCTGTTCTCGATAAACACTGTGTGGAATGCCATGCGAAACCAGAAAGTGTAAAACAGGGAGCTTTTAGTCTGGCGCGTCAGCCGTACCGTAATAAATGGTATGAATCTTATAATAATCTTGTTTTGAAAGGTTATGCTTTTTATGATTATAAAGATCCTTTGCGTACCACGCCGGGAGAATTTGGAGCACGTACGTCAAAACTTTATAAAATTTTGATGGAAGGGCATTATGATGTAAAACTTTCCCCTGAAGAAATGGCACGTATTACCCTCTGGCTGGATTCATTATCGCTTTTTTACGGATGTTATGAAAAGGAAAACGGTGAAAAACAGTTACGCGCAGAAGATGTTTACCCGACTTTAGAATGACTTATGATTTTTCCATTTTTTGATATTTCGAAAAAACCTATTTCCGCTGCGTTAAATGCGGAAATTATTTCCACGGGTTTTCCTATAAAAGATTTGGCGCGATTTGGACCGGAACAAAATATGAAACTGTCTCCGGTCCAGGCGAATATTTATTGCCGTTCGTTGGCAAAAAAGCATTATGAGAATTTTTCTGTGGCGACTTTTTTATTACCGCCGGAAATGCGTAATCACTTTTATGCTGTGTACGCCTTCTGTCGCTGGGCCGATGATCTGGCAGATGAAACACCCGAATCTGATTCTCTGCTGACGTGGTGGGAAGAACTGCTGTCAAATTTTTATGATACGCTGGAAAAACAGGACGAAACGGTTACGCACCCTGTTTTTATGGCGTTAAAATTCACTGTACGTGAATTCCAGATTCCGAAAAATTTATTTTCGGATTTATTAATCGCGTTTCGGCAGGATCAGCGCGTTCATGAATATTTTACACGAGAACAGCTTCTGGATTACTGCCGGTATTCTGCGAATCCTGTGGGACGTATCATTTTACATTTAGCACGAATAACCGATGAAGAATCCCTTAAAATGTCGGACTCCATCTGTACTGGTTTACAGCTGGCGAATTTTTGGCAAGATGTGGCACGTGACTGGCGAGAGAAATCGCGGATTTATATACCTGCGGAAGATCGTGAACGTTTTGGAGTTTCCTCGGCAGCATTTCTTACTCAAAAATCTTCTCCTGAATTTCTTGATTTAATGCGGGAAGAAGTCGCGTGGGCGGAAACCTTCTTTCGCGCAGGGGCCGCGCTTCCGGACCGGCTTCCACGTATATTTTCTCGTGATGTAAAACTTTTTTCGGCTGGTGGACAGGCCATTCTTCAGGCCATTAAACGACAAAAATATGACGTATGGAAATGTCGTCCACGTGTTTCTAAATTTACAAAATTTCTGCTTTTACTTAAATATTACTTTTAAGTGAACATGAATTTTTTTCAAAATTTCACTTTTGTATATTCGTGAAAACCTGGTTTTTCACAGAATGATCACATGCTGAAAGAAACCATACTTATGCTAAAAAATGAAAAATGGTAAGCATCCTGATTCTATTTTAAATTTCCATTTTGTGCGGTTCTGACAGCAGATTTTCAGTGAATCAAAAATACTTGGAAAGAGGAATTTTATAGTACCTCGGGTATAAAACGGATTTTCATGCATGGTTTTATGTTAAATTTCATTTTCACGCATTCAGAGAAACAGATATTTCATGCATCATAAAATGCAGGAGAAGCGAAATTTTATAATGCAGCGGATGTAAAAATGAAAAGCCCGAAATGATAATTCATTTACGGGCCTTTAGTGAATCAAAAATACTGATGGATCACGCCATTTTTATACCCGAAGTACTATAAATTTCCATTTTCAAGCATTTTTTTGTTTTACTAAAAAAGCCTGCAATTTTAGAACCGCATAAAACGGAAATTTAAAGGAAATCCTAGTATATTTTCGCGGATATACTCCGTTCCCATATTAAATAAAAACTATTTTTTTTCCTTCAGGAAGTCCAGATTAATCTCAGATTCTCGCTCACGCATGGGCTTTTTCTGAAGATAAGATTCCTTTTCTTTTTCTAATGTTTTTTGTAGATCGTCATTTAAGGAAGGAAATGCCATTCCTTTTTCCACCCATTTCAGAGCTTCTTCATAATTTCCTTCTTCCGCATACACCGCTCCGAGAGTACTAAGAAATCCCGGTTCTTTATAATCGGTAAGTTCACACGCTTTTTTTGCCAGTTCCAGCGCACGTTTCGGATTTCGAATTTTATCTTCAGGAGAGGTTACATAAAGCCAGGCCAGGTTATTCAGAGCCATCTGATTATTTGGGTCCAGACGAAGTGCTTTTTCATAATCTTCCGCTGCTTCCTCATGCATTCCAGCTAAAAGATAAATGCCAGCACGAGTCGCATAAAATGCAGTTCCCTGTGCTGCGAGTCCCTGTGGGGCGGCCGTTCCCTCTTCCTTTTTTTCAGGAGAAGATGAGGATTCCACCGGTGTTTCTGCTTCTAATAAATCAGACCAGGAGAACTGTGTTTCCATATCCGTCAGAGCATCCATCATTTCTTCGTAACGTTTTGCTTTCAGTAAAGTTTCTACCATAAAGATATTCAGCGTAAAATTTTTAGAATCCATTTTTAGCAGATTCTTTATTTCATGAATGACCGAGTCGGACTGGCCAAGCTGTATCATGGTGTCCCATTTTAATCTGAGCGTTTCTGGATTTCCCGGGGATAACACCGCCGCTTTTTCAAAATCTTTTAATGCGTTTTCATACTGTTCCAGAGAGTAATATGTCGTACCACGCAGGATATATAAACCGGACTCTAAAGCATTTATATCCAGCAGCTTATTAAGTGTGTTAAGTAATTCTTCATTCCGATTTAATTGTAGTAAAACACGCATTTCCATCTGTAAAAATTCTGGATGATTGGGTGCTTTTTCCAGTTCTTCACGTATTTTTACCAGCGCCTGTTCAAAATCTTTCTGTTCCAGGGCAAAAAGAATCTGTAATTTCTTCATTTCTTGAACGGTATCCGTGTCTTCTTTCGCCTGAGCCTCCTTTAACATCTCTGCGACGATCGTTTCCGCTTCCGAGAATTCCCCTTTCTGCAAGAGAATCGCTAAACGTAACTGGAGATAATCAAATTTTCTCTCGGGATTTAATTCGTTCGCTTTTTCTAGATCAGAAAAAGCTTTTTCTGGTTCCTGCGTTCCGTACATCATCGCGCGAGTCGCATAAGCATTCCCAAGAGACGATGCATTTTCCGTTTTATTTTCATCTTTATTTAACAGCTCGATTCCCCGATTCATGTGTTCCAGCGCTTTCGGACTAATGGTCTGCATGTTTTGGTCACTGTCTGCAGCTTTTCCTTTTTGATTCGCCAGATTTTCTTGCATCTGCAGTAATTTTGCTATAAAAATGTGTGTTCCGCCTGAATCGGGACGAATTTCCAGTAAACGTTCCAGTTTTTTCTGCGCTGTGTCGAGCACTGGTGCCCAGCGTTTTAAATTCCCCTCTTCCTGAAATGCTTCCAGTCGGGGAACCACCGCGGAGGCCCATACCGTGGTCGTGGTGAATAAAATATCTTCCGTCCATTTTTTGTTATCACCGGTCATGCCTTTTTCCAGACCCGCTTCACAGAGATCCATCACTCTCAGCAGATCTTCCATATTTTGAACACAGATGCGCGCATGCAGTAATTCGGTAAACACGTCCTCGGCAGACATATCCCCTAATTTTCGCATGGTTTCTGCCCAAGGATATGTCTGACGCCGTTTCTGCGCCGGAGAATCTTCGATCGTCAATTCACTTTCCACGGATATATTTTTTGCATTAAACGTTACACATACTGGTGATTTTATATTAATTTTTTTATCCGTGGCATTTAACTTTCCTGTTTTTTTGTTGATAAAAAAACAGGTTACATTATCCGATTCCTGATTCGCCACGACCAAGCATTCACCATCTGGCGAAATGGCGAAATCCCGCGGATTTTTTCCACCTGTGGGCACGGTTTCCACAAATTTCAGCTGTCCATTCTCTTCGATCTGAAATACAGTAATACTGTCATGGCCACGATTCGAAACGTAAAGATATTCACTTTTCGGACCGATCCGAATCGCGGAGACTAAATTTTCTGCTTCCGTTTTTTTGAAATCTTCCGGAAGAGTCGAAATCGTCTGTAATGCTTTTAGCTCTCCATTTTTTTCCACAGAAAATACACTTATCGTACTGGACAGTTCATTCGCTACATATGCGTATGGATGCACAGTGTGAAATACCATATGCCTGGGGCCAGAGCCTTCTGGAACGGAAACATTTTTTACCGTGCCAGCATGAAATGCATGCTTCTGAAATTCCATCTGATAAATCCAGATTTTATCTGAGCCTAAATCCGGCACATAAAAGAATTCATCGGAAACGACAAAATCCCCCCCAGCTCCGGGATAAATATTCACTGAATGAGGGTGAGGCGCATTCTGACGTTTCGGATCCACACTTTTTCCGGTCAATTTTTCTCGATGAAAAACTTCTCCAGGCATTCCCTCTTCGTCCAGCGGAAGCAGAACGATTTCACCACTTCCATAATTAGTTACCAAAAGATTCTTTTCCGCAAGATCCAGTGAAAGATGACATGCACCAGAACCAATTTTTGAAACTGTTTTTCTTAATTCCAGTTCAGGGACAGAATCTTTCGCCAGCTGCACGGCCACATGAAACGTATAAACGCAGCTCTCTGGTTTTTCGCCGACTACATATAACCGACTAAAATCTCGCGAAAAAACCATATATCCTGGATCCGTCACTTCTGCGACTTTTACCACCGGCATTAATTCACAGATAATACTATTTAGTGTCGAAGCATAAATTCCCTGAGATCCGTCGTCTGCGCATGAACCAAAATAAACTCGATAATTCTCTGCGCACGCCGAAGCAGAAAATCCCATCATCAGCACAAGACTCGCACATACTGCAATTATCGCAGTCCATCTTTTCTTTTTTTTATCGTCTTGGTAATACATTTTCTTATCCTGTCTGGCTTTAAATTTCAAAAAATAATAATATTTATATCCGATACATCTAATAAAATTTCGCTTTTCTGGCATTTCGTATATGCATGAAATGCGGGCTTCCGTGGCCACATAAAACATAATTTTAAAAATGAAATCGGGTATATATTCAAAACATAATAAATTTTTATTTTTCTGACTTTTTTACCCGATGCACGATAACTTTCCGTTTTTCTGCATTTTTTAGTTCACGAAAAAGCTTTCATGGACGTATATTACTGGTTCCACTATAAATTTCCGTTTTGTGCGTCTCTGAAAGCCGGCATTTTCTGTGAAGCAAAATGCCGGGGAAACGGAATTTTATGTGTATCGGGAATATAAATAGTCGGTAAACATGCGTTACTGTCGGCAAGATGAAATGGCTTGGGATAAATCCGCGATCAGATCTTCTGCATTTTCCAGCCCGATGGAAAGTCGAAGAAAATCAGGCGTTACACCAGACGCTAACTGTTCTTCTTCTGACAGCTGCTGATGTGTCGTGGAAGCTGGGTGTGAAATCAGAGAGTGGACATCCCCGATATTCGTAACATGACTGAAAAGTTTTACGGCCTGAATTAATTTTTTGCCAGCTTCCATTCCTCCGCGGATCCCGAAACCGATGATTCCACCTCCATTTCCATTCATATATTTTTGGAGATTCCTATAACTTTTACTGGATTTTAATCCCGGATAATTAACCCATGCGACTTCTGGGTGCGCTTCCAGCCAGGTGGCGATTTTTTGGGCAGTTTCGCAGATTCTCGGCCAGCGAAGTGGAAGCGTTTCCAGTCCCTGCAGAGTGAGCCAAGAATTAAATGGTGAAATGGCGGGCCCCCAGTCGCGCAGCAGGCAGCAGCGCGCTCTGGCGATAAATGCAGGGTTAATGACCGTTCCCGTTTCGTCTTTTACGGAGTCACCCCCAAAATGATCATAAAAGATGAGTCCATGATAGGCAGGATCTGGCCCCGTGAATTCTGGAAATTTATTTGGAAATCCATATTTCTTACCTGTCCAGTCAAATTTCCCTGAGTCGACGATTATTCCTCCCATACTGGTTCCGTGACCGCAGATGTATTTTGTCAGCGAGTAAATGGTAATATCCACACCATGTTCAAAAGGCCGGAATCCGTATGGAGAAACCGTATTATCCATCACCAGGGGGAGCCCGTGGCGGTGCGCGACTTCCGCGATCATTTCGAAATCTAAAACTTCATTTTTCGGGTTTCCGATACTCTCACAATAAATAAAACGAGTATTTTCGTCGATCGCCGCCTCAATTTTTTCTGCGGAATCCAGTTCTGTCCAGCGCGTCTCGATTCCCAGGCGTGAAAGTGTATTATTAAATAAAGACGACGTTCCACCATATACCGCGGGGGAGGTGACAAAATTTTGTCCCTGTTTCATGAGATTCATCAGAGTCAGGAAAATCGCTGACTGTCCGCTGGCCAGCGCCAGTGCTGCGACTCCTCCATCCATGGCCGCGATACGTTTTTCAAGAATATCGGTCGTCGGATTCATAAGTCGGGTATAAATATTTCCTGGTGTTTTCAGTTCAAAAAGTGATGCAGCATGCTCTGGAGAGTTAAACGTAAACGCACTGGTCTGGTAAAGTGGCACCGCACGAGAATTTGTGTCTGTGTCCACGACATGCCCTGCATGAATCGCCAGTGTGTCACGATGTAAATTTTTTTTAGTCATAAATGAATCTCCACGTAAATTTCTTGTTTTTGTAGCCGCGTAAGGCGAAAATTTGTAATAAATTGAGTATAAAAAGAGACCGTTAATTCCATTATAATTTAAATATTATATAATTATAATGTACGTCAGGAATCATGGGAGGGGGAGTATCTTTCGTCAGTGAAAATAAATTCTTGGCCCTAATTGCGTTCCTTGAATGTTTGGGTACAATAGAAATTATATAAGAAGATTTATCTGGAGTGTTTATACTTAAAATACGGTTAAATCTTACTTTCCCAGATGTTTTACTGAAAATGACAGTGAACACCGCCTCTTTTAACGATATTTTATACCAGAGGCACACGATAAATTTCCATTTCCTCGGTATTTTTGATTCTCGCTGAAAATGCTTGCATTTAGAGCCGCACAAAATGGAAATTTAAATATAAAATCAGAGTATAATTGAATCGTGCACGGGTTCATTTCGTACCTTTTTTCAGTAAAACTGAATTTTGTTGAAATTCATAACCCACGGAAAATACTTTCTCTGCGCGATTACACGAACTTCTGTTTAGAAGTCCGAAATGCGGGATTTTAATGTAAAATCAGAGCACATGGGGTGCCGTTTTACATGGAACTGTACAAAACAAAAATCTTTTTTCCTTTTTGCTTCTGTAAAAATTTATGACTGAGAATAATAACGAACAAGAAAATTTACGTCAAAATAAGGTACCTGATTCATCGAAAAAACGTAATGAGGAAAATGATTCGAATAAGGTGGATTTACCGGATTCTGTAACTCCCAATTTTTTTCGATTATTTTTCATTTTTGCCATTATTTGCCTCTTGGCTTGGCTTTATTTGGGCGAATCTCGTAAAAATATGGCAGAAATCGATTTTAATTTTTTCCGCCAGCAGCTGGAATCGGGGAATGTCGTTTCCGTCGTGCTGCAGAATAATTATCGTTTAGAAGGGGAATTTGAGGTTCCGCCATGGAATCCTGCGTTAATGCGGCAGGTGAAGTTATATGATAATGATGGCTCTGCGGTACCGACTTCCCCAGAATCTAAAGATAAAAGTGCGGATACTAAACATCCGGAAAATGTCACGGGTACACCACCCGCGGCGGAGAAAAAGCCCCCGGATCTGCTCCAAGAGAAAAAAGTACTGATAGATGGTAAAGAGGTCACGGTGCCCCGCCTGCCCAAGAAATTTTACACGATTTTACCCTCACCGATTGAAGCCGGCGGCGATCTGGAAAAAGAGATTTCTGCGAAAGTAAAGGAGCATTTTCGTGTGAAAGAACCGGTCGACAGTATGCCGTATTTAATGCTTCTTTCGTTTATTGTAACGATTGTTTTATTTGTGATGATATGGTATCAGTTTCGTCGTACGCGGGAACAGATGAATGGCGGCCCGATGTTTGGGTTTACGCGCAGTCCAGCGAAGCGTTTTCAGAAAAATGATGAACCTGTTACGTTTAATGATGTCGCAGGTCTGGAGAGTGTGAAAAAGGATCTGGCGGAAGTTGTAGATTTTCTGATGTTTCCCGAAAAATTTGAACGTCTCGGCGCGCGCATACCGAAAGGTATTTTGATGTGTGGTCCTCCGGGAACGGGGAAAACTCTTTTAGCGCGTGCTGTGGCGGGGGAGGCGGCCGTACCATTTTTTAGTATTAATGCGTCTGAGTTTATTCAGATGTTCGTCGGAGTCGGGGCCAGTCGTGTGCGTGATATGTTTGACGTGGCGCGGTCTAATGCTCCTTCGATTCTTTTTATTGACGAAATCGACGCGATCGGTCGGCTGCGTGGCACGGGAATCGGTGGTGGGAATGATGAACGAGAGCAGACGCTGAATCAGATTTTGAGTGAAATGGACGGTTTTGCGACGAATGATATCGTTATCGTCATCGCGGCCACGAACCGGCCTGACGTACTGGATCCTGCGCTTTTACGGCCTGGGCGTTTTGACCGGCACGTGACGGTCGACAGTCCTGCCCAGAAGGGGCGTCTGGAGCTGTTTAAAGTGCATACGCGGAAAGTGCCTCTGGCAGAAGATGTGAATCTGGATCTTTTGGCTTCCATGACCACGGGTTTAACGGGAGCGGATATCCGTAATATTATTAATGAAGCTGCCTTATGGGCATGTCGAAATAATAAAGAAAAAGTTTTTATGGCGGATTTTTATTACGCGATCGATAAAGTTCTGATCGGTGCAAAACGTGAGGAAGTCCTCAGTGAGAATGAAAAGCGCATGACGGCTTATCATGAAGCTGGGCATACGCTCATGGCCTGGCTGACTCCCGTGCGTGAGCGTATCGGGAAGGTTTCCATCATCCCGCGTGGGCGTGCGCTGGGCGTGACTCAGATGATTCCGGAAGAAGATCGCGTGAGCATCAGTCAGGCGGAAATCGAAGCGCGAATCGGTGTTTCCATGGGAGGTCGGGCAGCAGAAAAAATCGTATTTAATCAGCTTACCGCGGGCGCGGAGAATGATTTAAAACACGTGACTCAGCTGGCGCAAAAAATGGTAACTTCATGGGGAATGAGTCCGCGAATTGGCCCTGTTTCTTTTCGTCTGGCAGAGGAACATCCCTTCCTTGGGAAGGAAATGTCCACTTCTTCCCGTGAGTTTAGTGAAAACACAGCTCAGATGATAGATGAAGAAGTTATGAAAATCCTTCATGAGGCGGCCCAGCGCGCGGAAAAAATTCTGACTGAAAATCGTGGGCTGCTGGATGCACTGGCCCAGGCTTTAATTCTTCAGGAAGAACTGGACGAAAAACAGATCGAAGAAATTATTGGTCCTCCGATGTACAAAAAATCAAAAAATGAAAATCAGGTTTCCGTCTGATTTTTGGACGTCCCTTTATGTACCGCTTTTCGTTTAAATTTCCGTTTTCACGAGAACACGGGAGCCGTGTGGTGTGTAGCTCCGACGGTTTTTAAAGCGGAAATCAAAATAATATGAGTATAAATTTTGCGTTTTCGGCGTTTTGTGTGCTGGAATTTTGTTTTATGGATGCAAAAAACGAAAATTTAACATGATTTTGGGGTAATTACAGAAAAATTTTAAAAAAAATTAGAAATTTTATAAAAAATGACTTGTATTTTTGATAAAAATTTACCATATATATTTATAGGTTTAAGATGATGATGGTATTTCTTGGTTTCTGTGATTTTTGTTGCGTCCGCTGAGATTTGGCTTTTGGTTTTCGTTCCATGATACTGTTTCCGCCTTAAATTTCCGATTTGTGCTGTTATGAAAGCAGGTATTTTCAGCGAAGTTTGCTGCTGGCGGGGAAGCAAAAATACCCTGCCTGCCGGCGGAGAGCAGATGCGGAAATTTATAATGTATCGGGTATAAAATGCTTGTTTTTGCCTGCCGCGGTGGTTCATAGCTCAAAAAAATGCCACAGAAGTTTGGGTTTACTGTTTCGGATATAATTTTATTAAATTTTGAATACGAAACTAAAATAGTGAAAGAAATTTTTTAAAAGCGTTTTAAGTTATTGGCGGAAAAATAAAACTTTTAGCCCATTTTCAAAAAAATTTTAAGTTTTTTTATACTTTTTTTAGGTTTTTTTTGAAAAAATTGAAATTTTTTGGTGTTGGGCACTTACATTTTTCACAGAAATGTATTAAAATATAATAGTTAATTAAAATTGACATGTATTTACCTTTATATATAAAATTGAAAAGAGGGTTGAAATGAAAAAGTTTTTTGTGTTATATGCTGCAGTGTTAATTTCATTTACGGTGATGGGAACCCTGGCTTGGGGACAAATTATTAATCTAGAGACGGGTGTTACTTATAATCAAACTGATTACGATGATTGGAAAAAAGGGGATGGGCCGTATGGTACTACTACTAGAGTTGTTTTAGATGGTGTAACCGCGACCTTTAATTCGGGTAGTTTAGTGCCTTCATATTTTAATTTTATTTCAGGAACATTAAATGTTAATGGTACTGTGAATATTTCTCCGGAAGTTCTTTCTGGTTTCCGTGGTGATGGGGAGACTCTAACTACTATCTTTAATGTCACGGATAATTCGGTTTTAAATTTTGGTACAGCTTTAAAAGTGCAAGATTATACCGGTAACACGCCGATGGTTATTGAAAAACGCGGTGCTGGAGATTTGAATTTTAATTTCAGTACGACCAATTTTGATACCTATTCGCATGTTGCTGGAACCACGAACTTTATGAAAGAAGCCACGGGCACAAACTTATCAATTAAAAGTGGTAAAGTTTCCGTTTACGGTAATATGGATAATGTGACCATGACAGGTGGTGAATTGAATATCACTGGTCAGCTGAATGCCGGGGAGTTTATTGTCGATAATGACGGTGTGGCGGAACCTGTCGTTTTAACCTTTAACAGTGGAAGTTCTGTAGATGATGAGAACATAGACGCCCCTACCAGTGCGGTATTAGGTGATAACATTATCTTTAATTTTGCCGTAAATGATCACGGGAGTGTGATTTCTTCGATGTATTTTGACACCTTAAGTCTTGGTGATAACGATACAACTTCCTTTTTAGATGGTGTGGTTTTTAATATTACTAATTCAGATTCACTGAGAGATTTTGATCCTGTGAATCCTGAGAATAATAATTTAACTCCCATGGATCTGCTTATTTCTAAAAATCTTACTCTTGACGGTGTGTCATTAACGTCATCATCATCAGAGGATGTTTTTAACATGATTAATGATCTTCTGGCGAATGTTGTAGTAAAAGATGCGAATCCTTATGTGAATTGGTCTTTGCAGGTAGCAAAAACAAATACAGAAGGTGGTGTGTCTCTGCAGGCAGTCGGTTTATTAGTTCCGGAACCTTCGACATGGGTTATGCTTTTATTGGGCCTGGCCGGTATGGCGATTTATCGTCGTCGGCTTCAGAAATAAAATAAATTTTAATGCGAATAAAGAAAAGCCTGGCGTGTGTCAGGCTTTTTTTATTTTGAAGCAGATATAATTTTGGGCGTTCACTGTGTCTTTACCCTCTGAAACCTCCCTGCTGTGGATGTACTTCGGTGTTTTGGGAGAAATGAAAAGACGTTCGTCAGTGCGCAGTGAGAATCTGCTGTACCAGCTTTCTCGGTCCAGGGGTTAAAATCTTCGTGGAATCCCAGATTTTCTCAGATTTCGACTGTTCAGTCCGTCTGCTGACCAGTCACACTGAACAGGAGGTTATGGACATGAGGAAATTTCATGTTTTTATATCCGACACACTATAAAATCCGCTTCCCAGGCATTTTGCTTCTCGCAGAAAATGCCTGCCATAAGATCTGTAAAAAACTGAAATTTAATGTGGAAACAGTATGTGTACTTTTTTTATAGAGCTGCTCAAGAAAGAAATATATCAGAAAATCTTCGTATCTTCGCGCGGACATCCTCTACATTTTGTGGTCCATGAAAATGGGATCATCCTGCCAGAGAACTGTTTTTCCGGCCGCTAAAGAGGCTTTCACGTCAATCACTCGCTGGTTCGCGGAGCCACGAAAACGCAGCGAAATGTCGTGCTGCTGCTGGATAAAAGCACCGTCCACCAAGACGTCCAGTAAACTCAGCATTTCATCGGTCACTTCACAGCGGGCATGACTGGCCTGGAGCAATTCTTGTTCAAAAACGTTACCCGTATAACACCAGATGGTTTTGTCTGGATAAAGAGAGCGTACTTCGTGCAAAAATGGGATCAGGGCACGCTGGTTTTCTGGTTCAAAAGGTTCACCGCCCAAAAGAGTTAGGCCATTAATGTATTCAGGAGCTAAACTGTCTAAAATCGATTGACGGGCCACCTGATCGAAAGGCAGGCCATAATCAAAATCCCAAGTCATAGGGCTAAAACAGTTATTGCAGTGACGGCGGCAGCCAGATACGAACAAACTGGTACGAACGCCTTCACCATTCGCGATATCACAGAATTTTATGTTGCCGTAATTCACTTAAATTGTACTCCTTCCCTGGACTGTTAATTTTATCTAAAGCACAATATCTTGTGTTTCAGAAAGAATAAACCACATTTTAGTGGGATTTTCATTGTTATTATATCACACTTTTGCCGAAATACAAGTAGGTGAAATTCGTTTAAGGTGAAAATTTTTAATTTTGGGCTGTTTTTGAGCCGTAAATTGTTAAAATTTATCATTTTTTATCTATTTTGTTGAGTTTTTATCTGTTTTACCAAAAAAAAGAGCGAATTTCCAAGAAAAAAAATAAGAAAAATTTAAAAATTCTTTACACTAATATTATAATATATAAGCGGAATATTTTGGGATTAAAAACAAGAAAAATACAAGATGTTGTGCTTGACAAATTAAGTTTTTGTTGTAAGATATGAATTCCATCAGTGCGAAAGAGTTCGGGCTGTGTGGATTTATATTGTTTTTGTTCATTTAGATAGTTTCAACGGAAGGAAGCATCTCCATGAAAATTATTAAGCGTAACGGAAGTGAAGCCAATTTTGATATAACGAAGATTATCGCGGCGGTCACGAAGGCAAATAATGTCGTTTTGTCCAATCAGCGTCTGACGAAAGATCAGATCATGCAAATTGCGCATGGTGTACAGGCCATTTGTGAGGAGCGTTCTCATGCTTTAAATGTCGAAGAAATTCAAGATTTGGTCGAAAATGCGATTATGGCGGCCGGGGCTTTTGAAGTCGCGCGCAAATATATCACTTACCGTTATGTGCAGAGTCTGAAGCGTACGACGAACACTACGGATGACCGTATTTTGACGCTTATTGAGTGTAATAATGAAGAGGTAAAGCAAGAGAATTCCAATAAAAATCCCACGGTGAATAGTGTCCAGCGAGATTATATGGCTGGTGAGGTTTCGAAGGACCTGACCATGCGTATTTTGTTGCCGCAAGAAATCGTGAAGGCGGATGCGGAAGGGATTATTCATTTTCATGATGCGGATTATTTTGCGCAGCATATGCATAATTGCGATCTGGTTAATTTAGAAGACATGCTTCAAAATGGTACGGTGATTTCCGGAACGCTGATTGAAAAGCCGCATTCTTTTTCGACTGCATGTAATATCGCGACGCAGATTATCGCGCAAGTTGCTTCCAGTCAGTATGGTGGACAAAGTATCAGTCTGACGCATCTGGCACCTTTTGTAGATATTAGTCGGAAAAAGATACGTCGGGATGTCGAAGCGGAACTGCGGAAACTGGAAATTAATCCGGGCGAAGAAAAACTTTCGCAAATTGTCGAAGCACGGCTGCGGGAAGAAATTAAGCGTGGTGTGCAGACCATTCAGTATCAGGTCGTAACGCTGATGACTACGAACGGGCAGGCGCCATTCATCACGGTGTTTATGTATCTGAATGAGGCGGATACTCCGCAGCTGAAGGCAGATCTTTCGATTATTATTGAGGAAATGTTACGTCAGCGTTATCAGGGTGTTAAGAATGAAGAGGGCGTGTGGATTACACCGGCTTTCCCCAAGCTGATTTATGTTTTGGAGGAGGATAATGTTCGTGAAGGGACTCCTTATTTTTATCTGACGAAACTGGCAGCGAAATGCACGGCGAAACGTATGGTGCCGGATTATATCAGTGAAAAAAAGATGCTGGAATATAAAATCGACAAAAACGGAGATGGAAACTGTTATACCTGTATGGGCTGCCGCAGTTTTCTGACGCCGTATGTCGATGAAAATGGGAAAGCAAAATATTATGGTCGATTTAATCAGGGTGTGGTTACACTTAATTTGGTGGATGTCGCGCTGTCCAGTGAAGGAGATGTCGATAAATTTTGGAAAATTTTTGATGAACGGCTGGAACTCTGTCACCGGGCTTTATTGTGCCGTCATAACCGACTGAAGGGAACGATTTCTGATGCGGCTCCGATTTTATGGCAGTATGGCGCGCTGGCGAGACTCAAAAAGGGAGAAACGATCGATAAACTGCTTTATGGTGGTTATTCCACCATTAGCCTGGGGTATGCGGGTTTATATGAATGCTGTAAATATATGACAGGAATGAGTCATACGGATCCCGCGGCGAAACCTTTTGCTCTGCAAGTCATGCAGCACATGAATGATGCGTGTAAAAAATGGAAGGAAATACATCATATCGATTTCAGTCTTTACGGAACACCGCTGGAATCCACGACTTATAAATTCGCGAAATGTCTGCAAAAACGTTTTGGTGTCGTTCCTGGTATTACTGACCGAAATTATATCACGAATAGTTATCATGTTCATGTTTCAGAACCGATAGACGCGTTCACTAAACTGAAATTCGAAAGTGAGTTCCAGCGTCTGTCGCCTGGTGGTGCGATAAGTTATGTGGAAGTTCCGAATATGCAGGATAATTTAGAGGCTGTGATAAAGGTAATGCAGTTTATTTATGAGAATATCATGTATGCTGAACTGAACACGAAAAGTGATTACTGCCAGTGCTGCGGTTATGATGGTGAGGTACAGATCGTCGAGAAAGACGGAAAGCTGGAATGGGAGTGCCCGCGGTGTCATAATCATGACCAAAACAAATTAAATGTGGCACGCCGAACGTGTGGTTATATCGGCACACAGTTCTGGAATCAGGGACGTACTGCGGAGATTATGGATCGCGTGCAGCACCTGTGATTCTTTGAGTTACGCATAAAATTACAATAAAAAATGGAACCAGTAAATATTCGATAAATTGCTGGTTCCACTTTTTTTGTACTCGGTGTACTATAAAATTTCTCTTTACCGCTATTTTTGCTCGGCTAAAAATATTTTTTCCTCGATACACTATAAAATTCCGCTTCCCCGGCATTTCACTCGCTGAAAATGCATGCTTTCAGAGCCACACAAAACAGAAATTTAAAGTGGAACCAGTATGAAAAAAAGAATCAGATGTTTTTTTTCAGGTATTCCAATAATTGCTGCTGCGGCACATCTGTCTGTGTTTGTGCGTGAAGATCTTTAACCTGAAAGATCTGGGATTCTATTTCTGAGGTGCCGGCGATAATGGCGTAACGGAATCCTTTTTTATCTGCATATTTTAGTTGGGCACCCAATTTTTTCGGTTCAGGATATATTTCCACTCCGATTCCCGCGGCGCGGAGCATGGCGGCGATTCGGAGGTATTCATGGAGTTTTTCCGCGTCAAAAAAGGGAATGAAAACTTCCACAGGCGTTTTCAGAGAAGGAAGCATTCCCAGCTGTTCCATTCCAGATAATAATCGGTCCAGACCCAGAGAAGCCCCGATTCCTGGCACGGGCTGTTTCATGAACATTCCTGTTAAATTATCATAACGTCCGCCGGAACAGACACTCCCCAGGGCGGGCAGGTCTTCCAGAAAAGTTTCCCAGATGGTGCCCGTATAATAATCCAGTCCTCGGGCGATGGAAACATCTAGCTTTAAATTTTCTTCAGGAATCCCCACAGCGGCTGCGGCGGTAAGAATGGCACTTAAATCTGCATGACCGGATTCCCCTTTTTCACTGCCAGAAACCAGTAAGGCAAGTTTTTCCAAAATTTCCTGATTACTTCCCTGAAGTGTCGCCAGCTGCAGTACGTTTTTCGCCTGTTCTTCAGTCGTTCCTGCCGTCTGTGACATTTCTTTCAGAACGGCGTCATATCCGATTTTTGTAATTTTATCCAGTGCACGCAGCACAGGAACGGTTTTCTCTGTAAGATTTAATTTTTCCAGTAAACCGCTGAGGATTTTTCGATTATTCAGATGAATCGAGAAACGCTGAAATCCGATTTTCCGCATTAAATCATAAATGATGAGTGTCGATTCGATATCCGCAGAAATGTGAGTTGTGCCGATGGTGTCAAAATCACACTGCATGAATTCCCGGTAACGCCCCGACTGAGGGTTTTCTCCACGCCAGACGGTGGCGATATGAAAACGTTTAAAGGGTGTGCCCAGTTCATTCATGTGCTGAGAGACAAAACGCGCCAGGGGAACGGTCAGATCAAAACGCATTCCGACTTCTCGTCCTCCGTTATCTTTAAACTTATAAAGCTGTTTATCCGTTTCTTCACTCCCTTTTCCCATGAGAATATCCAGATACTCCAGTGCAGGCGTGTCGATCGGACTAAATCCATAAGACTGGTACACCTGAGAAGCCGTTTCGATCAGTTTTCGTCGTGGAATCATCGCTTCAGGTAAATAGTCACGAAATCCTTTTAATGTGCGTGGGGTGATAAGGGATGTCATACGCGCTCCTTTTTGGTTTTTGTGTGAAATATACTACTTCTCCTTTAAATTTCCATTTCGTACACCTCTTAACGCAGGCATTTTGAGCCAAAAATGCCGGAAAAGCGAAAATTTATAGTGTGCCTCAGATATAAAATGCTGATAAAACGGAAATTTATCGTGTATCGGATATAAAAAATGAAAATTTAAGTGGACGCGGTGTAAAATGGAAAATAGTATTATATAAAAAAGATGAAATTTTACAAGAAGTGGGCACGGAAAGCACGGATTTTTTACGTATTTCCCTGATTTTATACCCGATACACTTAATTTTTCGCCTCCCCGACATTTTGCTTCGCTGAAAACAGACATTTTTATCGAAACAAAAATGCCGTCCGGTCTGTGGCGGGCAGGGGAAGGGAAATTTTATAGTTCATCGAGTATAAAAAAATAAAGATGGATAAACTGAAGAGAATGTGTTACAGAAAATGATAAAAAGAGGCGGTGTCTTGAAAAAAATAAAGAAAATGATAAAATACACTTTTCTACTATAAAAATTCGTTTTATCTGCTCTTCAAGACTTTTTTTAGTGCATGAAATGTCGGAAAAATGGAATTTTATGGTATTTTGGGAATATACTCTGACTCCACTTTAGAATTTAGCGTTCTGCGGCCACGGAAACCATTTTCATAAATATACTGTTTTCACTTTAAATTTTTCGTTTTGTGCGTTTCTTAAAGCTGACATTTCAGCGAAATAAAAATGCCGAGAAAACGAAAGTTCATAGCGCATCCGGTATAAAATGATTTTCATGAAATAAAATGGCGGAAGCGGAAATTCGCGGAAATTTATGGCGTGTGCCGAGTATAAATCTTTTACTGAAATTTTAGACCCTATTACAGGAGAAACACTTATGTCGCTGAAAAGTCCACAGAAACACGAATCAGAAATTAAAAAAGTTGGTATTTTGTTTTCCGGTGGCCCGGCACCGTCCGCGAACGCCGTAATTTGTTCGGCGGCTCAGTGTTTTACCCGCGCGGGAATCGAAGTTTATGGTTTTATGAATGGTTATAGCCATATGGTCGAATTTCGGGAAGGGGATGTTCTGAAGGAAGATGTGGATTATATCCGACTGGACAAAATGAATTTGGAAGGACGGCGGACGGAAGGCGGGATTATTATCGGTTCTGCGCGCGCGAATCCTGGAAAGGCCATGGGGCGTCCGGAAGATCTTTCCGACGAAAAGTCGACTGCTCCCATGCTGCGGGTGTATAAAGCGTTTACCAGTCTTGGCCTGGACGCGGTACTTTCCATCGGCGGTGATGACACGCTGACGACTGCCGCAAAATTTAAATTATTCCAAGATACGTTTCCTGAAGGTACAAAAAAAATTCGGGTCATTCATCTGCCCAAGACGATCGATAATGATTATGAGGGAATCGATTTTACCTTCGGTTTCTTCACGGCTGTAAACCTTTTAGCGCAGCAGCTGCGGAATCTGCTTTTTGATGCTTCTGCGACGAACTGTTATTACATCGCGCAGATGATGGGACGGAAAGCAGCTTGGCTGAGTTACGGCGCGGCAATTGCTGGTGAAGCAAGTCTTGTAATCGGACTGGAAGATATCGTGGAAAATTGGTGGTCGGAAGAGGACACGGTTTTACCGAAAACTGGAGAAAAAGTTCTTGATGAAAACGGCCAGCCTGTAAAACGTCAGATTATAAGAATGGATAAACTGGTAGGACGTATCGCGGATACCGTTCAGGCACGTCTGGCAGAGGGGAAGAAGTATGGAGTAATCGCAGTCGCGGAGGGAATCGGTGAATATTTACCTCAGGAAGAAATTCGCTGCTGTATTTCGGAAGATGAATATCATTCTTTAGAACCGGATTCTTTTGGACATTTTCCTGTTTCTCAGCTGAAATACAGCTCTCGTCTGGGACGTCTCGTGGCATCTGAACTGGAAAAGCGTGGGGAATCTAAAATAAAATTTGTGGGACTTCAGTTCGGTTATGAGGCGCGCTGTCAGCCGCCGGTGGCTTTCGATATTATTCTTGGAAGCCAGCTCGGAACAGGTGCTTTTGTGGCTCTGGTGGAAGAGAATATGAATGGCGTTATGGTTTCTGTCGGAAAAGAATTAAAACTGAAATTTGAGAAATTCGAAGATTTAATTAACATGGATAAACTCCGTGCGTATCAGCGCCCCATGCGTCTGGGGGAAGGACTTCATCAGTTGGCACGTTACATGGAAGCGTGGGTGCAGGAATAAGTTTTCCGGTATTTTTATATCATGATTTTATGTGTTACTGATACCGTAATTTAATGATTTTCATTTAAAGTTTCGTTTCGCAGGCATTTCAGGATGTATGAAATGCCTGTTTTCATGGCCGCGTGAAAAGAAAATTTAAATCTGTATAATATCCTGGTTTCACTTTAAATTTCCGTTTTGTGCGGCTCTGAGAACCAGCATTTTCAGCGAAGCAAAAATGCTGGGGAAGCGGAAATTTATCGTCTGTCGGGTATAAAATTTTTGAAATTCAGGTTTTGGAATATGTCATTATTTTTTTTTGATGAAGAGGAAAACAGAGAAGAAATCGTGGAGGATGGACAGCCTCCGATTTTTAGCGTTACGCAGCTGACGCACGGGGTACGTGATTTACTGGGGACGGTATTTCCTGACGTCCGTGTTTCTGGAGAAGTGACGGATCTTACTGCTGCACGGACAGGGCACCGATATTTTTCGCTGAAGGATGAAAATTCCCAGCTTTCTGCGGTCATGTGGCGTTCTGTGGCGGAACGGATTAAAACGAAAATTGAAAGTGGTCTGAAAGTGATATGTCGCGGGCGAATCGAGGTATATCCGCCGCGTGGAACCTATCAATTAATCGTTTCGCAGGTGGAAGTGCAGGGACAGGGGGAGCTGGAACGAGCGTTTTTAGAACTGAAACAGCGTCTGGAGGCAGAGGGATTATTTGATCGCAGCCATAAGAAACCGATTCCTGCGTGGATCCGGCGTGTGGGTGTGATAACGAGTCCTGATGGTGCGGCGATTCATGATTTTCTGGAAGTTTTGCGTCGCAGGTGGCAGGGTGTGGATGTGATGATTTATCCAGCACCTGTACAGGGGAAAGGTGCGGCGGAGCGTCTTGCGGAAGGCGTCAGAGTTTTTAATCGTCTGGGGCCGGATTACGCGCCGGAGTGTCTGGTAATTACCCGGGGCGGCGGAAGCATGGAGGATCTGTGGGAATTTAATGAAGAAGTTCTGATTCGTGCAGTTTTTGAATCTGACATTCCTGTAATTTCCGCGGTGGGGCACGAAATCGACGTAACACTCTGTGATCTGGTGGCGGATCTTCGGGCTTTAACGCCCACGGAAGCGGCGGAACGTATTTCTCCAGATATTATGTCGCTGAAAGAAAGATGGAACCAGTATGTTCAGAGACTTCGTTACGCTATTTTAAATGTGCTGGAAATGCGCCAGACTCAGCTTCAGGTCATCAGGACGCGGCCTATTTTTAAGTTTCCGTACCGGCTGCTGGATGAAAGCGCACAAAAAGTGGATGTGCTTCAAAAAATGCTGGATGAAATTTTGCTTCGCCGACTGGAGAATCTGGAGAAAGACGTTTTAAGTGTCGCTGGCCGGCTGGATACACTTAGTCCGGTAAAAGTACTGTCACGCGGATACTCAGTTACGAAAGATGAAAGGACGGGAAAAGTTTTGTTGGATGCGGCGGAGGTGCTGCCCGGCACGAGGATTATTACACGTCTGCATAATGGGGAGCTGGTCAGTCGTGTGGAGGAAATGATGTTTTGAGAGTTTTCGTAAGAGGAAAATACGGAATTTGTGGCAGGTAAAGAAAACGCATTTAAGATGAAAGGGAAGGGAAGGAAAGCACATAAAAAGTGGATGTGCTTTAAAAAATGCTGGATGAAGTTTTGTTTCGCCGACTGGAGAATCTGGAGAAAGAAATTTTGGCGCGTCATATGCGTTTTATATCCGATACACCATAAATTTCTGCTTCCCCGGCATTTTGTTTCGCTGAAAATACCTGCTTTTAGAGCCGCAAAAAATGGAAAATTAAAATGGATTCAGTATAAGTGAATTTAGTCATATCGTGCATCAGGAATAAAAAAAGCCTGTATTTAAATCCGTATAGGGTGGAAAGTCATGTTAAAATTAGGGAATGCAGAAAACAGTAATCGAAAGAAGGGCATTATTATGAAAATTAATAGGCGAAAAATAAAGTTTTTTTTCATTCTATTTTTGTTGATCCCGATTCTCTCTTCGAATCTTTATGCGGAAAATAAAGAAGTTAAATCAGAATCTTTTCCTTTTTCTTTTGCCAGTTTTTTATCTGAAAATGGAAAGCTGGAAAATGCTTTTTTGGTTAAAGTACTGATTATGGCCGGTGCAGACCCGAAGGAAAAAATTGACGATAAAACATTATTGTTTTTTGCTGGAACAGGGCAGGTCGCGCAAATATTAATTGATGCGGGAGTGGATGTTTCTTCTCAGTGTCCGGTTACGGAAGCCACGGCACTTTATTGTGCGCCGAATGCTCAAGTTGCGGAATGTCTGATTCGGGCCGGTGCAGATGTTAATGTGCGTGCCCAAGAAATATGGGCGCCCATTCATACGTCGATGAATGGTGATGTGGTGGAAGTTTTACTTAAGGCTGGAGCAAAACTAAAAGATCTAAAAATTTCTCCACTTTTTACTGCCATGGATGCCAAAAGTGTTCGTCTGCTGGTGCAGGCGGGAGAAGATGTGAACACGCAGTTACCTATTACTCGGATTACGCCAATATTTGTTGCCCATAATGCGGAAATTCTTCAGGCATTATTAGATGCGGGAGCGAAAAGTTTAGTGGAGGCCTCTGGTGGACGTACACCATTACATTATATTAATGAACCAGAAGTAATGGAGTTACTTTTAAAAGAGGGCCTGGATCCGAATGTACATACGGCCGAGGTTCAAAGCACGCCGTTACATGTGGTATTATGTGGCGATTATGTACATGACGGCAATTATCGTTATTTACCTTATATTTGTGATGAATTTTTTAATAGTATCAGGGAAATAAAAGATGAATGCTCCTGGTGCGGTGGCACGGATTATAATGATCTGGAGGACGAAGATGCGAAATCTCTCCGGTTAATTGAATTACTTTTGAAAGCGGGCGCGGATATAAACGCTAAAAATATTTGTGGTGAAACGCCAATTATGTTTGCGAATAATGCGAAAATAACAAAATTTCTCTTGGAACATGGTGCGGACGTGAAATATATTTCGAATAGTGTGGGGGTTACTCCGCTGCACATGTCAAAAGATGGAGAGATGACTCAACTTCTCTTATCGGCGGGAGCAGATGCCAGGGCGCAGAATATAAAAGGCCAGACTCCACTGCATTATGCGCCGGACGGCGAAAGTGTGCGTCTGCTGCTGGCGGCGGGAGCGGATCCGTGTCATGAGGATGAAAACGGTGAAGTTCCATTATTTTATGCCCCAGACGGATTATCCGTGCAGTTACTTATAGACGGGATGAAAGAAAAAGGGGTGGACATGAAAACATTTTTAAATAAAAAATCGCCTCGTGGTTTTTATCCCATGTTAGTTGTTTGTGACCGAATGCTGGATGATATGAATGAAATGGAAACTGAGAGTACGGAAGAAGCAGATTTTATTAGTGAAGAAAGTTTATATGATGTGTTACAAATTTTTCTTCGTGAAGGCGCGGACGTAAATCAGGTGACAGAAGATGGCCGTACGGTGGCTTTTAATGCATGTACTAAAAAAACACTGGAGTTACTAAAGAAGTATGGCGCGGATTTTTCTGTCGTGGATGCTCAGGGGAATACTCTGCTTCATAATTCTTATTATCTGAGTGAAGATGCGGTACGTTTTTTAGTAGGTGAGAACGTAAATGTGAATGCGATTAACCTGGAGAATGAAACGGCATTAACCTGTTTATCCAGATGTGATACGGACAAGCAAAAAGAAATGGTGAAGATTCTTTTAAAGGCGGGAGCGGAACCGAATCCGATTTTTCCTGAAGAAGATGCCCCGGGTTCCAGTCCACTACATATATGCAGGGATCCAGAAGTGCTGAAACTTTTAATAGAGGCGGGAGCAGACGTAAATGCAGTGGATTCTGTAGGAAATACGCCTATTTTTTATATGGGAGATTATCCTGAGAGTATAAAATTACTTCTGGAAGCTGGCGCGGATGTGACGGTGAAAAATAAACATGGAGAAACCCTGCTTTTTTACTCAGAAATAAAAAGTATAGAATCTCTGAAGGCTCTTCATGGTGCGGGTCTGGATATTATGGCGCGTAATAACGAAGGAAATACGTTTTTAATGGATAATATGTTTCCTAGTTATAAAAGATTTTCCAAAGAATTACTGGAATATCTTTTTGATTCAGGGTATGATGTGAATATCACGAATCATGTAGGACGTACTCTCTTACACTCGGCTCAAGATCCTGAACTGGTAAAATTTTGTATACACCATGGAGCGGATGTAAACGCGAAAGATCGGTATCAAAAAACGCCCTTACATTATTTTCGGAGTATTTATGGATATGAAATAGTGAAACTGCTTCTAGAGGCGGGAGCAGGCGTTCACGAAAAAGACCTGGATGGACGTACGCCGTTATTTTATGTGGAAAATCCAGAGACCATTCAACTTATGATGGATTATGGTGCTAAAGTAGATGGGCGTGATTTTAACGGATTTTCTGTTTTACATTCTGCCACGATGAACCAAGAAGCGGAATGTGTTAAGTTACTGCTGAAATTAGGAGTGGATCCGAATGTCCAAGATGATATGGGGCAGACTCCGCTGTTTATGGCTGAGGGGGATGTCATATCACTTTTATTAGAGTATGGTGCGAATGTAAATTTTGCGGATGTGAATGGGCATACCGCTTTATTTGAAATGATCTGGCATTTTGATTCGGTTAAAGTACTTCTTGAAGCGGGAGCTGATGTGAATTTTCGAGATGCGGAAGGAAAAACTCCGATTTTTTATGTGGATGATAAAGAGGTGTATGATTTATTAATCGCTGCTGGTGCGGATCCGAATATACGGGATTTTGAAGGAGAATTACCGGAGAAATTTTTTGCAGAGGATTTTTCTTCGCTGGTGCCATGTCTGGGAGAATATCCTCCGAATTATTTTTCAGAGGAATCTGGTATGTTTTTTATACCCGATACACTATAAATTTCTGTTTCTCCGGCGTTTTGTTTCGCTAAAAATGCCTGGTTCAGAACTGCAAAAAATGGAAATGTAAAGTGGAATCAGAAAATAGTCTGTATTATAGGGAACCTTTCGTGCGGACAGAAAATGAGGGATTCCCGATAAAGTGTGATTTATGGAGCAGAAGGGGACATTTTTTGCCGTGAAGTGGTGTCATCATCTTCTGCGTACTGGCGGAGAAAATCAGAATGATGTTCCAGAATGGGGCGTCCGAGTTCTTTTCCGTTTACATGAAGAATTCCCATGGGAGGCGGTGGGAGAATCTGAGTTGGGGTCTCATCAGGAAAATTCGCGGTGAAAGATATTCTCTGAAGTGTTTTTAGTCTGACTTCTTTTCCGGATGGTGTAAAAGCAGCCAGGTTTACTAAATCAGGGGAAATATTTATATTTGGTATGGTCGTGGGATGAAGGAAATTTTCGCGCCATGCGTTTTGGGTGGTGTTTTGGGTTAAATTACTTCCGATTCGTATGTGGAAAGCTGCGTATGGACTGGAGGTAAATGACGCGTCAGATGCCTGTGGTGAAGAAAATGTAAACATCTGAAGGAAATGAGGAAAAGTGGATAATGAAAATGCATTTTTTCCCAGGTAAGTGACGTTCTGTTTTTCTGTATTTTGCCCTGTCAGAACATGAATAAAATGGGTCGCAGAAAAAGGGATATGAAGGTGAAGTGGGTTTATGGAAGGGGGTGCTTTACGGTGATGGAGGGTTAATCGCATGAAATTTTTTTCTGGCGCATCCGTGAT
Organism: Planctomycetia bacterium; assembly: GCA_030527015.1. GTDB lineage: Bacteria > Planctomycetota > Planctomycetia > Pirellulales > Thermoguttaceae > RGIG3701. The sequence continues at coordinate 27,929 of JAUNBR010000045.1, forward strand.
AATTTCTGCTCGTGCCGGTGTGCCGCGTTCCGTGCGAGTTTCTAAAAGGCGGATACCGATCATGGCGGTATCATATCTTAAAATGAGCGTTTCGACAGAATCATTCAGTGTTTCTGTATGAAAGCAGGAGGTGGATTTTCCGTTTACCCACATTTCGTCAGGCAGAGGAAAGACAAAATGACTCTGGATATTTTTGACGAATTCTGCCTGATAATCCTTCGGCCGATAAATAACCAGGCACACGGCATCTTTTTCATCTTGCGCTGCACGCCAGAAACAGCTTAAGTGCAGAGCTTTCGTGTGTCCGCTTAAAGTGGGAATTCGGTGTTTTCCGTATGGGTCTTCACGCCCGTCCGGGATAAAGTAAAATCGCGGACGTGTTATGCCTTTCGAAATCTCGTGTTCTCTTCGGGGTAAATCTGCTGCCAGAAGCATATCCTGAGCGGCGGGATAATAGGCGGAGGAGGTGCCCAGTGAAATGTCGTGGCAAATATAATTCGTTCTGTAACCTGAAGCTTCATGATGCCATTTTTGAATGATTTTACGAGGAAATGTTTTGGAAAGATTATAGAGGTTTTGGTCAGGTTTATTCGTACTTTGCCAGGCAGAAAGAAAATAAATGGAAGAATGCGTCAGAGGGGAATTATCCCAGTTCCATTTTCGGAAATAGGCTTCTGAAAATGGGTCCGTGCCATACAGATAATTATAAGATCGGCTGTGGGATCCCGAGAGACGTCCTGCGGCAGGGAAATAATTCGCGGAAATGTCTGTCCATAATAATTTTTGCACCGCGGCGGCAAAATTCTTGGCTTCTTCATTCTGTGCGTAATGCTGCAGGAGGGAAAGCGCTTCCAGATTTACACCATAATACGTGGGGGAAACATATTCAGTAATTCCATTTTTCCAGGTCCATAATAAAAAACGCCTGGCACGGCGGAGTCCCTCAGATTTCAGATGAGTTTCGTTTAGAATTTCTCCGAGAAGAATCAGATTCGTGATGTTAACCAGCGCGATATTTGTGTATCTGGAAGGTACATCGTGCCGGCGGCACCCTTCCGCGGCGTCCTGTAAGATATTTTCGAGAAGTGTTTTATTTTCCTGGGATAAAAAATTTTTATATTCCATCCACAGAGGAATCACACGCTGTAATACGAATTCCACCGCATTTTTATCTTCGACTGTTTTTTGCCCATAATACCAGCGAAAATTACCAAAATTAGGGCTCCGAATGTCGAGAAACTGCATTTCACGTCCGAGTTTTAAAAGTGGCGTCAGACGTTCCGTGGGGATCTGTCCGTTTTCCAGATTCCGAATGATCATTTCGTTCGTCTGGCGCAGAAACCATATGTCTGCCGGGTGTTTTGTGGGAGACGAAAGAAATGAAATATTTTCTTTTTGCGAATTTTTATCCGTGACAGTATTATTTTGAGAGATCTCTAAAAATTCAGGATGCTTTTTAAAGAAAAGATCCGCCATTCCCAGACAAAAAATATGATCAAAAATCGCTCGGACCGTATATGTGTCCCACGGTATTTTTTCTTGCTGAAGTCGGTTCCACGTTTTTTGGTAATTCGCCACGGCTCTTAAGTGAATGTATGCGGCCTGCGGAAGTGAATCGGGAGAGAGTTCCGAAATATATAACTGTGAAAGAAAAGGAATTTTCTTTTCTGAAAGATCCAATTTTTTTTGAAAAAATACTGGAAGTGCAGAATCATTATTTTCTGTAATTTTTCTTGAAGGGTAAAGTGCGTTTATCGGTGTGTTTCGTAAATTCTGATTTTTACAAAAACCGAAAGCAGTGAGACACATACATGAGAATATTATGCCCGAAGTACCATAAAATCCGATTTTTCGAAATTTTATTTCGCTAAAAATACCTGATTTCAGAACCGCACAAAATGGAAATTTAAAATAGAACCAGTATAAAAATATAAAATTTACACTGGAAAAAGTAATGTAAGTCAGGATAAAAAATATCTTTTTAGGTATCATTTTGAGAGTTCCTCCACATGATGACGCAGTTCCTGAAGAGTTTTTTCATCGGGAGTTTTTTGACCAAAACGAATGGCGTAATATGCGTCGATGATCGGAGTCACGGTTTCTCGAGGAAAAATGGTTTCCACTGTACCGATCATTTCCTGTGATGTCTGATAGGCTGAGCGCGTAATACCTTTTTTTCGGAGAATTTCTTCAAAACGCAGATAAAAATCCACGGAATTTTTTTTACGAAAGAAAAGTTTTTGTAGGATCTTATTTCGGATCATTCCCTCTTCTCTTTCCAGAAAAAGTTTTTTTTGCGTCCTTTTCCTCAGCTTTATGCAGAGCCAGCGTAAAATAATAATGAAGAGCAGGGTACCGATGATAAATTTTGTTAAAGTTCCATCTTTCCAGAGCTGGAGCATATTTTTTTGAAAATCATGGAAATTTTTCTTCCACTGAGATTTTACCATATTTTTCCAGATACTGTTTCCTAAATTTTTAATGGGATCATAAACGGTCTCCTTTTGCCGCGGACTGTCCATGCGAATAATATATGTTTTCCATAAAAATTCTGTCCAGTCTAAAATACTGCTGCAGTATTCCGCGATTTGAGAAAGAGCGCCGAGACGTTCTTCCATTTCAGGCGTGGGATCCAGACGTAACCATGCCCCATATTCCCATGCATCTTTATCCCATGGACTGGTATTTTTTAGATATTCAGGAATCTCGTCCGGCGAAAGCCATGCTTCCACCCAGGCATGTGCGTCTGAATGACGGACGATGAAAAAATCATCACCAGCAGAAAAAGTATCATTCGAATGAAATCCCAGCACGATTCGTGACGGAATTCCCTGACTGCGGAGCATTAAAGCCAAAACAGATGCAAAATATTCACAGTGCCCCTCCGGATGATTCTTTATAAAATCTTCCAGCGGATCCAGCGCAGGATCTCCAGAAGGACGGCGCAGCGTGTAATGAAAGTGTTCTGTATTTTGTAACTGCCGCATAAAGTGAGTCGCGACATCATAAGCGTTATATTCGATTCCCGGTACGTTCAGTGAGTCCCTCCACTGCTGCGCTCGTGCGATAAGTGTAGGCACCGCAGAAACTTTTTCTCCATTTTCATCTAATTTTTCTGGTAACTGAAGATAATCACTTATAAATACGGGTTCCATTTCTGGTATGATCGTCATCTGTTCACGGAATGAAATGGCTGGAGTCAGAAGTGTGTAGTGGGGAAGATATGCTGGCGCATTCCATTTTAGTGTTTTTTGCGTGGAGTCATAATGTGTCCGAGTATTTACTCCGGCTGTCATGCCGTAAAAAGGATAAACGGCAAAAAGCTGTGCTTTCCCATGATGAAGATCTTTTAAATTAAATGGTTCAAAAGAATATTCCACCACCGTTAAAAAAGGAAGCATAAAAGCCGGCGGTGTATGAATCTTCGATAATTCATATGATTTGCGAGAATAATCAGGAAAGCGTTCGTCCCAAAAATATTTCCATCTTTCAAAAAGTTTTTTTTGCCCGATAAAACTGGGATTATCATTTTGTTCCGCCATATAAGGGGAGAGGCTCCAAGTTTTTTGAGAGTATTCATTTAAAATGGTTCCACGCAAATAAATAGAAGCAGGTAAATCTTTAATGGATAACGCTTTTCGGGGGATGTCACGATAATCCCGTAATGGGAGTGATTCTGGTGAAATCCCGCTTAAATCCAGCGTGGAAAACTTAACGCGCATCATTTCATTCCGATTTTGGAGAATTTCGCCCATTTCTCCTAATTTAATGGAGTCAGAAAATCCTGTAATGGAGGGGCCCGTTTCTCGTATCCCATGAAATAAAGAAATACCCGTACGAGGAACAAGAAAAAAGGCAAGAATTCCTATAAATATCGATTTTAGCCCGACAGAAAATACTTGTCGCAGCCAACTCATATGCAGAAACTGCTTTTTTTCATATTCACGAAACTTTTTTATCTGGTTTATATTTTGCGGTACAGTTTCAGAAAAATTTGTGACGGAAGAAATATGGAACATTTCTTCGTGACGTTTTGTCATGATTAACAGAGAAATACTTATCAGCACCAGAAGGAGGTACAGCAGTAAAAGCAGGCCGAAAGTTACCGACTGAGGAAATGCTGCGGCCACCACGACCTGCAAAAAACTTAACAAAATTAATTGCCAGTACGTATGAATATCTTTCTTACGAAAAAGAATGATAATTTCCAGATATACCAGTAAATTGGCGATCGCTATAATCTGCCCGATAATCTGATGGCGAAATGAGACATTTCCCACCGCGATTATCATGGCAAGAATAGTTACGATATTCTGAAAAATTTTATTGAGCGAAAAAATCTGATATATATCTGTTACGAGAAGTGAAATACATGTAAACACACACACCATTACTGGCAAGAAAGGATCTTCTTGTCCGATTCCCAGTAAAGTTGCGCTAAGAATAACGATTAAGCAGATGGCGAACTGTAAAAAGCGCTCAATAAACATTAATTTCAGAGATTTTTTATTTCAAAAAAAGAAAAAATGATGTGAAAATTATATTCGTGAACGAATATTATCCCCGTCCCGAGGGCCCAGATATGCTTCAGCGTATTCTTCGACCTGTTCTGGTGTCTCAAAATACCGATCATAAACCCAATCATCATCATACTCACACCTCTGCGTGGTATAAGCACGACAAATATTCGGTCTGGTTTCATATCCTGTACAAAGATTATTCTCATCTAAATTTTTACATTTTGTGTGTACCAGTAAAAACCAGTCGTCATTTTCTGTAAAAACAGACGCGTATTCGTGTAAAATATACCAGCGAATATGGTCAAAATCTTCCCAGTCGACTGGAGGGTCTAAAGGAAGAGCAAAATACCGGCAGCATTTTCCAGAACAGTATTCACATAAATTGGCGTCTGCCGGCAATTCATCTCGTGACGGTTTTTTGACGGTTAATTTTTGTGATTTCGCCATTTTATTTTTCCCATGTTTCAATTTTTTTGTTTCATGTCTGGTATACAGTAATATTACTGTATAACCAACTTTTTATACCCGATGCACTATAAATTTCACTTCCATGAAATTTTTGTGTGATATTCTACAGATTTCTGTTTCTTCGGTATTTTTACTTTTACGGAAAATGCCTGGGAAGCGGAATTTTATAGTGCGTCGTGTATATAATTCTTTATTATTCTTTTCGCGCAGCCTGAGGGATGTATTCCGCGAGCTTTTTTTCAGCGTAAATCGGGGCAAATTGTGTTATTCGCTGCCGACCGTCAATCATGGGCAGCGTGAGCATTTCACTGCCTGTGAGAGGTTTTGCGTAATTAATAAAATCATCTGTGACGTCACACCCGTCAGGGGTAATCCATGCCTGTGGGAATGTCCTTTCGCTGTTCGCGACATCTTTTAATGGGACTTTATCGTACCAGACATTATAAATTGGCCCCGGAGAACGGAGAATCGTGGACATGAATCCTCCCTGTCCTGTGGCGGCCAATTCACAGGCTTTCTGTCCCAGAGCGTACGCTTCGTCGAGATCCACGGTCGAGGCATAAGCCATGGAATGTCGCTGGTCGGTGCCAGATACATTTCCACGAGCATTTCCTCTTACACTCAGGCCGACCTGATTCAGGTAATTCACTACTTTTTGACATACGGTCATCTGGCTGCTGCTGAAAGTCGTGTGACCAAAAGAATCTTTCAGTTCTCCGAGATCACCTACATGAAAACCTTCACTGATGACCACGACGCACCGTCCGCAGAGTTTTAACTTTTCATTTACTTGTTCTGCCAGCTGTGGTAAGGAACAGGGGCTTTCTGCCATGTAAATTAACAGAGGCATTTCACGTTTAGGATCCGCCAGACGCGCCGCGGCGGGAATAAAGCCGATTTTCCGCCCCATGGCCTGCATTACCAGCACGGGGTCTGCAGGACAAGAACCTTTATTTTCCTGGTCCGCATACTGAGTCATGTGCATCCAGTATTTAGCCACAGAACCATAACCTGGGGTGTGGTCAATTAATTTAAACTGACTGTCGCCGACATCATTATCGATCGTTTTCGGCACTCCGACTGCCATCAGTTCCAGACCACGTTCACTGGCCATTTCCGCGATTTTATGGGCGGTGTCCATGGAATCATTTCCACCATTATAAAGAAAATAGCCGACATTATGGGTTTTAAATACTTCAATTACCCGTTCAAAATCCTCTGTCTGCCAGCTTTTAAGTTTATAACGGCATGTGCCGATACTTCCCGCGACAGGGGTGTAACGTAAAAGCGCGACTTCTTCCGGACTCTGCGCGGAAAGATCTAAAAGCTCCTCTTTCAAAACTCCTTCGATTCCGTGAACGGCACCATAAACTGTACCGATATTTTCAAAATGCCGAGCTGCTTCAATTACTCCTCGCAGGCTGCTGTTTATGACACATGTGGGGCCTCCACTCTGCGCGACTACAAGATTTCGTGGTGATTTCATGTTTTCTGTCCTTCCACTTTAAATTTTATTTAGAACTGATATTTCTGATGTACGGAAAAATTTTTGCTTTATGATTTTCGTAAATAAAAATAATGAATTTTTTTTATTATGAAGCTAAAACATAAAGGTGAGATTTAAAATACAAAAAAGAAGTTTTTACAAAAAAACCAGCGGATATAAACAAAAACAGGTTTTGATATACTTCTCAGATACGATTATATACAAAATACCGTTACATGACAAGACCCGACATAATATTACGTACATTTTATGAGTCGTGCAGCAGTAAAAAATAAATTACAGCAAATAATGTAATCCCCTTTTTGTTATTTTATTTTTGTGTCAATAAAACAGAGAAATATTTTTTGTATCTGACTCGCTGTATACGGATTCTCCTTTAAAATTCCGTTTTATATGGCTCTGACGCAGGCATTTTGAGCGAAACAAAATGCCGGTGAAGTGGAATTTTATAATGCACCGGACATAAATTCCGTTTTTCCTGCGTCTTACCTGCTGGACATATCCCAGGTTTTTAGGACTGAGCTTAAAAATTTATCTTAAAACCTGTTTTGGGATTATTATACT
>JAUNBR010000046.1 GCA_030527015.1 Planctomycetia bacterium
GCGAAACTTATCATGTATCGGGTAAAAATTCTCGTTTTCGTGTTTCTGAAAGCATATATTTTCCGCGAAATAAAAAAGCTGAGGAGGCGAAACTTATCATGCATCGGGTAAAAATTCTCGTTTTCGTGTTTCTGAAAGCATGTATTTTCCGCGAAACAAAAAAGCTGAGGAGGCGAAACTTATCATGCATCGGGTAAAAATTCTCGTTTTCGTGTTTCTGAAAGCATATATTTTCCGCGAAATAAAATGCCAGAGAAACGAAATTTTATCGCACATCGGGTATAAAATACTGAAAAAACAGGTGTTTATACTGTATCTGGGATAAATATTTATCTGAAAATTTCAGATATACCGTGCTCTCTCCGATATTTATACTGTATCGGGTATAAATATCCGCCGTGTTTCAAATTATGAATCTGATTTTCCTGTTCTTTTTTTCGTTTTAATTACTTCTTCTGCTAAATAAGTGGGCAGCGGTTTATATCTCGAAAACTGAAGCAAAAAGGTTCCCTGTCCCTGTGTCATACTCCGCAGATGGGAAGAGTATTCAAAAGTTTCAGAAAGAGGTATTTCTCCTTCGATACGCGTCTGATTATTTTTAGTCGTCGTGCTGACGATAATTCCACGTCTCTGTGACAGATCTCCGACGACATTTCCCTGAAAATTCGCCGGAGTTTCGACAGTAATTTTCATGACTGGTTCCAGAAGGCAGGGATCTGTCTGCTTAAAATATTCTCGCATCGTGGCCTGCGCGCAGTGCTGGAACGCCATGTCCGAGCTGTCCACTTCATGATAAGAACCGTCGGTTACGATATAATGTAAATTAACCACAGGAAATCCTGCCAGAGGCCCTTTCCCCAGCGATTTTTGCAGGCCTTTTTCGATCGCCGGGATATACTGGCGTGGAATTCGTCCTCCGACGATATGTTCTTCGAATAAAAATGGTTCGTCCACGCCCTCTTCAGGCAGCGGTTTCATCTGGCCGATGATGTGCGCGTACTGTCCAGAACCACCAGTCTGCTTCTTATATCGATAATCGAAAGAGACGGCTTTCGTGGGAGCCTCCCGATAATTTACTTGTGGCGGACTGACGGTTACTTCCACTTTATATTCCCGCCGAATTCGTTCGATGTATACTTCCAGGTGTAATTCTCCCATACCAGAAAGGCGTGTTTCAGAAGTTTCATTATCGGTGGTGACGACCAGCGTAGGATCTTCTCGGCGAAAACGTGCCAGAGCTTTTCCCAGTTTATCTGCGTCTTCATATTTTTGAGCCGAAATGGCCATATGGATTACTGGATCTGGTACATACATGCTCTGAAGTGTGCAGAATGGATATGTGGAACAGTACGTATCACCGCTGGCACATTCCAGACCCAGGACGGCCACAATTTCTCCTGGACCCGCAAATTCTATATCTTCTCGCTGATCCGCGTGCATACGGACAATTCTTCCGAACCGTTCTTTTTTGCCCGTGCGCTGATTCACATAACTCTCTCCTTTCTTAAAACATCCCTGATATATTCGCATGAAAATCAGTGCGCCGAAAGGGGCTTCCACAATTTTAAACGCCATGGCCACGGTGGGTTTCTCCGCGTCTGGCTCTAAAGGAATTTCTCTGTGTGGGGCTTCAAATTCCAGTGCAGTCGGATGTAATTCTGCCGGAGAAGGTAAAAAATCCACCACACCGTCCAATAATAACTGCACTCCTTTATTCCGATACGCTGAACCAAGATAAACTGGCGTGACCATTCCCTCTTTAACGGCAGCTTTCAGTACTCGGAAAATCAGTTCTTCTGAAACCTGAGGTGAATCTCCCAGGAGAATTTCCAAAATTTCATCACTGTACATGGAAAGCGTTTCCAGCATATCTTCTCGCGCTGCTTCCGCTTTTTGACGTAATTCTTCAGGAATGGCTTCTCTGCGAATGATCTCGCCGTTTTTGCCATCAAAATATACGGCTTCCATTTTCACTAAATCGATCACACCCTGAAAGTTCTGTTCTTTTCCCAGGGGGTACTGCAGCATGACGGGATTACATCCCAGTTTTTCTTTTAACTGGTTTACCACCTCAAAAGGATTCGCCCCGGTGCGATCCATTTTATTAATAAACGCCAGTCGCGGGACGCGGTACCTGCGCATCTGACGGTCTATCGTTAAAGACTGTGCCTGAACTCCACCCACGGCACACAGGACAAGAATCGCTCCGTCCAGTACTCGCAAACTGCGTTCCACTTCCACCGTAAAATCCACGTGTCCCGGTGTGTCGATCAAATTAATTTGCTGTTCACGCCAGCGGACGCTCGTCGCCGCGCTCTGAATGGTAATCCCGCGTTCCCGTTCCAGTTCCATATGATCCATCGTGGCACCCGCTCCGGTGGCGATTTCATTCATACGGTGAATTCTTCCCGCGTAATAAAGAATTCTTTCGCTGAGGGTGGTTTTCCCTGAATCGATATGTGCTGCGATTCCAATATTTCTGATTTTTGATGTGTTATTTTGGCTCATTCTGACGTCCCTATTTTCCTGATTCTACTTTAAATTTCGTCTTTCTGTAACGATTAAAGCAGCCATTTTCAGTAACGTAAATTGTCGGAACAGTGGAATTTATCGTGTATCGGAGAGGTGATATTCCTTCTCCTGATAAAAAACATTTTACAATTACTTTCCGTACAAATGTCGATTTTCGTATAAAGTGTGCTTAAATATACAGGTTTTCTTTAAATTTTCGTTTTGTGTGGTTCTGAAGCAGGCATTTTCAGCTCCGTTTGTCCCAGGGGTACAAAAAACCGGAAAGCGAAACCCGGTAATAAAATCACATGGTTTTCTGCGGCACAAAAAATATACGATTTTTCATGTTCAGTAATATACTTAAAAAATACACTCTGTAAAGGGTCTCTGATTTTTTTCTTTTCGTATTTTACATAACAGCAGATAAACATAAATCCGCTTTTCCGATATTTCATACATCATGAAACATTAAAAAAACGGATTTATTGTGCCCGACACTCTATAATTTCCCGCTTTTCCTGCATTTTTCACCCTGATACAGGCCGAGCTGAAAATGCCGGCTGCCGTGGCCGCACGTGACAGAAATTTAAATTAGATTTAACATATATTCACGCGAATAAGAAAAATTAAATCGGTACAGAATTTAATTAAAAAAGTCTGGCCATTTTTTAATTTTTTCGTGACCAGGGGCTTTTCAGAAAACTGCCGAGTTTACTCCACGTTCCCACATGTGCGCCGTGAAACCGACGAAGGGCATTTTCTCCAAGAATTTTGCGAATTCCTGAGATGGTAATGTCTGTTCCATCAACAAATATTGTGTGTAAATTCTTGAAATTTCTCAGATAATAAAGGCTTCCATCTGTAACCGCGGTATCCGAAATATTTAATTCCGTCAAATTTTCCATATCGGATAAGGCTTTTAGTCCCGTGTCGGTCAGCTGGGTGTCATTTATGTGTAAAGTCCGCATTTTACCCAAATTTTTTAAGTATTCGATTCCTTTATTCGTAATCGCACTTTCGTAAATCGAACCTTCATACGGAATGGTGCCTCCGACATATAATTTTTCCAGCGTAACGAGATTTTTCAGATATTCCAGACCGACATCTGAAATAATAGATCCCTGTAAGTTTAAGTTTCTTAAACAAGAAAGTTTAGTTAAAAACTCCAGTCCGTCATCCGTGATTCGGGTATCATCCAGTTTTAAAATTTGAAGTTCAGATAAAAGAGCCAGTTTTTCCATTCCTCCATCATTAAAAGGAGAGGAGGTGAGTGTTAATTCACGTAAATGTATTAAACTGCGCAAAGCATCTGCGCCAGTTCCCTGAATCTGAGTGGACGTAAGGATAAGGGAATTTACGGACGTCATGCCTTCCAGAAATGCCAGTCCCTGATCTGTAATCGGGGTGGATGTGAAATTTAGTTCTCTTATGTTTTTGACTTTTCTCAGACCCTGAACCGACTCATCTGTTACGGAGGGATTCATGGCAAGACTAAGTTTTATGGGCACTTCAAGTTCCGACCATTCTTTTATACATTCTTCGGTAATCGGGTAATGCCACCAAATATCCAGTGCCTGACCCGGTTTTAAACTTTTTATTGTTTCTGGTGTAATTTCAGGGGAAGGCGTGCTTTTTTTGAAATTTTTTGAAGAATCAGAGCGTGACGGCATCTGGGAATGCGCATCCATCGGGCCTGTTTCTGGCATTCCGACCGATGGAATTCCGTAAATCCCTGCGCTGGGGTACGCCGTTCTTCCCGTATTTAAAATCACCATGGGCATGGCCGGGATCTGCTGCGCCGTGGCCCGTCCATCCGGTGATATGGGAAACATGGTAACTGCTGGCTGAGGAAAAACTCCAGTGGATTCCTGCGGCACTCGAGATGACACCCTGTGAATATTACTTGACATTTCTTTCGGAAATTTTGACTGATTTTCGTCTTGACGTGCATCATTTTTGCTGGAAGCATCTTCTTGACTTGAATCGGAGGACTGTGCCTGCTCCAGAATCTCGACATCTGCCATAAAACGCTCGTAAGATAACTGATCCAGTTCTCCATCTAAAAACCGCTGCATCAGTTTTTGTCGCATTTCCAGGAATATATGCTGTTTTGAATTCTTGTTCATATTACCCAAAATAAGGAATCCTATTTTTCAGTTTATTCGGTTACTCTCATAAAAAGAATCGTTCGTGAAATAATTTTGTTCGAATAGTACTCCGTCCGAACGACTCTATATTCTGTACTAATAATGTCACGTGTTTATATGTACATAATAAATTTTATATTTAATTACATTACGTAAAGAGTGGCCTCATGTCCATAATATATGTAAAAAATTTTATATTTTCTTGTTTATCGGCAGTTATCTTTTATTTCTAAATAAATAAGAGTTGCCGGCACTGTGAATTTTCCAGGTAAATGGTATCTTCTGGATTCCATAATTTAAGATAAATTGCATAGGTAATATTTTTGATTTATATTAAATTTTCTGATTAGATGTTTAAAACGGACGTTTAAAAAACCTGAGTGCCCGGAATCCAGATAAAAGGGAGCAAGAATCTCTCTCTACAGATTTTCGTGCAGTGTGTATCCCGGTTTTCCGTTTAAGTTTCCATTTTCCCAATTTCCGTGCGAGCCGTGGACGAAGCGCACGCGTAGTCCCGGGAACCCGCCGCGCAATTTTCCACTGCCCTGACTCCGAAGTGGTGAAACGCGTTCCCCCGGCAAAACACCCTGTCGGAGAGCAGGAGTGCTCACCCTCCCCGAAACTACGGACTGCGCGCTGCGTTCACGGCTCCGACACTTCCTGCGCCCTTCACGCGAACGGATGAAATTAAGGGATGAGGATGATGCGGAAGCCGAGGTCGTTGCGGCAATTCGTCGGCGTACGGCTGCGCCGAGCCGCCGAACGGCAGTTCTCCGCGTGGTCGATCCAGCTACCGCCACGAAACACTCGGATCGAGCCAGATGTTGGACCCGTCGGGTCGGTTACGGAACCGCTTGGGTAGTCGCCTTTCCAATCCGAACACCATTCCCATACGTTGCCGTGCATGTCGTACAGACCCCATGCGTTCGACTTCTTCTGACCCACTGCGTGAGTCGTTGAACCCGAATTGGAATCGTAACATCCCATGGAATTGAACATTGAGTTGAGCGAGAGTAATGATGCGAAATGCGAATTGGAATCGTACCATCCCATGGAATCCAAGGCTCCTGCGTACGCTCCAGTCGTGCCCGCGCGACATGCGTATTCCCACTGTGCTTCCGTCGGAAGCTGAATGTTTAAGCCGAGGTTACTCAGTTTCTGACAAAACTTCTGGCAGTCGTGCCAACTCACATTTTCCACAGGGAGATCGTCACCCTTGAAACGACTCGGATTATTTCCCATCACGCTCTCCCACATCTCCTGTGTCACTTGTGTTTCCAGCATCCAGAAACCTTTTGTGAGCGTCACGCGGTGTTGCTTTTCGTCGTTATATCGCCCAGCTTCCGACGACGGACTGCCCATCATGAAACTTCCCGCCGGGCACCAACGAAACGCGAATTTCACGCCGTTTATCGTTTTTACCATGCGCACACCCGGTTTCGGATCTTTGGACGACCTCCGCTCTGCCTCCAGTTTCTCCTGCGCCTGGCGTTCCGCGTCTTCGTGTGCTTTTTTTTCCGCCATAAATCGTTCCCGTGCCAGACGCTTCGCGTTTTCGCGAAGCTTTTTCATCTCTTCCTCCGCCTTCATTTTTTTGTAAAATTCTTCCGCAAGCTCCTCTACCGATTTGGTTTTCGGCGGCAGTGGCGGTGTGGGAATCACAAATGAAGGTGCGGCAGGGGCGGGTGCGGAAAGCGCCTTCACGAAGTCTACGCACGACGGAAATCGCTCTTTACGGTCTTTCGCTAAGGCTCTCTGTAAGGCTGAGTTGACGTGTGCCGGGACGTTCTTAATTTTATCGGGCGGGTCTTGAAGAACGCACAGGCGCAGCATTTCGGTGTTCGCCGCCATGAAGGGAAGGTGGCCGGAGTAAAGTTCGTACGCCACGGTCGCCAGGGCGTACTGGTCGGTGCGCGCGTCTTGCGTTCGGCCACGCCACTGTTCCGGCGGCATGTACGCCATCGTTCCGCTGGTCTTGACTTGCGATGTGGTGTGAAGTGTCATGCTGACTTGGATTTCTGCCGCAAGACCAAAATCGATTAGCTGCACACTGCGAATTGTCCCGTTGTCGGACTTTGGGAGAAATATATTTCCAGGCTTCACGTCACGGTGAATCACGCCCTGTTTGTGTGCGTAATCCAGCGCCACGGCAAGAGGTTTTAAGATCGGTAAAATCATCTCCTGACGAAAATTTTTCTGCTTCCGGAACTCGGCCAGCGTCATGCCTTTAAGCCACATCATCACGATGTAATAGCCGAATTTCGCGTCCCTTTCCAGCGCATAAACCGGGCAGATGTACTGGTGGTTCAGCGCCTGAATGGTCTTGAACGTTTCCTTCACCTGGTACATCGCCGCCTCGTTGTGGCGAATCTCCTTGGGCACAAATTTCAGCGCGACGTTCCGTTCCCCCACCACATCAAACGCCTTCCAGACCACGCCCATTCCGCCCTGACCGGCCTGATTTTCCAGTCGGTACTTCTCCGCCAAAATCATCCCCGAAACCAATTCCTGAAGCTCAGCGTCCATTTCGTAATCCGAATTTTCGTAATTGCCGAACGTATCTAAACTGTTCAAAGATAAATTTTGCTTGCTGTCGTCACTCATTTTTTAATTTCTCCATGTTGTGGATTCAAAAATGTCGGATAATCTTCCCATACGTCAAATTTCACGGAACCGATTTGAAACTTCATTCCCGGTTCCAGCCCCAGCAAATCGTCCTGGTATAATTGTTCGGAGCTGCCATCGGCTTTTTCGTAATTCAACGCGCGGCGGTCATGATTCGTCATGCCGAAATGGTCGCCGCAAAAGTAGAATGTCACGTGGTTCGTTCGGATTCCACGCTCATTCAAATACATTACGTCGTTTTGCAAATTGCTTCCCAGCGTCACGCCACGAAGCAGGAAAAAATACTCCTCCTCTTCCGCAAACGGGTCTTTTTTCCAGTCGGGATGCCGTCCCCACTGTGTTTCCATCTTTGCAAATTCTATTTTGTGCTCATCAGAACATGATTCCAGAATATTTTTTCGGCCCGAGCAGTCAAAATTCGCTTTCCGGCGTAAGCGCAGAACATCCACTCCCTGATTGTTTCCCAGGGACCATAATGTTTCACGATTCTCTTCATACATGATGTGCTGATTTATCAAGCGCACTTCCAAATCATCGATATGTGCCGAAAAGGCCTCCAGAAAAAGAGACGCAAATTGGGAAATCCGCATTTCCAGTTTTCCCCGCTTCACTTCCTCCCAGTCCAAAACGTTCAGATCTCCGCGAGATAACGAAATGATGTTTTCCGACGGCAGAAATCCTTGATGTGGGCGAATTTCCAGTCCCAGCGTGCTTAAATCCTGAAAACTCATTCCCTCGGGAGCAAACATTATGATCGCGTGTTTCCGCGAAATGAAAAGGGAAAGATAATCTGAGGGAGAATTTCCTCCTGTGGATTTTCGATTAAATCGATACACCACATCACATTCCCTGCCTCGTCCCAGAAGAATCCTGTGGCGGGCGAAGAGGTGATACAAGCGAACGCGTCCGTTGGGCATTATTGCCCGAAGCAAAAGTTTCCGTCGGGGTGCGGCAACAGGAAAATTCGGCATGGCGACCAGCGGAACCTGAAACAGATTCGTCGCGGTATTTTCTGTCTCATCGGTACGCTGAAGTCCGTCGGGAATGATACCTTCCGTTAAATTCACCAGGGCATCCCCCTGAGCAGAGATACGCACTTTGTCAAATTCCGACCAGTCCATGCGATGCGTGTTAATTAACGCGCCGTCGGAAGCCTCGATCACCACCTCCCGACGTCGGTCCGCGCTGACATGAAGCAGAACGGTCGTCCGAAACAGAAACGGACGTATCACTCCGGCGTCCCGTTCTCGAAACTCGGCCTCCAGCGTCAGTGCGTAGGCCGCATCCCCCACCGCGTTCTCTCGGGGCTTAATCGACAAACGTTCGTGAAAAACCCAGGTGTGAGGCTCCATTTCGTGAACGTCCGGCGACACTTTCCAGTCGTCTCTGTTCAAACGCTCATCTAAATGAATCCGAACGGTCGGAGGGGACTCCAACTGAATCCCCATCAGCGTAAATGTCGGGGAAAGCTGCGCGCCAAATTTCAGCTCTCCCGACCAGTCGATACGAAGCAGTAGTTTTTTTTCCATGAGGTTTCCTTTCAGTCCGTATTTTCATTAATTCGATGCTCTTCCATCCAGGCGATGATTTCCGAAAGAAGATACCGGTAATCCCCGCCCACTTTGAAGGCGGGAAGACCATCTGTTCGGATCAGCGTCCAAATTTTTGTCCGAGACAAATTTAGAAATTTCATTAAATCCTGAGTCGTCAAATAACGATCCTCAGATAATTCAGGCCTTTTCTCATTTTCCACGGTTTCCTCCTATAAAGATTTACCACAGTTGGAACAGAATTTGTTATTTTCGGAAATTTCCGCACGGCACTGAGGACAAAGCAAAACACGGCTGCTGCCAGTCACCGGAACCCCCGGCTGCCATGTCGGAACACCAGGACAAATAGGTTGCGCGGGAGGAACCGGAGTCTGTGTGTGCATCTGAACCAGGCGATCCGCGTTACGCTCCTGCGCGGCCAGAAATTCACGAAGCAGTGCCTGCGTTTTCGAATCTTCCTTTTCGCGCTCCTCAAGACGTGCTTTGTACTCCGCCGCTTCTTTATCGTTCTGGCAGCTGGCGGCAAAAGCGTTGGCCTGCTCCGGCCCCAGCAGAGCCAAAATGCCCTTTTCGCCGAAACTGGTATACACACGCAATTTTTCCAATTCAAATTTCTGACGCGACGATTCCTCGGCGATCTTTAACTCGGACTCCAGTCGGCGTTTTCGTTCCAGAATATCCATTTCCGCGCGGTCTTGCGCCTGATTGAGCATCTGCATCGCCTTCAGACGCTCCAGCTGGTCGGTAAACTTTCGGCCGCGAAGCTCTCGTTCCCACTCGTCCCGCTGTTTTTGAATTTCCAGACTCTGCTGCGCATCCGCTAATTCTCGTTCCCGACGAAGTTCTGTCAGACGATTTTCTGACCGAACCTTTTCCTGTTCGATTTCCGCGACAACTCGATCGATTTCCTTTTGATCCGTTAATCGCTGAAACGCTTCTTTTCGTTCGCAGCGTTCCCTCTCCAGATTTTCCAACCACTTACGATTTTCCTCCGTTTCCACGCGTCGGGCAATTTCCGATTCCTGATCCAGCGCCTCCAGCTTCACTTTATGATTGTACGCACGCTGAAAATCCGCCATGTCCTGTTCCAACTGAAGGTTCAGCTTTTTCAGAACCGCTTCCCGACGAAGAGTCCGGTCTGCCTGCTGTGACTCGATGGCCGCTACCAGTTCTTCCCGTTCCTGTTCTCGAAGAAGTTTTGCCTTGTCGTTTTCAAATAAAAACTGCTCCATTTCCGCCTGATTGGCGATTTTGTCGAAATCGTTCGACTGAATCTGGCGCCGCATTTCCCGTTTCAGATCAAAACGTCGTTTAATGACCGCCAGCTCTCCTTCTTTCCGATCCACTTGTACATGCTGCGCGAGAATGTCCAGATCATTCTCTTTCTCTGCAAGCGAAATTTCTGTCTGACGATCTTTCAGACGTGCGTCCTGTTCTTCCAGCTGGAGCGTCTGGTTTTCCCGCACAATCCAAAGTTCACTCTTTCGCTCTTTCAGTGCGTCGTAAGCCTCCTGTTTCAGCGACGAAATCCACAGCTGCGTAAAGCGGATACCGTATCGAGAAAGCGATTCCCGAATCGTATTTTCCATGGCGGTTTCCATGTATTTCCGTGTTTCCGGCAGCCCTAAATCCCGAATCGAAAATCGGCTGATCGACTCTTGCAGTGAAGCCATCACCAGATGATACGTATCTTTCGTGAAGTCTTCCAGGGTATAATTTTCCCGCGCGCCCATCAGATTTTTTAGGAACAGTCCGGAATTTTCCAGCGAAAAGTGAATCTGAAATTCTCCTTCCACCAGCAGACCTTCTTGGGTATAAAACTGGTCGGAATGGTAAGTTGCCGAGAAATTGTTTTCCCGCAAAAGAACGATCGCGATGTTCTTGCGCGTCCAGAACATCAACTTATCGGAAAACGTTTCCAGTGTATATTTTCCAGGCGCAAGCTCTCCAAGGCTCCGCCCATTTTCAAAAGCCACCGCACAGGTGCCGGGCAAGATTTCCACTTCGGTCGAAAAAAAACCGGCAATATCCTTAATATTTTGCCGTGCGGCAAGGAATCCTTCGGTAAGTTTTAACGTGTTAACGGACATAATAATCCTCCTTATGATTTAATTTAACGAATGTGATAACGATTTTCCAATTGATTTCGCAGTATGGCCAGACTATTTTTCAGTTCCGCGCGGAAAGCCGGAAGTTCCAGCCCTTCTTGTTTTTTTAAGGCCGCTTCCACGTACTCTGCCGCGGTTATCGCCTGATTCATATTTTTCAGCAGCATCGGAATTCGCTCTTCCGCCACACGCAAGTCTTTCTTCCGAGCCGTCCATTCCGGCATCATCGACAGCAGGTCGTGAATCGTTTCCAATTCCCGTTCCAGAAGTCGAAACTCGGTCTGCACCCGAATATCCTCCGTCTGACGCCGCGCCGTGGTAAGTTCATCCTGAATGACCACAATTTTTTCAGCAAGAAACGTGCGCAGACGACCATCCAGCCGAACGTTATTACTGAAGAACCACGCTTTTTTCGGACGCTGCGATTTACCGACCGTCACCACCGGGAAAGTTTCCTCCGTGATTTCCTCTCGCCGCGGCTGCGCTTCTTCATTTTCCAGACGAAGCCGAATCGCCAGCCCGTTCCAGTAGGAGGTGTCCAGCTCGCGTTGTCCCGCCGCATCCTCCGCCATCTGACGAATTGCCCGGACGCATTCCTGTGAGGTCATCTCATGGCGCAAAAGCAGCGCTCCCACTTCCTCCAGCTTCTCTTCCGTTTCGTCAGACGCCGGTAACCCTTCGTTTTTCAGCGTTTGCGTAAATCTCTGCCATTCCTCCGGTTTCTGAATCTTCTGCACCGTTTCGCACAATTCTTTGTCCACCTCGTCGGTCGAGACGGGAGGTTCCTGCACCGTGTGGGTCTCAAACGGTGCAATTCCCGTGCAGCGAAAACCGTGCGAGGAGAGTAAAACACTGAATTTTGCCCGAAACGTTTCCAGCGCCGCGCCGCTCAACGAAATCAGCGCCTCCGGTTCCGTTCGCAGAACGTCCAGTAAACCGGAAAGCATGGATTGGAGCCAGTCCTTCCAATCGGTTTCCGACAGCTCGCGGCGCGATTCCAGAAAGGTGCCAAGTCCCATTTCCGGCTCAAAACGAATCTGCACGGTCGTCGCCACGGTCTGCCCCTTTGCCTGGCAGGGAAATTGCAGCGAAACCGACACATCCTCTTTCGGTATGCTCCAGAAAACGGTCGTTTCCGCAAAATCCGCCGTGGGCAGGCGATCCAGAACGTTGATCAGCCGTGCCCCGTCCATGACACAGACGCGCTCTCCTTCCGCCAATGTTTCCCCACGCGACAACTGCCGTGCCACAAGAGACGTCCGCGGCTTTTCTACTTTTGGGGTTGTCCCAAACAGCCATTGAAAAAAAGTTTTCGTTTTCTCAAACATAGGTTATTCTCCTGGATTTAAAAGTTTGTCGACCAAACGAATTCCTTCGTCCGCTTTCTCTTGGAGGTCTTTTTCCAGATCCTCGATTCCCTGATCCGCTTTTTCGCCCAGATTCGCATCCCGCAGCGGAGCGGTCTGCTGATCCAATTCCTTCATCAATTCGTCCAGACTGCTGTCCGACGTTTCTGGAAACA
Source organism: Planctomycetia bacterium (assembly GCA_030527015.1). GTDB lineage: Bacteria > Planctomycetota > Planctomycetia > Pirellulales > Thermoguttaceae > RGIG3701. The sequence continues at coordinate 12,464 of JAUNBR010000046.1, forward strand.
ACTGTTCCAGCCCATTTTCCTGCGCCTGAAGCACCTCCACGAGTTTTTCGTTGCTCAGTGTTCCGTTAACGACCGATTCATTGATCACGCGTTCAATATCCGACACATCCATCTCGTTCAGCAGCGTCAGAACGCCCGCGCGTTCGTAAAACGCCTGATTTTTCTTGATCATCAGAAAATTATTAACGACGCGTAGGTTCTGATTCACTCGCGTAATCCAGCCCTCCACCTGCCGCTGCTGCGTCCGTACGTCCTGGATTTTCCGAGCGATGCTCTTCTTCTGAAAATCCTTCGTCGCGCTGGCATACTCGCTTTTCAGCTGCTCCTCATCTCGCTGAAGCTTTTCCCGCTCCTTCTCCACCTTGTTCAGCTCTGTCTGGCAAGTGATCCGTTCCCGATTCAGGTCGTCCACCGACACATCCGCCAACGTTTTTTGTTTCTGTGTTCCACGAAAGAAATCCCAAAATCCCATGATTGTTCTCCTTTTAAAAATGGTTGAAGTTGTAAAAATCACACATATTACGTTTGTTTTAAATTTTTCCCTTCCCTGAAAGGGTCAGGGCGGGAATATTCCCCTTGAAAGAGGGGAATTAGGGCGGGCTCCGCCTTCGCCCCCCGCGTTCGCTCGACCTCCTTCGCGATTAGCTCAAACTGATTGAACTAAGGGACGAAAACAGGGCGGAAGCCGAGGTCGTCGCCGCGATCCGTCGGCGTACCGCTGCCCCGATACGCCGAACGGCAGAACCTCGCGTAGTAGTACCAGCCACCGCCACGATACACTCGGCCCGAGCCAGATCTTGGCCCTGTAGGGTCGGTTACGGAACCACTTGGGTAGTCGCCATACCAGTCCGCGCACCATTCCCATACGTTACCGTGCATGTCGTATAAACCCCACGCGTTCGGCTTCTTCTGACCCACTGCGCGAGTTGTCCAATCCGAATTTTTAGCATACCAACCGACTTCGTCGAGATTCTCGCAAATTTCATATGTACTTGTAATATTTTTCCCATTATTGAGACTCGTCGTCGTGCCCGCGCGGCAAGCGTACTCCCACTGCGCTTCCGTCGGAAGTTGAATGTTTAAGCCGAGGTTACGCAGTTTCTGACAAAACTTCTGGCAGTCGTGCCAACTCACATTTTCCACAGGGAGATCGTCACCCTCAAAATCACTCGGATTATTTCCCATCACGCTTTGCCACATTTCTTGTGTCACTTGTGTTTCCAGCATCCAGAAACCCTTGGTAAGCGTCACGTGGTGCTGCTTTTCGTCTTTATATCGGCCCAATTCATCCTCTGGACTGCCCATCATGAAACTCCCCGCCGGGCACCAACGAAACGCGAATTGCACGCCGTTTATCGTCTTCACCATGCGATCGCCCGGTTTCGGATCTTTGGACAACCTCCGCTCTGTTCTGATGAATTGCAGAAAATCCTTCGGTCGCCATTTCGTCACAAGTTCATTTAGCCTCTTGATTTCGTCGCAAATTGTTTTCATCGGAGCGGCCGTCTGCAGCATTCCGTCCTCGACGTATTCCCGACGCGTCCTTTCCTTTTGCGTTAAAAGTTGTTGGCAGAACTCCGCGATTCGGTTCGCTTGCGCCTGCATCTCCTCCATCTTCGCCGTCGGGCGGCGTCCCTCTGGAGCGTAGTCTTTGAGCAGTTCCTCGTACTCCGACGCCAGCTCCCAAAAATGAGATTCCTCCTCGGGCAAAAAATCCTCCAGCGACTTTTCCGGAAAGGATTCCGTTCTCAATACTGGCGTCGCAGCTTGTTCGGACAGCGCGTTTACAAAGTCCGTGCACGACGCGAATCGCTCTTTACGGTCTTTCGCTAAGGCTTTTTGTAAGGCGGAATTAACGTGTGCCGGGACGCTTTTGATTTCATCCGGCGGGTCTTGAAGAACGCACAGGCGCAGCATTTCGGTGTTCGCAGCCATGAAGGGAAGGTGGCCGGAATAGAGTTCGTACGCCACGGTCGCAAGAGCGTACTGGTCGGTGCGCGCGTCTTGTGTGCGGCCACGCCACTGCTCGGGCGGCATGTACGCCATGGTCCCGCTGGTCTTGACTTGTGAAGTGGTGTGAAGTGTCATGCTGACTTGGATTTCTGCCGCAAGACCAAAATCGATTAGCTGCACACTGCGAATTGTCCCGTTGTCGGACTTTGGGAGAAATATATTTCCAGGCTTCACGTCACGGTGAATCACGCCCTGTTTGTGTGCGTAATCCAGCGCCACGGCAAGAGGTTTTAAGATCGGTAAAATCATCTCCTGACGAAAATTTTTCTGCTTCCGGAACTCGGCCAGCGTCATGCCTTTAAGCCACATCATCACGATGTAATAGCCGAATTTCGCGTCCCTTTCCAGCGCATAAACCGGGCAGATGTACTGGTGGTTCAGCGCCTGAATGGTCTTGAACGTTTCCTTCACCTGGTACATCGCCGCCTCGTTGTGGCGAATCTCCTTGGGCACAAATTTCAGCGCGACGTTCCGTTCCCCCACCACATCAAACGCCTTCCAGACCACGCCCATTCCGCCCTGACCGGCCTGATTTTCCAGTCGGTACTTCTCCGCCAAAATCATCCCCGAAACCAATTCCTGAAGCTCAGCGTCCATTTCGTAATCCGAATTTTCGTAATTGCCGAACGTATCTAAACTGTTCAAAGATAAATTTTGCTTGCTGTCGTCACTCATTTTTTAATTTCTCCATGATGTGTTTATTTTCAATTTGTAAGTTTTAAGATAAAAATGTGCGTTTCCGTTTTGAGACACTCTGTTGGGCGCGAGCCGCGCAGGCAATACGGCTTCCGCCGGATGGTTAATCTCCGGGAGGCAGTCATTGTGTTCCTGGCTTCCCTAGCGTCCGCGAAAATACCCCAACAAAACACCCCGTCAGCCTAACGGCTGCCACCCCTCTGAAAGAGGGGAATTAGGGAGGGGGGCTTCGCTCCCGCGCGTTCGCTCACGGATCCGTGGGGTTATTCCTTCTCTCGCTGTGCCAGTTCCGCCTCGATCGCTTTCAGTTGTGCGTCGATCTCTGAGCTGGAATCGTCCGACGATTCGGTCATCATCTTCTCCACCACCTCGCCGGAAATGCCCTGCATCGCCGCGTCGCTGGTCAGCGTGTCACTCGTCTCGGTGATTCGATCCAGCACATTGTTCATCATCTCCTCCATCGAAAGATTCTGCTGAAGAATGTTGTCCAAATCCTGTATCATCTGACCATCGTTAAACTCTTTGAATACTTCGTTTACCGATTTTGCCATCGCCTTCATTCCCTGGCCAAACTCGCCAAACAGACGCGCCTGATCCCGAATTTGCAGGACAATCTCAAAATGCAAAAGCTGGCTGTCGATCGCACGACGCTTCATGATCGTCTGCGCCACCAAATTGCTGGCTATCTTGAAGTTCTTCGTGTCGTTCTCCTTCTTCGCGCGGATCGCCATCTCCATGAACCGTCGCTCATCCTTCCGTAAACGGTTGCTCATCTGACGCTGCTTGGAAATTGCCGTGCGAATCGTCATTTCTCGTTCTTGTTCACGCTGTCGTTTCGATTTAAATAAATTGCCGAACATGTTTTTCCTCCGTATGGTTAAAAATGAAGTTATCCCTGAATTTCCTTCCGATATTTCTCAAACTCCGCTAGATCTTTCTCCGTCACGCTGGGCGACGTTTCCGCCAAGGCAGTCTGAACATCCTCCGCCTGAATCGGAACCTGCGTCCCCATTTGAACTGCCCGCACAAAGGCCGGATCGATGATGCGATACACCAGACCGTTGATGTCCGCACCGCTGTAACCCTCCGTTTTCTCAACCAGTTCGGAAAAATTAATCGTCTCCACCCCAGGAAGCTCTCCCAGCTTTTGACGAAGCAAAAATTCTCGTGCCGCCGCGTCGGGAAGCGGAATGTAAATTTTCTCGCCGAACCGACCCGTCCGCACCGCCGCGGGATCCAAATCCCACGGACGATTCGTCGCTCCGATGAGCAGTAACTCTTCCGAACCTTTGGAAACACCATCCACCTGCGCCAAAAATTCCGGAATCACCCGATTCATCACCGTGGAATTCCCACCCCGTTTGCACAAAAGTGCCTCCGCCTCGTCGAAAAAGAGGACCGACGGAGCTTTTTCCCGCGCTTTTTGGAACAAATCCCGAAGATTCTGCTCCGCGTCTCCCACCCATTTACTTAAAATGGAGCTGGACTGCACGGTGAAAAACGGCAGATTCATTTCCCCGGCAATCGCCTTGGCCATCATCGTTTTGCCCGTTCCCGGAGGACCGTACATCATGATTCCCGCCCCCGCACGTCGATTGTAGGCCGCGGCAATTTCTGGATTCCGAAGCGGAAAAATGACTCGCTGCTGGATCAGCTCCTTGACCGAATCCAGCCCGGCAATATCCGCAAACGTTACGTCCGGACGCTCCGTAAGTTCCCACCGCGACGAATCTTCCGACTTCTCAGGCTCCCTCGACGCGGGAACGCTTTTCGATTTCTTTGCGTCGGAAACCGGCTTTTTCGCAGGTTTTGAGGAAGTTTGCCCGGTTTCCAACTGCAAGGCTAAATCCTGGACACGCCGGGCACGCGTCAGCCAATTTTGCTGTGCCGCTGGATCCGGGGCTTCTTTCGCAAGTTGATAAAGCAATCGCGCAGATTTCAAAAAAGAAATCCTCGCCGTCTCGTTGTGCCCCGCATGAAAGGCGTCCATTCCTTTTTGAAAATGAAAAAAGTACATATCAGCTGGCATTTTTACTCTCCTTTTTTAGTTGTTCAAATCTGTTCAAATCTGATTAAATCTGTGTTAATATGAATTGTACTAAATTACATTTGAAAAAACAAGAGATACGGCTCAAATTTTTTAAAAAAATAAAAAATAAAAAAATTTTTTGTTGTACAAAATAGAAGATGGCCGTAAGGAAAATTGCCCGAAAGTTATTTTGAAAATCGAACACATGGGCCCCGCGAGAAAAAGAAGGCTACAAGACCCATAAAGCAAAGAATATGGGTACGAAAACTGAATCGCGTTTTGCGTGGCCCAGGCGATCATTCATGCGATATGATCGGACGTGAGAAGTGGCTCGGATAAATATTACGCTTGCCACGCCACACCGGTCGGAATGCAGCGAAGGTGCGGAAGAGGAAAAAAGAGGACGGCACGCCCGCACTTCCCCTGACGGGAAGGTGTATCTGCCAACGAACCGAAGTGAGTGGAAAGTTTTATTGCCGATACACGATAAAATTACTCGCTGTATCGGCATTTTTGTTCTGCTGAAAATGCCGGGCTGTTAGATCTGCAGAAAACGGAAATTGAAAGTGGAATCAGTATTCGCCGACGACTGCCACTCCCCCAGGAGCCGTGGGCGGACGGAGGGTGCAGTCCGTAGTTTCGGAGAGAAAGAGGAGATTAAAAGAACAGCGCGCGCATGATTAATCCGGGCGTAGTGCGTAGTTTCGGAGAGCAAGAGTGCTCTCCCTCCAGGTTACGCAGCTTCTGGCAAAATTCCAGGCAGTCGTCCTAACTCACTTTCTCCACAGGGAGATTTATATTCATACTATTTTGGATTTTCACTTTTAAAACCGCTGCTGGAACGATGTACCACGGCGTCTGTGTTCTCGTGAAAATGGAAATTTAAACGAGAACCGGTATGAAGGAAAATTAGTATGAAGTGGAATTTGTTTGGCAGAAAGCGCGGTTTTATGAGTGTACCTGGGTGTGGTTTTGTAATACCAGTTCGGCGTCTTTACAGATGCGGCGGAGTGTTTCCTGGGCTAACTGTTTATAGTAATATCGTGAAAGGTTTCCACAGATGCATAATCCGTCGGCGGTTTCCTGGATGGTCAGTTGCCGTAATTCTTCGATCGGGCTTTTTCGTAACATACTGGCGGCGCGTAGGGCAGCGTCTGAAACTAAAATGGTTGACATGACCGTTCTCCTTCATTATGTTAAAAGGTAAGAGTAAAAAGGGAATGTATACTGGTTCCAATTTAAAATTTCGTTTTGTGCGGCTCTAAAAGCAGGCTTTTTCAGCGAAGCAAAAAGCCGGTGAAGCTAAATTTTATAATGTATCGGGTATAATATACCTGTCTGACAGAAATTCACGTTTTAGGGCAGGAAAAAATACTTTTATACTCGATGCACGATAAAATTCTGCTTTTCCGGCATTTCGCTGAAAATGCTTGCGTTCAGAGACGCAGAAAATGGAAATTTAAAGTGGAATCAGTATATGTAATTTTATGTTCAGTGCAAAATATTTTTGCTTTCCGCTGATTTTATACCCGATAATGATAAAATTCCGATTTTCCGACTTTTTGCGTCGCACGAAAATGCCTGCGTTCAGAGGCGCAGAAAATGGAAAATTAAAGTAAAGCCAGGATGTGATGCACGATAAACTCTTACATAAAATGGAAACTGGTACCAGAGTATAAAAAAGAAAATTCGGAAAGAAAATTAAATTGCCGCTGTCCTATTTAGTATATTTTTAAGGTCAAGCGTTTTTAAAATCCATGTTTTTAGAATGGATTTTGTGCGATTAATTATTTGGTGATTCGCGTCACCTTTAAATAAAGATTCATTCTTCACACGTTATTTTTTATATCCGATCCACGATAAAATTCCGTGTTCTCGGTATTTTGCGTCGCACGAAAAAGCCTGCTTCGAGAGGCGCAGAAGACGGAAATTTAAGGTGGAACCAGTATAAAAGTATCAGAAGATAACAGTTTCTAAATGACAAAATATGATTTAAATAAAAAGCAGAAAACGAATGTTTCTCCGGAATGGATTTTCATTTAGGAGTTCAAAAATTATTCAGGCACGGAAACCTGCTCTCGGTCACTGCGATTTCCTAAATAGGAGTGAATTTCTGGGTCTATTTTATAAGTAATCCACTGGACGGAACCGTCTACCATGGAGATACCAAAAGAGTTAAAATGACAGCTGCCGAAAATTTTCTGGTTACTTACACCCTCACGGTCCTGCTGAGGCCGATAATTATTTGTGCTACTATAAAAATAAGTGGCACGATGATTGTCGTTATCGTATCCGCTGTAAACACATTCATTATCTCCATCATCCATACCCGTTAAATATTCGGAGGGCATTAAATATTTTTCTCCTATTAAGTAGGTGTTGGACAGACCGTCAAAAATGTCCCCCTCACGAACGCTGCTGTGATGAAAGATGATGCCCGTCTGTTTACCACCCGCTGCGTCAGGCCAGGCGCGAGAAAGCTCATATTCCACTCCTTTACTGAAAGTGGAAGGCGTGTCGGTATTCTGGTTATTTTCATTAGAGCCACAATTTGCGGCATAATCTGTTTTTAGAACTAATTCTTCTTTCGTAATGTTCGTGTTTTGTGTTAAATCCACTTCGAGAGGGTAAATGCCCTGCGGACGTCTGGAAGGACAGTAAAAAATGTCGATACTTGACATACTGCAGCTACGGGCGCCATCTTTCTGAGTGTTCGTAATTTCATCCAGTTTAAAATCCTGCCCTAATGTGGCTAAATGCGACTGATCAAGATATGATAAAAGCTGGTAAGCCCAGCTTCCGGGCTGTTTTTCACCGTAACCCCGATCAGGATCACCGACAAATTTATTATTCCATCCGCCAGAGGGATACCGTTTATTCATGGACTCCCCTGTCGTGACCGCCAGGGCGAGATTTTTTATATGGTTACCACAAGTTGTACGGCGCGCCGATTCTCGTACGCCGTTTATTGCTGGCATCATTAGACCCATTAAAAGACCAATAATCGCGATTACCACCAGTAATTCCACGAGTGTAAACCCATGCCTGCGCATTTTAAATTCTCCTTTTTTTCCTGCTGTGTAATAAATTAAAGGTTTTTAAGGGACAGTCTGACTATTTTTGAGGATATAAAGAAATTTTATACCCGGAACACCTAAAATTCTGCTTCCCACAATATTTTTCACTAAAAATTTCTGTTTTGGAACTACATAAAACAGAAATTAAAAAGAGAGCCAGTATATTTTTTCGGTATTTTGGGTATTCGATACACAGTGAAATTTTATTTCTCCATATTTTCAGCGAAGTAAAATGACGGAGAGGTTTAATTTTATAGTGTATCAGATAAAACGAAAATTTATCAGAAAGTAAAAAAATCGGGTGTGGGAGGGAGTTTTATGGTTCAGGAATCTGGAAAGTCTGCCGGTCATGCCGATTTCCAAGATAACTGTGAATAATTGGATCGATTTCATAACTCATCCAGCGGACGCTTCCGTCCCCGAAGGCCATACTAAATAAGGCGAAGTGAGCACTGCCAAAATGAGTTGTAATACTATAACCTTTTTGATCCTGAATTGGCTTGAAATGATTGTTGGCGTCTTTATAATAGCAAGAACGGTGCGAATCATTATCGTAACCGGAAAAAGCTGTTTCGTTATCACCACCGTCAGAACCATCTAAATATTTATCAGGATTTAAGTATTTTTCTCCCATTAAATAAGTGTTGGTCATACCGTCAATTACCTGAGCGTCACTGATCATACTGCAAAAATAGATGAGGCCATTTAACTCAGGAGTAAAGGGCCAGTTATTTTGGGCTTCATAATTTGCGCCCTGTGAAAAACTGGTAACGATTGTTTTCGTTTCCACGCCAGCATAAGAATTTCCGGTGTCTGCTTTAATGGAGCCGTGGTGAGAACCAGCGTTCGCGGCATAATCTGTTTTGGCGACTTTTGTCGAATTTTTAACGAAGGTGGCATTTAATGTTAGACCGCTGTCGGCACCAAAATGGTATCCGACTGGCTGACGGCGGGAAGGGCAGTGAAAAATAGGAATCGGAGTCTCTGCACAGCGAGTGGCGCCGTCTTTTTGTTGAGAGGTAATATTCGCGACGTCCGCATCTTCGCCCATACGGGATAAACCCAGCTGGTCTATATAAGGGAGGATCGAATAAATCCAAGAGCCGGGCTGTGATGTGCCATATCCACGGTCTGGATCTCCAGTAAAATTATATCCCCAGCCACCAGAAGGGAGTGCTTCATGACGTGACTCTCCCATCAGGCATCCTTTGGCCAGCTGATCTAAATGCCTCTGACAAAGCATGCGTCGGGCGGTTTCACGCGCACGGCCCACCGCAGGTAATGCTAAAGCCATTAACATTCCGATGATCGTAATGACGACAAGTAATTCCACGAGTGTAAAAGCAGGTCTTTTCATTATTTTCCTTTAATGCCCATATGGGGGAATAAGTGTGACTGGATTTATTGTGCTCGACACACGATAAATGTTTCTGATTTTCTGGTATGTTATACCAGGAGACACTATGAATTTCTGCTTCTCTTGTCTGCCGACAGGCCAGTATTTTGCTTCCTGCCAGCCTAAAATGCCTGCTTTTAGAGCCGCACAAAACGGAAAGTTAAAGTGAAACCAGTATAACTAAAAAATATCTGATTTTCTGTTCGTATAAACAGTTGTCGGTCTGCCCGATTAAAATGTTAGGTACGAACTGAGATTTAAGGTAAAATTCGGTATATGATACGGGTAATATCTATACATATGAATGTGTGAGTGAAATTCAGAAACAGAACCGGCAAAAATAAATGATGAGGTTCTGTTTTAGGTTTCTGTTTTACACAGTTATGAAAACTGGTGTTATTAAATTCCGAAGAAACATAAATTCATAATCGTGCCTGGTATAAAAACTAATAATATAATAATATAAGGAACCTTTCTCATTACGTTTTTTATTCTCTAAAAGTTTCTTTTGACATGAGATTCCTTGGAGGGGAAATAATCATTTTATATCTGAAACATTAAAAAATGATTCACGTTTAATATTTCTGTTTCGCAGGAATACGGCCTTCTGGAATCACGTGAAATGGAAATAAAATTAATCAGAAGATACCTCATTACGATTATTATTTCTCATTACTCCAAAAAAATCAAGAGAAACTTCGTGTAATTTACTTAAAAAATAAAAAATATTTTATACGGGATGTAATGTTTATGTATCTGAAACACTAAAATTTTAATTTTGTACCCGATATACTATAAAATTCTCTTTTCCGACATTTTTGTTTCGCTGAAAATGCCTGCTCTCAGAACTGCGTAAAACGGGAATTTAAGGAGAATCTGTCTAAAGATTCTGAATGCTGAAAATATTCTCTGAATAAACTAAACAAAAATTAATTTTGAAATAAGTACAAAGAATGGTGTATATTTTGTACACAGCACGTATAATGTTATCCCTGATGCACTATAAAATTCCGTTTCTTCTGTCTGCCGACAGGCCGGCCAGGATTTATGCTTCGCTGAAAATGTCTGCTTTAGAGCCGCGCAAAAAGGAAATTTAAACGAGAATCAGTACAAGAGGAAAATAGGAAAATATATAAATTTTGGCCTTTCATTTTTTAGAAAAATATAATATGGTCATATGTTATTAAAGTTTTTTTATTTTCATTTTGTGCGGTTATGATGAAGAAGTTCGTATGAATGGTGTGAAAACAAAAAAATGAAATTTTGTAGATTCGGATATAAAATTTATTGTGACGGTTTATTTGTGCCCGATGTGCTATAAATTTTTGCTTCTCCGGCATTTTTGTTTTGCTAAAAATGCATGTTTTCAGAACCGTCTTTTAGAACCGTAAAAAATGGAAATTTAAACGAGAACCAGGTATATTATAAAATTCAGGATTTTATGACGTTATGGAGCAGAAACCATCATCTGCAAAGAAATATTATCATCTCATACTGGAATCTGTAATTCTCGTAGGGATTTTGGGAGGCCTGGGAGTAATTTTCTTGTACGGATTTCATGTTAGAGATGCACGTGCCGCAGATCGTTTTGGAATCGTGCTGCCGCCGGGGACGGTGTCTCACTGGGTGAAAACTGGCCAGACGTCTTTTGACAAAATTCTTTCTCCTCAAGAAATGTTTTCTGTAACACTTTCGGTTTCTGATGTATCGGCTTCTGATACATCAGAAAAAGAGTTTATATTTAAAGAAAATATGGTGGTGACAGATGAGAATAAACAGAGTACGAAAATTGTAAAAAATGCAGGGAAGGAAAGTAAATCGGAGGACACGTGGAGAGGGAGGGTTTCCACACGAGTGGAGAATTCAGAAACAGAAGGAGTGGAAAATATAAAAGATGGTGAACTTTTGATGCTTTCATCATCTGGAGGCAATTTATCTTCGTCGGAGAGTGGGCAAAAGAATGTGCCGCAGTGTGTCGGTGTACAAAATATAACGGAGGAACCAGAGCATGCTCCGGAAGATGCGTTTCTTTCTTTGGTTCCTGGACGGAATTATTCATCTCTGGATATGCTGTTAAAATGGTTAAAGTCTAAAGAAAAAGAGTGCCGGGAAAATCTTTCTGATTATACATGTATGATGACGAAGCGAGAGCGGATTCAGGGAAAACTTCGTCAGGAGGAGGCAGCGTATGTGAAAATACGGCATGATCCATTTAGTGTTTATTTACGTTTTGTTAAGCCTCAAAATATGGAGGGTCGGGAGGCTATTTACGTGGAAGGCGAAAATGGTGGGAATCTGATCGCGCATGGCGCAGGCTGGGAGCGTGTTTTCGGTAACTTTTCGCTGAAACCGGACAGCTCTCAGGCCATGGACGGGAGCCTGAGACCCATTACGGAAATTGGGGTGCTGGATATTTTTCGGCAGATTCTGGAAATTTGCGAATTTTTGGAAGGAAGTACTGTTCAGTTGACACTTTCCGACTGTCTGGTAAATCAGCGTGCCTGTCTGAGAGTGGAGATTCTGAATCCCACGGCCATGCCGGTAAAATCTAGAGATAAAAAATCACCGGCGTATACATATTATCGGAAAATGCATTTTTATTTTGATCGGGTATATGGATTTCCGATCCGTTATTCGTACTGGAATACGGATGGAGAATTATTAGAGGAGCGGACATATCTGGAGATTAGAAATAATCCAGGGTTAAAAGAAATCGACTTTAGTACAAAAAATAAAGAGTATCAGTTTTAATTTTTTAAGTGTGATGTGATTTTTCTTTTTGAAGGCATTTCTGAAGATATATACGGGTTCCATTTTAAATTTTCGTGTTATGTGGCTCTGAAAATGGGCATTTTCAGTGAAGCAAAAAAGCCGGGGAAGCGGAATTTTGCGGAATTTTATAGTGTGTCGTGTATAAGAAATGTCGTTTTTTATGACTCAGTAAAACTAAAATTATAGGTGGGATCTGAAATTTTGATTCCACGAAACATGAATTTATATCTTACGTGCAGTAAATTCTTTTTTTCTATTTTTGTATCTAAGAATAACACTTCTGTGGCTGCAAAAATTTATATAGAATAATTCTAAAAAGTATCTGAAAAAACGGGAATGATTAGCGTGCGCCCAGGGTGTCTGAAAATTTGTATTTTTGTACTGATTCTTCTTTAAATTTCAGTTTTGTGTGGCTCTGAAGCAGGTATTTTCAGCGAAGAAAAATGCCGGTGAGGCGAAAATTTATAGTGCATCAAGTATAAAATGATTTTGTTTTGATTATATGTGGGTAAATTTAAATTTTTAGAGTAAAAATTTTATGTTCCTTGGAAAATTCGTGTTGTGCAAAACAGGAAATTCTTATATATTATCATTAAGGTGATATACGGGGTATTATATGCTGATATATTCATGATTTTCACTTCTCTGAATTTTTACCATACGTGTGGGGTACTGGGTTTTGTGACTGTAAAAACTGAAATTTAAAACAGAATCATGTGGTAAATAATTTTCTGAGTGGTTTTAAATAGGCTGAAAAACCTGCGTACAGGGATGTGTGAACGGAAATCGAAAGTGAGTAATTTTGAGAGTTATACGGACTTTACTTTTAAGTCTGTTTTGTGCGGCTTTAAAAGCAGGTATGTTTTCAGTGAAACAAAAAAACATGCCTTTTTGTCGGCGGACAAAAGAAGCGAAAAATTATAGTGTATCGGATGTAAAGCAAAAAATGTATCGGCATAAAAATCTTTTTTGAAAAATATATTTAATGTGACGGGGGAATTTCTGGTGTCATTTGGGTATTCGCTGGAACTGAAAGAGCAGATACGTCAGGCGACAGATATTGTGCAGCTGGTGGGTGAGTATGTCCGTTTAATGCCGAAGGGACGGATATTTGTGGGTCTGTGCCCCTGGCATGACGATTCTTCTCCGAGTCTTCAGGTAAATCCTGAACGCCAGGTGTATCGGTGCTGGGTGTGTAATGTCGGAGGTGATGTTTTTTCATTTATTATGAAAATGCAGAATCTGACTTTTCCGGAAGCGCTGGAATTTCTTGCGGAACGGGCAGGAATTCCTCTGCCAGAGAAAAAAAAGTTTCGTCCCTTTTCTTCTTATTCTTCTTCGGGGCATGCTTCGCGGGGAAATCTTCTCGGTGAGGAGAGAGGTTCTGATTTAGGGGGAGTGGAAGGGACGGAAGAGCCGGCGGAAATTACCAAGAAATCACTTTTTGCTGCGTCTGCCTGGGCGGAAGAGCAGTATCATCAGTGTTTGTTGGCGTCTGAAGATGCACAGGTCGCACGTGAGTATTTTTCACAAAGAAAAATTACAGAGGAAAGTATTCGGAAGTTTTCGCTGGGTTTTGCGCCACCGGAATGGGGCTGGCTGCAGAAACGATTAAAAGGTAAAAGTATCTCACGGCTTTCTGTTTTGGAAGCGGCTGGAGTTTTAGGGCATTCGGAGCGCGGAGGATATTATGATCGGTTCCGGGGGAGGGTGATTTTCCCGATTCATGATGTGATGAAACGCTCTGTCGGAATGGGGGGGCGTACGATTCCTGGGGTGCAGACACAAAATGAATCGGCGAAATATGTAAATACACCAGAGACGCTGCTTTTTAAGAAGCGTAAAATGCTTTATGCTCTGGATCTGGCACTGGAGACGATTCGTAAAACACGCCGAGTTTTGGTGACGGAAGGGTATATGGATACGATCGTCGCGCATCAGTATGGGTTTACAGATACGGTCGCGGTTTTAGGGACGGCAGTCGGAATGGATCATATTCAGGTGCTGAAACGGCATGCGGATACGATTTTTCTGGTTCTTGACGGAGATGCCGCGGGGCAGAGGCGTACGCTGGAAGTACTGAGCCTTTTTGTGGCGAAAAGTGTGGACGTGCGGATTCTTACGCTGGCGGAAGGAATGGATCCTGCGGAGTTTTTGCTGGCTTACGGTGCGGCGGATTTTGAGAAGTTACTTCAGAGTAATGCGGTGGATGCCCTGCAGCACGCGTATGAGGTGTATACAAAAGATCTGGATACGAATAATGTAAATGCCAGTGAACAGGCTCTGGAGAATATTCTGAAACTTATGGCAGAGGGAGTGCGTTATGCGCGGAAACCTGTGCTGGAGACTACTTTTCGAGAATTTAAATTACTTCAGAATTTATCTTTTTTGTTTCGTGTACCAGAAACGATTCTTCAGAGCCGATTAAATGAACTGCGTTCAGAGGTAAGGAGAGAGGGGTATGTGTCTCAGGAAATGAGGAGGGAAGAAGGTGGTTCTCAGGGTAAGTCGGGTTTTGTGAGTCCCGGAATATCAGCGGATTTAGGAGGAAATTTTCCTGAAAATGAGGATAAAGATTTACAGGAGAAAAAAAACTTTAGTAAATCTCAAAAAAATTTAGAAAATTTTTCTTTCCCCCCTTCCCATGAAGCGGATGAAACGATAAAATTAAATTTAAGCATTAAGGAAGATGCGATTATCTCCAAAACAGAGCAGGATGCTCAGGATTTTTTTACCGCTTTCGAGGCAGTCGTAAATGACCAGCCTGATCTGCACAGCGGTGAATATTTTTTGCAAAATGCGGATACTGTGGACTGGGCGATTTATGGGAAGATGGATGTTTACCAGCAAGAATTACTGGAACTTCTGATTTATCGTCCTTCGTTTCTTTCTTTAGTGCGCCACAAATTTCCAGTGGATCAATTTTCATATGTGCCTGCCAGGGAACTGGTGATTCGTATGTGTGAAATGGAAGATGATGGGGTGGTGCCCACGCTGGAGCGGCTTTTATTAATTTTTGAGTCGGAAGCGATTCACAGCTGGCTGGTTTCTCTGGAAGAGAAGTCTGCGTTAAAACTAAATCGAAAAACGGATGAAGAACTTATGGCGGTACTAGAAGAACTTCTGAGCAGTTATGAGCGTTTTCAGCTCCAGAGCCAGAAGCTGGTGCACACCAGTGTATTTCGTTCTCAGGATTTAGATGAAGAGCAGAAAGCATCCATGCTGGAAGAGTTAATTCAGGAAGCCAGGAAAAAATTATACTGATTTCACTTTAATTTCCGTTTTGTGTGACTCTTAAAGCAGGCATTTTCAGTGAAGTAAAATGCCGGAGAATCGGAAATTTATAGTGTATCGGATATGAAAAATATTTAATATAAATTTAAAACGAAGAAAAGACTGGAGCGTAAAAGGAGGCCGGTGGCAAATTAAATTTTTGACTGGATGTGATGGATCTTTTTATGAGAGTAAAGCGTCTGGAAAGAATAAATTTAGTGTGTCTGGTAAATCTTTTTATTATTCTGTGTCTACTTAAATTTCAGTTTTTTGCTGCTATAAAAGCAGGCATTTTATAAATCGTGAAATGTCGGAAAATCGGAAATTTATAGTGTGTCGAGTATAGAAGTCTTGAATTCGGATTAAATAAGCGTAGCCTGTTTTCATAATGTTCTGTCCGGCAGAGCCGCCAGAACATATACGTCAAAAAGATGTATCGATTCCCGCTGTATGAGGGCAGGTTTTTTCCGTGGTTTTTGTTTTAGGGATTTCCAGAGGTGAAACTCGGAGGAATTCCTAAAAAGGAAAGTCACATTTAGTATCATGGAAGATGCGAAGGAGGAAAAAGTGGATTTATTTGACAAAGAATTGCGGTTACTTGTTGCGAAAGGTAAAAAAAGAGGATATTTAACTTTTGCGGACGTGTCTAAACATTTTTCTGTGGAGACCAGTCAGGAAAACCTTCAAGAACTGATCGCGAGTCTTGAAAAGAATGGTGTGGATCTTCTGGAAAAATCTCCAGAAAGTAATACTTTTGAGTCGGCGATCGACGTTTTACATGAAGATGATTTTGGTGAGGAGTTTCGGCTTCCACATGCTTCCCATGATCATGGAGAGGTTTCTCAGGATGAGGAAATATTAATAGAAGATTTTGCGTCGAGCTCTGTTTTATCTTTACCTGAATATACAGAGCCTTCTTCACGTGAAGGCGCGGATCCTGTAAGGATGTATCTTTCTCAGATGTCTGGTATTCAGCTTCTTTCGCGGGAAGAGGAAACTGTTTTGGCGAAAAATATAGAAAAATTTCGGAGTGGTTTTCGTCATACGATTCTGAACTGTTATGCCGTGATGCGAAACACGGTAAATACTCTGAAAAAAGTTCATCAGGGCGTTTTGCCTTTTGACCGGACAATTAAAGTGTCTCTTACTGAACAGCTTACGAAAGACCAGATTTCTGCGCGTATGCCTGAAAATTTGGCGACTCTGGACGCATTATTAGATCGAAATCGTGAAAATTTTCGCATTATGATTAGTTGTAAAGCCACGAATGAGCAGAAAAAAGCTGCCAGGACGCGTTTTTTAAGGAATCGGGCGAAGATGTTTGTTTTGGTGGAGGAATTAAGTCTTCGCACGCGCCGTGTTCGTGCCATGATCGCGCAGGTGGAAAATCTTGCGAAACGCATGATGGAAATTCGTCAGCTGCTGCGTATGGAACGCGAAAAACTTACTCAGCAAAAAGTAAAGCAGCTGCGCCGAGAATTATATGACTTAATGATGATCACGCATGATAGTCCGGAAGGAATTACGCGGCGAGTGAAGGTGATGCATGAATATTATCGTCAGTATGAGGAAACGAAACGTAAGCTGTCTTGCGGAAATCTTCGACTGGTGGTATCTGTCGCGAAAAAATATCGAAACAGAGGAATGGGTTTTCTGGATCTTATTCAGGAAGGTAATATGGGACTGATGCGCGCGGTGGATAAATATGAATATCGCCGAGGATTTAAATTTTCGACATACGCCACGTGGTGGATCCGTCAGGCGATTACACGAGCGATCGCTGAACAGGCACGAACGATCAGGATTCCGGTACATATGATTGACCTCATGGCGAAGATGCGGCATTCTAATAATCGTTTACAGCAGGAACTTGGCCGAGAGCCTTCTCCGGAGGAAGCCGCGGCGGGTGCGAATGTTTCTCAAGAAGAGTATTCGAAAGTGATGCGAATCGCCAAAACACCCATGAGTCTGGACTGTCCCATGGGCGAAAATGAAGATAATTATTTTAGGGAATTCGTGGAAGACACGGTGATCGATCAGCCAGAACGGTACGCGGTGAATGAAATGCTTCGTGGAAGACTGGAAAAGATCCTCCAGACGCTTACTCCGCGGGAACGAGATATAATTCGTTTACGTTATGGACTGCAAAATGGTTATTCTTACACACTGGAAGAAGTCGGACGTATTTTTCGTGTAACTCGGGAGCGTGTACGGCAGATAGAGGCGAAAGCGATAAAAAAACTTCAGCATCCCACACGGGCAGGACTGCTGGAAGGGTTTCTTGAAAAAGTCAGTTAAAAACGTTTTTATACCCGATGCACGATAAAATTCCGAGTCACCGGCATTTTTACTTCGCTGAAAATGCCGGGTTTTTAGAGTCGCAGAAAACGGAAACTTAAACGAGAATTGATGTATACCGGTACTATAATTTTAGCTTTTCCTTTCCGCTGGCCGAGGCATTTTTGCTTTCCTGCCGGCAGCAGGCGGGGCTAAAAATGTCTCTGTTTCAGAGCCGCACGAAACGGAAATTTGTACCCGATGCACGATAAAATTCCGAGTCACCGGCATTTTTATTTCGCTGAAAATGCCGGGTTTTTAGGGCCGCAGAAAACGAAAACTTAAACGAGAACCAGATAATTTTGCAGTGAAAATCTGTTTTGTATGGCCACGGAACGGTATTTCTGCATAAAATTTATGAGCTGTCTTTCGGCGAACAGGGAGCGAAAATTTATATAATTCATGGAAAAATACATGAAGTTAAGTTTATTTTTTCAGAGATTTTTGAAAAAGACGTCCCACAGAGCGATAACCATTACACCCGCGGTTACCAGTCCTCCACCGATAAGAGTTTTTGCGTCGGGAGATTCTCCGAGGATAATGAATGCCAGGATGATTGTCAGCGCGATACTTAATTTATCGATCGGTGCCACCTGTGAAACATTTCCCATCTGAATGGCTTTAAAGTAAAAGAGCCAGGATGCGCCCGTGGCCAGGCCGGAGAGGATAAGGAAGAGAATCGTTTTTGTGGATAAGGAAGGGATGTGATGCCAGACACCACGAAAGGCGACGATTCCCCATGCAAAAATGACCACGACCAGCGTGCGGATGGCCACGGCCAGATCTGAATCCACACCGGTAATGCCGATTTTTGCCAAAATCGCGGTTAAAGCTGCAAAAAGTGCGGCAAGAATTGCGTAAAAAATGGCAGGTTCCATAAAAACTCCTTTCGTCTATCATTCAGATTACTTATTCTGGCTTTCCTTTAAATTTCCGTTTTATGTGGCTCTGAAGCAGGCATTTTCATCCCAGCCGGCGCCGGCTGGAAAGCAAAAATGCACAGGGGAAAACGAAAAATTAAAGTGGAACCAGTATCCTCGGCATGAAAATCTATTTTTGTAGTCACATAACATGAAAATGGAATGTGAATTCCGATATATTCGGGGAACAAATTTTTTTGCTTTCACAAAAATTCGGATTTCATAACGGAAAGATAATGTCTGCAGTTATGATTATGTGGATGCTACTAAAATTTAAAAAATATATATTTGTATAATATACCAGAAAAAGAAAAAAAGTGAAGGATATACCTATGAAAAATGCTGTCGTTTTGCTTTCTGGCGGTCTGGATTCCAGTACCACGGCGGCGATCGCCCGGTCTGAGGGATTTCGTCTTTATGCTCTGACGGTGGATTATGGCCAGCGCCATGTTTTTGAATTGGAGGCAGCTAAAAAAATAGCGGTGAAAATGGATGTCGTCCGACATGAAATTTTCTGTGTACCTCTTTCGCAGTTTGGGGGCAGCGCACTTACGTCTGCGGAAATGGAAGTGCCGGAGTATGAGAAAGATTTTTTGCCAGGAAAATCGAAAATACCGGTTACGTATGTTCCAGCAAGAAATACGGTCATGCTTTCTCTGGCTCTGGCATTTTCGGAAACGGTGAACGCGGAGGATATTTTTATAGGCGTAAACGCAGTGGATTATAGCGGGTATCCCGACTGTCGGCCGGAGTTTATCACGGCTTTCGAAACGCTGGCGAATCTGGCGACGAAATCTGGTGTGGAAGGTACTTCTCGTTTTCGGATTCACACTCCGCTGATGCGAATGACGAAAAGTGAGATCATTCAAAAAGGGCTGTCCTTGGGTGTGGATTACTCCCTGACGCACACCTGTTATCGTCCAGCAGAAGACGGGAAAAGTTGTGGTGTGTGTGAGGCGTGTGTGCTCCGTTTACGTGGATTTCACGAAGCGGGGTGCACCGATCCGATTTCTTATTTCCTGGGGGGTGGAAATTTATCGTAAATTGGATATAAAGTGTAATATACTCGGTGTACTATAAAATCTGCTTCTCCGGCATTTTTATTCCGGTTTTCTGCTGGCAGGAAAGCAAAAATGCCTGGGATGTGGAATTTTATAGTGAATCGGGTATATAATGCCTGCGGACAGAACCGTGCAAAACTTAAATGTAAAGTGGATTCAGTAAGAATAACAGGAAAAACAGAATGATTCTTTCAGGATTAGAAATTAAGAAGGAAATAGAGCAGGGGAATATTATTATAGATCCATTTCACCACAGCAGGGTGAATCCGAACAGTTATAATCTTCGTCTTTCAGATGAATTACTGGTGTATAACAGTGATGTTTTGGATATGAAAACAAAAAATGATTTTCGTCGCATTACGATTCCTCAGGAAGGATATATTTTGCGTCCGGGCGTACTGTATCTTGGCAGGACGGAAGAATATACGGAGACAAAATGTTTTGTGCCCATGCTTGAGGGACGGTCTTCGGTGGGGCGTCTGGGTCTGATGATCCATGTTACTGCAGGATTCGGGGATGTGGGATTTAGTGGTTACTGGACGCTAGAAATGCAGTGTGTTATGCCAGTACGTATTTATCCTTATGTCGAGATATGTCAGATTTATTATCATACGCTGCTTGGGGAGAGTCGGCCATATCAGAGTAAAAAATATCAGCGAAATACTGGAGTACAGCCGAGTTTAATGTACATGGATTTTCAGGAAGAGAATTCTTCTGAAGAATCATAAAGTTTTTTATCCCTGATGCACTATAAAATTTCGCTTTTCCGGCATTTTTGCTTCGCCGAAAATATCTGCTTTTAGGATTACGCAAAACAGAAATCTAAAGTAAAATCAGTAGAACCTGATGCACGATAATGGTTCTCTGGTGTTTCGTGCTGCGAGAAAATGCTCTGTTTCTGCGGCAGTATAAAATTTAAAATAAAAAAGTGGAAACAGATAAAATAAACGCGTCCGGAGACGGAGCAGAATGTTCATTTTATACCCGATGCACTATAAAATTTCGCTTTTCCTGTATTTTTGCTTCGCTGGGAATGCCGGCGTTCAGAACCGCATGAAAAGGAAATTTAAAGTGGAAACCGTATTTATAATTTCTTTATGCACTGCGCAGCTGCTGTTCAATTCTCCGTAAAATATCATTTATATTTAAGGTCTGTTCCCGCATCTGAATTGTGGCGTCTGAGGAGCAGAGTGATTCGACTTTTTTTTGCGCTGAAATGACGGTGCTGTGACTGCTGCAGCCGAAACACTGACCGATTTCAGACAGTGGTTTTTGTGTGAATTTTCGTGCCAGCCACATGGCTAACATCCGTGGCTGGGAAATGACCCGGGCGCGTCCACCGGATATGAGCACGGAGGGTTCCAGGCCGAAAAATTTACAGACGGTGGTTTTAATTTCGTCCAGACGAATGGGTTTTTCAGAGGAAATCCCGGTTTCTGAAAGAATTTCATCTAAAAAGGTAATATCAATTTTTCTGCCAGATGCACGTGCGGTGATGGCGATTTTAAAGATAAGTCCAGAAATTTCACGAGCGTCTCCTTTTGATATTTCAGCCAATTTACGTCGGACATCCAGTGGAAAATCCAGACCACGGTCTTTCGTTATTTGGTTTACGATTTCTTGGCGCACTTCCGGACTGGCAGGAGAAATGGGGCACCAGAAACCACCGGATAAACGTGAATAGATGTCCTGCCCAAACTGTTTTAATTCGTTTAATGGGCGGTCAGAAGTTAAGACGATCTGTTTTTTTGTGCGGATTAATGCGTCCAGTGTGTGGAGAAATTCTACACAGGTTCCCTCTCGGCGTAAAAGTCCCTGAATGTCGTCAATTAAAAGGATTTTTGCATTTCTGTAGCGTTTACGAAATTCCTGCTGGCCTTTTTGAGTTTTTCCTTGGATGGCTTCCATAAATTCTGCGATAAAATCGGTGGCCGTTACGTGAACAGAATCCCAGCCTGCCTGAGAGGCTTCATGGTGAATGGCTTCCAGCAGGTGAGTTTTTCCGATTCCTGTACCTCCATGAAAGATGACCAGAGGAACCATTCCTGGATGTGCAAGAATATTTTTTGCGGTGATCAGAGCTGAATTATTTGAACTTCCCTGGACAAAATTTTGGAATGTACCACGCCGGGATGTAAAACTTCTTGAGGAAGACGAAAAAGATGGTGTACCTTTAAATAATTCCTCTGAATGGGGCATTATTTGAGAAAAATGTACCGAAGCGGATGAACTCTTCCCTCCTGAATGTGAAGAGGAGTGTTTTTGAGTTTCTGTACTGTCCGAGAGTAAAAATTCTGCTGGGAGTGCCTGACGATTATTAATCGCTGCACTGGTACGATAAACTCTTTTCGGTTTTTTCTGTAATGAAACACTCTCGGCAGACGGTCTTTTTACGGAATTAGCCGAAAATTCTGGGATGGGATGCACATTTTTTAGTGCGTTAATCTCCGGAAGTATCTCGGGTAAGCGGGTATTACAAGAAGTTTTAGTACGGTATGAGACATTTTCTGAAGGGGAAAAATTTGTCTCAGATATGGGAGAAGAATGATTGGGTGAGGGCGGAAAATGGATTACAGATATTTCTGTGTTTCGCATTTCGTTTTTTGATTTTTCTTCAAGTTTTTTAGTACGTGCCTTTCCATGAACAGAAATTTTTGGAGAAATACGCTGTTTTTGCGCAGTATTTTTACGAAAAGAAATGGGATTCTGTGCTGCAGACGTACCTGACAGAATATCGTCACTCTGAATTCCAGGCAAAAAATTTCCAGTATATGGAGTTTTGTCTGCATTTTTCACTTTTTTATATGTGGATTTCGGGGCATTTTTCATGGAAGTGGCGACTTTCGGAGTCTTTTTCGTGGAA
>JAUNBR010000118.1 GCA_030527015.1 Planctomycetia bacterium
TAGAATCGGGCGAAAAAACGGGCGCGGAAGCGGTTTTAGAACCGGGCGAAAAAACGGAAACGGAAGTGGAAACTCCTGTGGTACAGGCTGTGGAAACGGAGAGGAAAGAATAAAATACCAGAGGAAAGAATAATGTTTTGAAACGGGAACATAAAATTTGTGACGACGCTTGTATTTTTATATAAGTATGGTAAAATGATGGAATGTATGTTTACCTGTTTTAAATGGTATTTTAGTGAGGACGAAACGTGGAAACAGTGAAAATTTCAAAAATAGAAGAAGTCACGGCGGCGATAAGCCGCGGAGAAATCGTCATCATGATGGATGATGAAGGGCGAGAAAATGAGGGGGATTTTATTTTTGCTGCGGAGTTTACCACACCGGAAATGGTGAATTTTGTCATTACGCATGGACGTGGTCAGGTGTGTGTGCCCATGCTTCCAGAGGCGTGTAAGAAACTGGAGTTACCACAGATGGTGCGTGATAATACGGCACCGCTTTCGACGCAGTTTACCATTCCGGTGGATCATGTCAGTACGAAAACAGGAATAACTGCTCAGGAACGTGCGGTAACGATTAAAGCCCTTTCAGACGCGGATGCGAAACCCGGGGATTTTGTGCGTCCGGGGCATGTTTTTCCTTTAGCGGCGAAAGAAGGAGGCGTTTTACGCAGAGCAGGGCATACGGAGGCCACGGTGGATCTGATGCGAATCGCGGGATGTCGTCCGGTGGGGTGCTGCTGTGAAATTCTCGGGGAGGATGGGAACCGGGCCACGCGGGATGATATTTTTGCGCTGGCGAAACGATTTTCGCTGAAGGTTTCGACGATCGAAGAATTAATCCGTTACCGCCGATTACGTGAGAAGCTGGTTTATCGAAAAGCGGAAGCGGCTCTGCCGACAAAATATGGAATGGGAAGGATTCTGGTTTATGGCGTGGAGTATGAAGACTTGGAACCTGTGGTGATTTTACTTGGCGCGCCAGAAAATTCGCCGGAAGCACGGAAGTGTGATCCGCCTGCTCCGCTGGTGAGGCTTCATTCGTCGTGTTTTACGGGAGATTTGGTGGGATCTCTTCGCTGTGACTGTGGAGATCAGCTGCATAATGCCCTGCAGATGATGAAAGAAGATGGGTATGGTGCTCTGATTTATTTACCTCAGGAAGGGCGAGGAATCGGTCTGGCGGAAAAAATTAAGGCGTACCGATTACAGGAACAGGGAATGGATACGGTGGATGCGAATCTTGCGCTGGGACACCGGGCAGACGCACGTGATTATGGAGTGGGCTTACAGATACTGAAAGATCTTGGTCTGATCCACGTTCGGCTTTTGACCAATAATCCTAAAAAAATAGATGCTTTTGTTTATGGGGGTTATGATCTGAAAGTTATGGATCAGGTGCGAATTTTGGGTGAAATTAATCCATATAATGAAGAATATATCCGCACGAAAGTAGAACGGATGGGGCATATCTGGCCGGGACTTTCGTCGGAAGAATAAAATTTTATGCTCTATTTTCCTGATACACCATACATTCCATTTCGCGGCTTTTGCTTCGCCTAAAATAGATGTTTTCAGCGCATTATAAAACGGGAATTTATAGGAAAACCAGAGTATAAATTTCTGTATTTCGCGGTCACGAAAGCAAAAACATTTTCAGCGAAGCTAAATGCTGGAGAAGCGGAATTTTATAGTGTATCGGATATATAATTTCACGGATTTATGATGGGGCAAAATTTGGAGCATAAAATTTTATTGGAGTGTCCCTGCAGCGTTTTCACTTTTGTTGCTTTTTCCAGATCCCAGATTTCGATGTCCATTTTATTATTGTAAAGAAGGCATTTTTTATCAGAGGAAATATCACTAAACCACAGCCATGATGGAGTTAATTTCCAGGAACGAATGATTTGTTCTGAGCGCAGGTCAAAAATATAATAGCCATGATTCATTCCGATGGAAAACCAGAGATCGCGTGTTTTGTTCATGGGGAAAACCATGTATCCAAATCGGTAGTCCAGCGGAAAATGCCGCTCTTCTCCTGTCTTAAAGTTTTTAATGAAGCAGCGTCCGGACTGTTCATAAATGATATTTTCACCATCTTTTAGAAAATATACCCAGTAGGGACTTTGGTTAATATCATGCTGATAAATTTTTTGCCATGTTTCTGTATCCCAAATAATGATACGGTTAGGTATTTTACTGGTCAGAGCGAGAAAACGCTCGTCTTCCGATAAGGCCATGCAGTGACTTCTGTTACTGCTGAGGATATGGTTACCGGGTAATTCTTTAAGTAAATTTCCCGTTTCGGTGTCCCATACACGAATGATGGAATCATTCACGGCGGCGAAGAGCT
Source organism: Planctomycetia bacterium (assembly GCA_030527015.1). Classification (GTDB taxonomy): domain Bacteria; phylum Planctomycetota; class Planctomycetia; order Pirellulales; family Thermoguttaceae; genus RGIG3701. The sequence goes on from JAUNBR010000118.1 coordinate 2,353, forward strand.
GTTTTTTCTTTTTCGCGAAATGAAGAGCATATGGAATGCCGGAACCATTTCGCGTGATTTCAATAATTTTCTTTTCGGCTTTTACGTCCCAGAGGTCAATAAATCCATCTGCCCGTGCGACTGCCAGAAGTTTTCCGTCTGGAGACCATTCCAGTAAGACACTCGTGGAAGCAGTTCCCGAGAGTGTATATAAAATTTTCTCTGTTTTTACGTCCCAAATTTTAATGAGAGGATCATTTTCTGCAGCACTGGCCACCAGATAAAGATTATTTGAAGAGTCAAAAAAATTTGAAAGAGTGGCTGTCTCAGTGGAACCGCTTTCTTTGTCGGTATCCTCAGACTTTTTTTTGGGCAGTGAACTGTTTCGAGAAATGAGTTTTCCGTTATCATATTTCGTTTCTTCAAGAATCGTGGTGCCGTCAGGTGCGTACAGGATGAAATTACCATGTGGTTTTCCATCTTTATAGTATGCGTTCAGCTGTCGCGTTCCGTCAGGATAATACCGCTGTAAAACACTCTCCAGCAGGCCATCACGGAAATTCGCTTCACCTTTCAGAATCTGTTTCCCTTCTGCGTCTTCCAGGTCATAAAAGGTACGATAAAGACCGTCAGGCTGGCCTTTTTCATTTACTTCAAAAGAATCTTTGATCTTTCCACTGGGATAATACGTAGTTTTTTTAGCTGCGATTAAACTGTTACATAAAATGAATTGAATTACAAAAAAAGATATAATAAAATTCAAAAAACGGTTTGGGCAGATCCAAATATCGTACTTCATCACTGTGCGCCTCCAGATAAAATGGGATATTTACCTTTTTATATCCAGTATATACTATAAATACCCGAATTTCCGGCATTTTTGCTTCGAGGAAAAGTCCGCTTTTAAAGCCGCATAAAATGGAAATTTAAAGTAGAACCAGGTATGTATCCGAAACACGGTTAAATTTCGTGTTATTTTCGCATAAAATTCAAAATGTATCTAAACTCATCCTGATTAAACGAAAATTAAACGTGAAGCAAGTTATATTATAACAGATTAAAAAGGAAAAACGAGAGGTATTTCTAATTTTTTGTAATTTTTATTGAATGATAATTGATTTTTTTATAAATTGAGGTATAAATATAAAGTATATTTGGTTATACTAAATTTCCTATTTTGTTAAAAAGAGAAAATATATATGAATTTTTGTCTTGAAGGATGTTTTAATGACAAAAAATATTTTTTGATAATTGCACGAGATAGGATGAATGTGGAACTTCTATAACTAGTCGAAAATGAGTTTTGTTTTAGAGATAAATCTTTTTTTAAAAAGGAGAGAATATAAATGTTAGGTTTTTTGGTTCCTGTGGGTGGAGGAGATACGATTCCTTTAATGAAAGAACATCTTGTGGTGGGAAGACGTGATGAATGTGATATAAAATTGAGTTTTTCGAATGTTTCTGGGCGTCACTGTGAGATTTATTTTGAAAAGGGTTTTTGGTTTGTGCGGGATCTTCAGAGCAGTAATGGTACGAAGGTAAATGGAGTGCGTGTTCAGGAAAAATGTTTACCGCCGGGGAGTGAAATTTCTTTTGCGAAGAATAAATATATTATTGAATACGAAGCACCGGAGGGGCCGATTCCAGATGAGGAAAAATCTGTAGCAGAGGATTTTAAAAATGTATCGGAAGATAATATTTTTGAATCGATTTTTTCGCGTTCTCTGTTACAGAGAGCAGGTTTATCGCGGAACAGTAAAATTAAAACATCTCGCAGAGCAGGTGATGATGATCAGCCAAAACGATATAAAATGGATTGAAACCTGTTTTGAGTGAGGAATGACGTTTTTATTCTTGAAACACGATGATGATACTTAATGCTTTGTGATTTTCGATTTCCCGGCATTTTGTAGGAGAAAAATAATGGCGGCAAAAAAGAATCGGAAGGATCTGAAAATTCGTGTGGAGTTTCGAAAAAATCGTGGTGCACGGACAAGAAAATCAGATTTAACACGTGAAGTTTTACGTGAGAGTTTTCAGGAAGATGAGCTTTTACGTGAAGAGCGTGTTCGTGGTAAGGGTGAGCTTTGGCGTCAAAGAACGATTCGTGTGAAAATGGAAGAATCGGAGGATTCGCAGCTTCAGGAAGATGGTCGGTGTTTATCGTTTTCTCATGGTTCACGAGGAGAAGATTTGACACCACGATTAAGGGTGGCAGAGAATGCGAAACAGGGAATCGTTTTGCGTGTGCATGGGTTAAATACGCTGGTAGAGGATATCGCGTCGGGTGTATTATATCGGTGTACGGTGCGTCGGCTTCTAAAAACGCTGTCGACCAGCCAGAGGCATGTGGTGGTGGCTGGAGATACGGTCGTTTTTCGTCTTACATCGGGTAAAACAGAAGCTGTTTCCACAGAGTATTCATATATAGAAAAAGATTTACAGGAGGTTTCTCCGTATGATGAATCTTTTGGGATGGAACACCTTCAGGAGGGTGTGATTGAGCGTATTAATGCGCGGCACGGATGTCTTTGCCGTACCAGTCGTGGTCGTATGCACACACTGGTGGCGAATATTGATCAGGCGATTCTTGTTGCCAGCGCCGCGTGTCCTGGTCTGAAGCCTAATCTTTTGGATCGGATGATTATCATGGCGGAAAAAATGGGGGTTCGGCCTGTTTTATGTATTAATAAAGTAGATTTGGTGGAGAAACTGAGTTTAATGCCGTTATTGGGCGTGTATGCTCGCATGGGGTATGATACGTTACTTGTCAGCACTTTAACCGGAGAAGGGATTCCACGATTACGGCGGATTTTAAGACAGCCTGGGGTGCGTAGTGTGATTACGGGACAGAGTGGTGTGGGAAAATCTTCGCTTCTGAATGCGGTGGAGGAAGGGTTAAATCTTCGGACGTGTACTGTGAGTGAGGAAAATGAGAAAGGACGGCATACGACTTCTGCGGCTGAACTGATAAAGCTTACAGGCGGCGGTTATGTGGTGGATACCCCTGGAATTCGGCAGTTTGAGTTATGGGATGTCGTTCCTGCTGAAGTCGCCGGTTATTTTCGTGATATTCGCCCTTATGCATCTCTCTGCCGATTTTCAGATTGTACCCATACTCATGAAATAGATTGTGCGGTAAAAGAAGCTGTCGAGGAAGGTTTTGTAGATGAGCGCAGATATAAAAATTATTGTCAGATTATGACGGGAAACGTGGAAAGCGAGAAGAGTGCAGATGGTAGTGATGATGAATTGGAGTGATATACTGATGTGCTGACTTTATATCCATGTTTTTTTATTTTCTGCTTTCTTTATACTGGTACCATTTTAAATTTCTGTTTTGTGAGGCTCTGAAAGCAGATGTTTTGGTTCAGTCTGGGGCTGGCTGGAAGCAAAAAATGCTGAGAAAGTGGAAAAATTTATCGTGTGTCGGATATAAAAAGAAGGTGAGGCATGGAAGGTGCTTCACCTTCTTGTGTTTTATAGGGTTTCTTGGTTAAATTTCTGTTTTGTGAGTCTCTGAAAACAGATGTTTTGGTTCAGTCTGGGGCTGACAGGAAAGCAAAAGATGCCGGCCTGCCTGTCGGCGGACAGGGGAAATGGAATTTTATGGTGCTTCGGGTATAAAAAGATGGAGTGAGTTTTGAGAGAGGGTGTGTGAAGAAGATGGGAAGGGAGGTTTTACGCGAAGACGGACGTCGGGGGGCGCGGAGTGTGGGTGTGC
>JAUNBR010000047.1 GCA_030527015.1 Planctomycetia bacterium
GTGATAATTATTCTATCGTGCAAATTTTGGCAAAACTTTTGCGAAATTTTAAAATAGAATGAGTATAACTTCCTCTCCGCCACAAATTTTCACACCCGATGCACGAGCAATTTCCGCGTCCTCGGCATTTTTTCCTCACTAAAAATACCAGCTTTCGGAAACTCAAAAAAAGGTAATTAAACGAGAGCCCGTATGCTGGAAAAAGCAGTAAATCATGTGGGGACTTACGCGTTTACACACTTTACCCGTAAGTCGTTTATGCTGATAATTCGCTCTTAAACTTCCGAATTATCCGGTTCCAAAAAGCACGCATTTTCAACAAAATATACGTCTGTCGGCGCACAAAAAAACGAAATTTCACACCCGCTGCACGAGCAATTTCCGCGTCCTCAGAATTTTTTCCTCACTAAAAATACCAGCTTTCGGAAACTCAAAAAACGGTAATTAAACGAGAACCCGTATAAAAGAAAATTAGTATAAAAAAAAGGACGCACGGTTTTCCCATACGTCCCAAAAGGTATCTCCTGCAAAGAGGTAATGGTAAAACGTGCGCCACGTTAAACAAAATAAAAAAAGTAATAACTTACCGCGCATCGGTACACGGAAAAGTCTTTGGAAGGAGAGAGCTGGAGAAAACACCTTCTTCCGAACAGTATCCTCTCCACGACAGTTCCCATTTCACAGGGAAGTGGCCACAAGCTACATGCGCCTGGCCGGGAACCCGATTCATGGCGGTTCTTTCCCTTCTGCCAGAGTTAAATGGACTTCACCATCCCCCTATTTTATTATTTTAACAAAACACTCGTTTTTAAATGGTAATATAAAATTTAGCATCCACAAGGTGCCGCAACTGTGGTGCATGCGGGGGCACAAACGGGAACACATGGTCTGCAGCAGCGACGGAAATGGCAGTGACGGACTCGGCAAGGAACAGTAACTTCGACAGGCTGCCATTTCGTGACCTCCACATCAATTTCTGTGTCGACGGGTACATATTTATAACTATCGACTTCCACATCTTTCCAAACACAGACCTTCACGTCAATAACCTTCGTGACAGGAACTCTTTCCCAACACTCAATTTCGACTTCTTTATCGATCGGTTTACACACGAGCCGTTCACCTTCGACAGCGACTTTATTATAGGTGCAAACAGGAACTTTACAGGTGTAATAACGCTTGTGTCGGCAATGACCCTTACTGCAACAAACCGTCTCATAACTGACAACAGGCTCACAGCGATAATACGTGCACGGCTCTTTTACCCACTCGTAACAACGCTTCGTCACGAGCTTCTTCACAAGCTGCCATTCACATGTCCGAATTTCACGCGGCTGGGTTTCCCAAAATGCTTTACGGCAAATCTTTTTGCAATCCACTTTTTCATAAGTTCTGACAATCCGCTTTTCCGTGGTTACATAGGGTGACCAGCAGTAACACGTACGGTAACAAATCGGCTTACAGCAACGAGTATAGCACGGCGTGTAGCACGGTGGCGCACAAGGCTCTGCGGTAATAGGGGCTTCGACGACAGCTTCCGCCTGAACAACATTCTCAGCGACTACACTCGAGGCAGGCTCCGAAGCGAACGCAAGACCGCATGTGCAAATACTTGCCAATAAGCAATAAAGTACGCGTTTCATATAAAAATCCTCCATAATATAAAATAGTAGCGACTATCAAGAACCTGGCGAAACCCTTCCGCCCCCAAAGGTAAAACGATAGTCTTGACATCCTTTCCAACTTCTGAAATATGTTTTACACCCGGCACGCATGAATCCATGAGTCTGCTGAAGTTTATAAACCTCAAAAAAAAACAGGACAATACACGTACGAAATTTCGTGCGTCTCGTCCTTCATTTTTGTTGTCATTCATGAGAAGCGGGTACTAATATTTAAAATATGGCAAAAATTTAATTGGAATGAAGTCATATAATCGATAAATTTTAAAAAATCGAAAAAAAATTCCTATTTTACCTGCACGGTCCACAAAAAAAGAAGCAAAAACACTACAAGAAAAATGTACACAAGAATTTCGATTTCTGTTTTCTTTTTTTGAGCTATAAAAGATATTTTCCGCGCCGTAAAATATTATGGAGACAAACTTTTAAATTATGTTAATTTAAAATTACATTTTTCATGATTTTTTAAAGATAATCCCAGGACACATTTTGTACCCGTGAATTCAAAAAAATGAAACGAGATTTATAATATTTATAGAAAAACCGAAATATTATCTGTACATTATAATATTCCCTGAGTGCCGTTCTATTTTACTGACTCCATTTTAAATTTCCGTTTTTTTGAGTTTCAGAAAGCCAGCATTTTCAGCGAAACCTGCCGCTAAATGCCGGACGGTCGGCAGACAGGAGAAGTGGAATTTTATAGTGCATCGGGTATAAACAGATACCATATTATTATATATGATTTACACTGTTTCTTCTCTAAATTTCCGTCTTATGTTTTACGCACAGATTAAATTTCCCATTTTTCCGTCGAAGTTTTTAGTGCTGTAAAGAGAAAAACTTTCTGAAGAAAGAGGGGGTTCTCTCCGGTCTCCTTCCAAAGAATTTTCCGTACACTGCTGCGCTGCGCGGTACATTATATATCCGATACACGATAACTTTCCGCTTCCACGGCATTTTGCTTCACTGAAAATACCAGTTTTCGGAAACTCAAAAAACGGTAATTAAACGAGAACCTGTGTTTTTCGCTAAAGATACCAAAAATAGAAATTATGATGTGTCGGCACATAACGCCTGATCTGACCATTCGAAGAGAAGAACAGGATCAGGCGTTATTTTTTGGGTCACATGCGCTCCACGACATGAATACCCAGCAGGTTCAGGCCCAGAGAAATAGTACGGGCAGTCATATTACACAACAAAAGTCGGCTGTTCCGTACTTCTTCATTTTCCGCGCGCAGAACCGGGCAATTTTCGAAAAAGGAACTGTAACAATTCGCCAGCTCATAAAGATACGCGGAGAGGAAGTTCGGGCGATAATCTTTCACAGCGGCTTCCAGTGCTTCAGAAAAACGTAATAATTCCAGCGATAAAGCACGTTCTGAAGGATGCGTTAATTTTAGAACCATATGAGAGAAATCCGTCGCCGGATCCACACCGCTTTTTGTAAAAATACTCTGAATGCGCGCGTATGCGTACTGCATGTACGTGGCCGTATTTCCATTCATGGCCAGCATTTTATCATAACTGAAGATGTAATCACTTTCCCGATTCTGCGAAATGTCTGCATATTTTAGCGCAGCGATTCCGATATTCTGAGCCGTTTCCTCCATTTTTTCCGGCGGGATTTCTGTGGAATTCTCCATGAGAATGGCCCGAGCACGTGAGACCGCTTCATCCAGAAGCCCTTCCAGTCCGACGGTATCTCCACTACGAGTTTTGAATGGGCGCCGATCTTCGCCAAGTACCGTGCCGAAACGAACATGACGTAATTCAAGATTTTCATATCCCAGCAGACGCACGGTCTGAAAAAGCATCTCGAAATGCTCACTCTGCCGGTGATCCACGACATAAAGAATCGTATCCGGCGAAAAAGTTTCCAGCCGATATTCGATCGTCGCCAGATCCGTCGTGGCATAAAGATACGCGCCATCTTTTTTCTGGACGATCATAGGATTTTCATGTCCCGGAAGAAAAACACACATCGCGCCATTACTTTCCGTGGCCAGGCCCTTTTCCTGAAGCATCCGCACGATTCCGGGTAAACGGTCATTATAAAAACTTTCGCCGAGCGTTTCGTCAAAATGAATGTCCAGACGGTCATAAACACGATTAATTTCATCCAGACAAAACGGCATAAACCGCTTCCATAAAGCTAAATTTTCAGAGTCCCCGGAATGCAGACGTTCCGTCTCTTTACGACACGCATCCGCGATCTGTTCGTCCGCATCCATTTTTTCCCGTACCAGCCGATATAATCGAGAAAGCTCCGTTACCGGTGCCTGCTGAAAAGCGTTTTCGTCGCGAAAGTGCTTCCAGCCATAAATAATCATTCCGAACTGAGTTCCCCAGTCACCAAGATGATTATCGCCGATGACACGGTGCCCAAGGAATTTTAAAATGCGGTACAGCGCATTTCCAATAACCGTCGAACGAATATGCCCCACATGCATGGGTTTCGCGACATTCGGAGAAGAATAATCCAAAATAATCGTGCGTGGAGAATCCGTGGGCAAAACCCCCAGACGCTCATCATGAGAAATATCCGTCAGCGCATGGAGAATCCAGTCATCACTGAGCGTAAAATTTAAAAAACCCGGCCCCGCGACTTCTACTTTCGCGAACATTTTCTCCGTGTCCGCCGCTAAAATATTAGAAAGCATGGAAGAAGCGATTTCTCGAGGATTCTTTCCCTGCGTTTTCGCTAAAGACATGGCGAAATTCGCCTGATAATCTCCGAATTTAGGATCATTACAGCGCGTAAGCATTCCTAAATATTTTTCAGGCGTATCCGTAAACTCAGCTAAAATCGGCGCTAAAAGAGATTCTATTTTTGTGCGTATCATAAAATTTATTTGGAAAAATGAAAAAAAGGCTAATTATCCCCGATCTACTATAAATTTCCGTTTTACGTGACTCTGAAAACACGCGTTTTCAAAAAAACAAAAATGCTTGCCGGTCTGTCCGCGAACAGAGACATAAAAAGTTATAGTACATCAGGCATGACCGAAAATATGATCGTGTGTACGGGTTCTCCTCTAAATTTCCGTTTCGCGCGGCTCTTCACGCAGGCATTTTTAGCGAAACAAAAATGCCGGGAAAGTGGATTTTTATAGTGCATCGGGTATAAAATAATATAACATATTATAAGACTCCGATATTTTACAGGATTTAGTCGGAAAAACAAGAGAGGGAAGAATCAAAAAAAGCACGTTTCCGCAAAAGTATTTCTGCACTTTCCCCGTCAGTCATTTTTCAGAAGCGAAGAATGACGGTGACTTTTTAGGATTTAGCGTAACTTTTCCTGTCTGAATGGCGGTTTCAAAATCCTCCAGCGTTTCAAAAAGATGATGACTCAGAAAACGAATCGCCCAATTTTTTTTCATGGGACTAATCGTGATGACCTTTCCGCCATTTTGCCAGGCTTCCCACATTTCGATCGCCGTTCCCATGGACGCCTCCGGCACAAAAGCGATTAAAACGTCCACTTCCCGACAAAGATAATTATGAAAAAGAAAAACCTCCTTCCCTTTTTCGGGCGCATATTCCACCGACTGAGTGTGATTCGCCAGAGGATCATAAACGTCTGCCTCAGGATAATGGCTTTCCAGAAAATGCTTTAATCGCGTCCGGTAATCCTGTGTATGCATTTTTTTGTCTATAAAAGATCCCTGCATAATGCCTGCGATAAAAATACGTATGCTCTTTTCCGCCTGTGTGCTCATGTCCGCTCTCTATAAATATTTCTCTGTATGAAAGGTATAAAAAATTTTCTGAAGAAAGAAAGTTTACTGGATTAAGCGCCTAAACGTTAATAATCCTTCAAATTTCGTAAATATTTTGCGGTCTGCGCATATAACTCCAGCAGACCCTGCCAGTCCGCATAATTCAGAGTGACCGAATTATTTTCAGGCACCTTATTATTTTTAGATGCCTTCTCGGAAGTGACATATGGTATACTGGCATTCACCAGCATACGAATACGAATAAGATAATACAGAAGTATATCTGAAATTTGCGCAAACTGTTCGATATTTAATCCTTCAGGCAGAGAGGGCGGCAACAGACGGTGTAAATTTTCCAGAGAAATTTTTTCCGCCACTCCTAAAGAAGCCAGCTCCGCTTTTAACTGAGGTGGCGCATCCTCCCATTCATCACTTTCCATAAAACTCCGTAAAACACCACCACCTTTTGGAGAAGAGCTGTCCAGTAATTCCAGTCTTTTTGTGATTTCTTGCTGTGTTCCAACGATTAATACACTGCGCCCCAGGGAAATAATGTCCCCGATATGAATTTCCGCCGCCATAACGGTCTCCCCGTTAAGCCGAGTACCATTCGTACTATTACAGTCCGCCAAAAGAATTTTCCCATTTTTCTCCAGAATATTTAAGTGATACCGACTTACACGCTCATCATTCAGAAGAATGGTATTCCCTCCCTCACGGCCAATTTTTAAGGGTAAAGGAAAATCCTGAAATTCATTACCTCTGTCAGGGCCATCTAAAACACGCAGTGTAATTTTTCTCACCATAACCATAAAATAAATTCTGTTTCCATTTAATACGTCTTGGCACCAGAGAAAACTTTTTATTTATACTGGTTCCACTTTAAATTTCCGGTTTATGCGGCTCCGAAAGCAGGCATTTTCAGCGAAGTAAAATGCCGGGGAAGCGGAATTTTATAGTGTATCGGGTATAATAAACAATAAAATATTCATCCAGAAAAATGTGTTTTCCACCAATTTCTACTTAAATTATCCTTTTAACATTTTTTTGTTGTGCGGCCACATATATACAGTCAGCATTTCATGCCTCGCAAAATACTTGGGAAAAGGAAAATAATAGGACTTTCGACATAAATATACTCATTTCCTTTAAAAATTTTCGTTTTATGCGGTTCTGCACGCAGACACTTTCATCTCCGCTGTACTATAAATTTCCGCTTCTCTGGCATTTTTGTTTCACTGAAAATACCAGTTCTCCGAGCCGTACAAAACGGAAATTAAAAGGAGAACCAGTATAATGAAACAAAATATCTGCACTTATCGGCGGACGGGGAAAGTAAAAATGTATAATAATACGCCGAGTATAAATAGACCTATTATATTATAGCATATCATGAGAAGTGTCCCCCTGTCAAGAAGTTCTCTATAAAATTTCTCATTTTTATTTTTGTAAAACTAAAATCTTCAGAAAATATTTTATTTTTGGCACAATAAACTTCCTCTCTTTAAATTTCCGTTTTGTGCGGTTCTGCAGGCACAGAAATACGTTTTTTTAATGTTTAATGAGTAAATAAATCTTCATCTTTCCAGCATTCCACGCTTCAGCACTCCATGAAACACATAAAATATCAAAAAATAAGAATTCAGGGCATATTATACCCGATACACTATAAAATTCCGCTTCCCCGGCATTTTACTTCGCTGAAAATATCTGCTTTCAGAGCCACACAAAACGGAAATTTAAAATGGAACCTGTATAAAGATATAAAAACATAAAATATTCTTGTAAAACTAAAAAAATATGTTTAAAATATATCTAATTTCCTATAATACTTTCTGATTCTACTTTAAATTTTCGTTTTATTCGGCTCAAAATACAGGCATTCTCCGCGAGCAAAATGCCAAAAAGTGGAAATTTATGGTACATCAGAAGTATAAAATTTTTATATTTTATAACCATTAAGACATTTTTAAAAATACAAAAATCAGAAATTTTATTTTTTGTGTTTAAAATTTTACAAAAATATATCTTTATATGGACTTTTAACATCATGAATGAAAATTTTAAAGATACTAAAAATTCGAAAAAAGAATGGCCTGTTACTAAAATTTTAGGTTCTATTTTCATTTTTTGTTTTGTTCATTTACCACATTTCATTTTTGCACAGAAAGAGATGCCAGATTCTCAGAAAATTTTCGTCACTCGCATAATTAAAATCATATGGATTTTAAGTTTTCTTTTACTTCTTCTTTTCTTGGAAATCCTTATCCCAGCAGAAAAAGATCTGAAGGCCAGATATTTTGGAATGCTCGTGGGTTCTTTTCATGGTGTCATTACTGCACTTTTTTCGATGATTTTTGTTTTTTGTTGGACTATTTTCAGTCAAAACATTTTTCAAGATACTTTTTTCCAGGAAAAACACATGTCATTTATAACGAAATATAAAAATGATGACATTTTTTGGACTTACGGTAAAATTTTCCTCCGAATCCTTATTCTGGCGTGCGGAAATATTTTTCTCGGTTTTCTTATCGGTGGGGAAATTGACGCGAAATACTGGCTTATGGAAAGTGGAAAAAATAAAAACTGCGGTATCCCTCTTTCTTCTCTCTCTGAATGGATACTGGGTATTTTTTGGTTTTTGTTTCTGGGATCTTATTTCTTTACGATGATCCGAAAAAACATAAAAGCTCCCCGTTTATGCACCAACTTAATTTTTTATATCCTTTTTTGCATAATCTGGACCATATGTATTTTCATGACCTCCAGATGTACAAATATTTTATCACAGCCCAATTTTTGTCTGAAACCAGTTTCCGTGGAAGAAGGAATTTATATTTATACGAATGATACGGCTTATGACGCCTTTCCTTTAAATATTTATACTTCCCGAATGAAAGGTTTTAATCATTCTGGATTATGTTTTCTCACTAAAAATCCTGAACAGGTAAATTCTTTCCTGGAAAAACATGATTTACCGAGAGTACATTTTCAGTATCTGGAAAGAGGATATTATATGAATGATTTAAATCTGGATATCCGAGATCATGACGGTTTAACGAATTTCGGCAGCAGAACATTTCTTTCCGAAGATCCTTTTCCTTTTGACGTAAACGGGTTTCGTTACTATTTATCAGGACGCTGGCCGAATGACCGATTATACCCTGCGGTAACGCTCTGCCGTGTGAATGTAAAAGATCCTCTGACTGCCTGGGAAAAGGTGATTCGGTTTCGGAATGAATTTAACTCCAGATACCCTCACGGATTTATTTATAGCCCCATTCCGTACCAAGATAAATACACGCATCTGTATAACTGTAACTCGTTAATCGCTGGAATTTTAACGGAGATTCTGGAAATGGGGAACCGTTATGATTTTATGACAGACACACCGTGGGGATTCGGCGGCCAGAATGCCCAGGCAGGGCACTTTATGATGAACGATTTATGGAAACATGATCGGACAGCAGAAATCTCACAGCAGAGAGAATGGATGGAAAAAGCACCATTTTCACAGCAGTCGTTTTATTACAGACTTTTACATCGAGATGGATGGCTTTTTAGATGGATGGGAAAAATCCATGACTCAGAAAAAGAATAAAAATATCATAAATTTCATGATATATCCTGGTTCCACGTAATTTCTGTTTTGTGTAGCTCTGAAAGCAGACATCTTCAGCGAAACAAAAATGCCAAGAAAGCAGAATTTTATAGTATATCGGGTATAAATACTGAAAAATAGATATTTTCTTGCGTCCTGGAACTAAAATATTTTGTGTTTTGTACAGATACAAAATGTATATTATATTTCCCCGGAAATCTCTGAATGCCATTCCTTAAAAAACGAAAATTTAACACACCGAACAGGTACCATGCAGCAGAACGCTTGCGTTACTCATGATTTTCTGTTAAAATGATGTATATTATTTTTACTGGAAGTTTATTTTGCCCTCCTAAAAAGCTCATGGATTTTATAAAATTTTCTATTTATAATCCCGTAAAAATTACAGTCGGGGTTATTCTTGTTCTTCTTTTTGGAGTGATCGCTCTGGATCAGATTCCCGTTCAATTAACGCCAGATGTGGATCGCCCGATCATTACCGTTTCGACTTCCTGGAGTGGACGCAGTCCGGAAGAAGTGGAGGAATCTATTATTCTGGAACAGGAAGAAAAACTGAAAGCGGTACAGGGACTGTGGAAAATGACGTCTTCCGCACGTCTGGGGCGTGCTTTCGTCACTCTGGAATTTAATGTGGGAACGGATAAATCGCGTGCCCTTCAGGAAGTGTCGAATCGTCTGAACGAAGTTCCAGATTATCCGGAAAACGTGGACCGGCCAGTCATTCGGATGCAGGATTCCGCCAGTGATGAAGCGATCGTTTACATGCTGCTGCAGTCCTCGGATCCGAATTTCCAGGTGGCGGAATTTTATGATTTCGCAGACCGTTTTGTAAAACCTCCGCTGGAAAGAATAGACGGTGTATCGGAAGTCGATTTACGTGGCGGGCGAGAACATCAGGTGGAAGTACGTTTTGACCCCTATAAACTGGCGCAGAGAGAAATCACGCCTGTCGAGCTGCGTGATGCGCTGAGATCTGATAACGTGAATGAATCCGCCGGAGACATGAGTTCCGGGCGCCTGTACACCCGATTTCGCATCCTGGGTCAGTATACTTCTCTGGAACCTCTGAAAAACACCGTGATTAAACGAGATAAAAACGGCGTCCCCATTCTTGTGAAAGATGTGGCGGACGTGGTACTGGTGCTGGCTAAAAGCACTTACTTTAATCAGAGTAAGGGCACCACGAGTATGTCTGTTTTCGTAAAACGTGAAACGGGCGCGAATGTTTTAAAAATCGTAGATGAAGTGAAACGGCGCGTGGAAGAGCTAAATGGCCCGAATGGTTTACTAAAACAGTATAAAAATGACAGATATGGATTAAAATTACTCATTACGTATGAGGATTCCGTATATATTCGCAGCGCGATTTCCCTGGTGACGGATAATTTACAGTCAGGCGGAATACTGGCCGTTCTGTGTTTACTGCTGTTTTTGCGCAGTCCACGCCCCACGATTATTATCGCGCTGGCGATTCCCATTTCTGTTATCGGAACATTCGTGGTACTCTGGGCCGCGGGAAGAAATTTAAATGTCATTTCACTGGCCGGCTTAAGTTTCGCGGTGGGAATGGTCGTGGATAACGCGATCGTCGTTCTGGAAAATATAGATCGTCACCTGGGTATGGGTGAATCTATTAAAACCGCAGCATATAACGGAACGAAAGAAGTATGGGGAGCGGTGCTTTCCTCGACTCTTACGACGATCGCCGTTTTCGCGCCGGTATTAACGATTCAAGAAGAATCCGGGCAGCTTTTTTACGATTTATCCCTGGCGATCTGTGCTTCCGTGGCCATCTCTCTGATCGTTTCGGTGACAGTCATTCCCGTGGCCAGCGCGTATATTTTAAAACCTCACAAAAAAACCTCGGGCATATTAAAACTTTTTGAAGCTTTAGGTGGACTCACATCTATTTTCGCAAAAATTCGCGACTCTTTTTCCTCTTTTCTGATGATACTTATGGCACGTTCTGCGGTGGGGGTGTGGACACGAATTATTATTATCGCCGTGGTCGTGGCGGCGTCCATCGGCCTGAGTATTTTCCTCATGCCTCCTGCAAGTTATCTGCCGAATGGAAATAAAAATTTTGTTCGAGGAAGTCTGGTGACACCTCCAAGTTATTCTCTGATGCAGAGTTACACGATCGGACAGAGACTGGAGGACGCGCTGCGCCCGTACTGGGATGTGACGAATCCTGAAATGCAGGGAAAACGTGGTCCTTTATATGATTTTCAGACGGGGAAAGAGTATAAAGACATCCCGGTCTTAAAGGATTACTTTTTCGTGATTAATGACGGTTCTGTGTTTATGATGGGAATTAGTGGAGACCCGGAAAATGTGCAGCCGCTGGTGACTATTTTCGCGAACGCCATGCGCGAGATTCCTGGTTCAGAGGGAAATCCTTCACAGTCCTCTATTTTTGGGCGTGGTTCAGGTTCTAATTCTGTGGAAGTGGAACTTTTTGCAGACGACATGTCCCGATTAAAAGACAGCGCTTCTCGGCTTCAGCAGCGCCTGCGCGGCGTATTTTCACCATTCGCGGTGCAGTCCAGTCCACAAAATTTTAATGAAGCGGGCCCCGAACGGCAGTTAGTGGTGGATCAGATTCGGGCGAAAGATTTAAATTTAAGTATTTCGGATCTGGCCGTGGCCAGCCGGGCGATGATTGACGGTGCTTTCGTCGGAGATTTTAATTTTGACGGACTGAATATCGACATGATGATCGTGCGGGATCCGTCTGAACCGATAACACCATATACCTTTAAAAATCTTCCTTTAGCAGTAAGAGATGAAAATGGAAATTATTCGATTCTTCCTTTCGGCTCTTTAATGACGGAAGCAAAAGAAAATTCGACTCAGCAGATCCGAAGAATTGAACAGCAGCGCGCGATTACACTAAACGTCCGTCCTCCTGCGAGTATGGCTCTGGAGGAAGCGGAAAACCTGATTCAGCAGCAGGTGGATATTTGCCGCGAATATGGTGAAATTTTACCTGGCATCACGATTCGGTTTTCCGGAAATTCAGACCGGCTGACACAGGTAAGAAATGCCATGATGGGAACATGGTCGGGCTTTAATCTGGAAACTCTGTATAATGTGGGATTAAGCCGGATTTTTCTTGCTCTGTTAATTACATATCTGTTAATGTCGGCGTTATTCGAGAATTTCATATATCCTTTCGTGATTCTCTTTAGCGTACCCATGGCCGCGGTGGGCGGTTTCATCGGTCTGGCTCTGGTGCATTCCGTGGATGAATCCCAGCAGCTGGATGTACTGACCATGCTCGGCTTTATTATTTTAATCGGAATCGTGGTGAATAACGCGATTTTAATCGTGCATCAGGCTCTAAATTTCATGCGAGGAATCGGTGAAAGTGAAGAAGATATACGTGAACCACTTCCTCCGAAAGAGGCGATCTGTGAATCCGTACGCACGCGTATGCGCCCGATTTTCATGACGACTGGAACGAGTATCTTCGGAATGCTTCCGCTGGTCATTTCCCCCGGCGCGGGCAGTGAATTATATCGTGGTCTGGGATCTGTCGTGCTGGGTGGTCTGGCGACTTCCACCATTTTTACGCTGCTGGTGGTACCACTCCTTTTCAGTCTGGTGCTGGAACTGCGTGAAAAAAAAGAGGAAGGTAATGGGTAACCGAAAAATGGTAACGTATAAATCGAAAAACGGTAAAATGTAAATGAAAAACAGAAACGTGTCATGAAAAGGGGAACGTGTAAATGAAGTAAAAAACACGCGTAAACGTGTAAAAAAACGTGTATACTGGTTCCACTTTAGATTTCAGTTTTTTGCGGCTCTGAAAGCAGGCATTTTCAGCGGAGCTAACTGCCGGAGAAGCGGAACTTTAAAGTGGAACCAGTAAGAAGTCCCACAAAACATAATTTAAAATGGAATCCATAAAAAAATCAGTATAAAAAAGAACCTCAGTTTAAATTTACAGAAAAGGAGTATGTTATGACATATGGTTTTGGAATCATCGGATGCGGAATGATAGCAAATTTCCACGCGAAAGCGATCGCTGACTGCCCAGACGCAAAATTAATTGGCTGTTATGATGTTTACACCCCCAGCGCGGAACGCTTATCCGCCGCGACAGGATGTAAAGTTTACTCGAATTTAGACGAAATGCTGGAGAATCCTGAAATTCAGATCGTAACGGTGGGCACTCCCAGCGGAGCACATCTGGATCCTGCGCTGGCGGCCGCACGAGCAAAAAAACATGTTATCGTGGAAAAACCACTGGAAATCACGCTGGAACGCTGTGACGCGATCATTTCGGCATGTAAGGAAAACGGAGTAAAACTGGCGACCATTTTCCCGAGTCGGTTTCATAATTCCAGCTTACAGTTAAAAGCGGCGATAGACGCTGGGCGTTTTGGACGCCTGACGGTGGGTGACAGTTATGTGAAATGGTATCGGACTCAGGAATATTATGATAGCGGGGCATGGCGAGGCACGTGGGCGCTGGACGGCGGAGGGGCTCTGATGAATCAGGCCATTCACAGCGTGGATTTACTGACGTGGCTGATGGGGCCAGTGGTGGAAATTCGGGCCATGGTGGACTGCCTGGATCACGAAAGAATAGAAGTTGAGGACACGGCGGTGGCTGCCCTGCGTTTTGCCAGCGGAGCACTGGGCGTAATAGAGGCCAGCACGGCAATTTATCCAGGATACCTGAAAAAAGTGGAAATTCATGGCTCGAAAGGTTCCGCGACGATAGAGGAAGAGGATATTATTCGCTGGGAATTTATGGAAAAAATCGCGTCGGATGAAGAAATTTTCGAAAAAATGCGAAATAAAATAAGTAGTGGCGGCGGAGCAGCGGATCCGGCGGCGATCGGTCATCATGGCCATGCAAAACTTTTTGCGGATATGATTCGTGCCATTCAGACGAATACGGAACCAAAAATTAACGGAGCAGAAGGACGCCGTTCTGTGGAAATCATTCTCGGTATTTATGAATCCGCAGAAACGGGAAAGGCGATCACTCTTCCCATGAACAGTGATCCGGTCCTGGAATACAGAAAAAGTGGTGTAAAAAAATAATGAAAGTCAGGCGGTAATGAATTTTCTTGTTTTTACAGACGACTGGGGACGGCATCCTTCCAGCTGCCAGCACCTGATGCGTTTTTTCTTGGAAGAAGAAAAAGGACATCATGTGATCTGGATGAATACGATCGGAACTCGGACTCCACGACTGGACTGGATCACCTTTCGTCGTGGTTTAGGAAAAATTTTTCAGTGGATGAAATGGAAATCTGTGGAGGAAAGTGATTTCGTGGATGTACGTCCCATGATTTATCATCCACTGATGATTCCGTGGTTTCGTCGCCCGGTGGAACGGAAACTAAATCGGTTTCTGCTCCAGCGTGGAATACGCCGTGCGCTGAAAAATGTTCATGGCCCGGTAACCGCGGTCACGACATTACCCATTACGGCAGATTTAATCCCCAAAACAGGACGGGATTCACACATTACTCGCTGGGTATATTACTGTGTGGATGATTGGAGTAAATGGCCCGGCGCGGATGGTAAAACCATGGAAATGATGGAAAAAGAACTTTTGCAGAAAGTAGACTTCGTAATTTCTGCCGGAGCGTCATTACAGGAACGCCTGAAATCGTATGGCAGGGACTCTGAATTACTGACGCATGGAGTGGATCTGAAACACTGGGGATTCTGTGAAGATACCGAGGATCCATTTTCATCAGCGAAGCATTTTCCAGGAGAAGAATATCTCGGAGAAAAAGATCCGCAGGCCGCGGTGCAAAAACTTCCGAATGATTCTTACGTAAAAGCGTTTTCATCAGAATTAGAAAGGCCTTTTTATACATTCTGGGGATTAATCGACGAAAGACTGGACGTTCCGATGATTCTCCGACTGGCGAATGATATTTCGTCCGGAACGATTATTATCGCGGGGCCGGATGCTTCCCGAACGGTGGTTTCTGAACTTTCTCACCCAAGAATTTTTCTTCCCGGAAAGTTAAAGTATAAGGAACTCCCGCAGCTGGCAAAATGCTCTGATGTTTTGATCATGCCGTACCGTGATATTCCTGTAACGCGTCAGATGCAGCCATTAAAAATGACAGAATATTTAGCGTCAGGCCGCGCGGCCGTGATGCGGCGCCTGCCCGCCTGTCAGACCTGGGCAGAAGCAGCGGATCTGGTGGAAGACGCAGAAAGTTTTTCACAGATCGCTCAGCTGCGTGCCCAGACAGGACTTCCGGAAGAACAAAAAAATGCCAGAAAATGTATCCGTTTTGAATCATGGGAGGAAAAATCCAGAAAATTTGAAAAAATGCTTCTAGAACAGTAACCGACAAATCATTTTTATACCCGATGCACGATGAATTTTATACCCGATACACTATAAAATTCCGCTTCACCGACATTTTTACTTCGCTGAAATGCCTGCTTTAAAAACTGCACGAAACGAAAATTTAAAGTGGAAACACTATAATTTCTGGCCTGCAGCCCATATTTTCATGTGATTTCGTTTTCGTCAAAATTCCTGTGGTTTACACTTTCGCCACGCAGATAAGCGGCATTCAGTTTCATTTCCGTCAAAATTCCTGTGTTTTACACCGGAAGTATCCTTCGTGACAGCACAAAATAAAAATTAAAGTAAAATCATTTATTAAACCTGATACACACTATAAATTTCCGCTTCCCTGTCTGCCGACAGTCAGGCCGACATTTTTTGCTTCGCTGAAAAAACCTGTGCTTTCAGAGCCACATAAAACGGAAATTTAATGGAAAACCAGATAATGTAAAATCAGGACAGCGCCCCTCGAACGACAAGATATAATTTAAAGGAACTATTACACCATGCGATACGAAGATATGATTTTCAAAATTCCTCAAGAATCTGAGACGTATCGAGATGATTCTGCTTTTGTTCTCAAACAAATAATAGCGATTCTTGATAGCAGAAAAGCTAAAGGAGATAATAAAATTATCATAAACACAAATTTAAAATTAGGATTACCGTTAGAGAACATTAATAAAATCGCCGGACCGATGATTGAAGCGTGGGCAGGAGAAGTTTTTGCCGGTATTCGTGATGAACAAAATAATGTATATAGCCTGATTCATGTCGAATCTCAAAAAAGATTAGGAATGGCAGATATCGTTCTACAATTTAAAAAAGGCGAACATGTTTTGACGGGAAATGTTGATGTCAAGGCGACTGCAAATGATATTCAAAATAGTGGGAAAGGTCCGAATATAACTTCTTTTTCTCGAATAAGAACAGCATATGTAGTCGATCCAGACTATATGTTTATCATTTTATCAATTAAACACAAGGTATACTCTGAAAGAAACAGGGAGACATGTCTGGTCGACGGGGTTATGGAAATCGTAGATTATCATGCTTATGATTTAAAGTTTATTAGTGATGCTGACATTAACTATAATCCTGCTCTTGGCACAGGCCAAATTCAAATTAAGGATATTCATTATGTTACATATCAGTATCGCACCACATGGGAAATGTGTCAGTTATTAGACCAAAAATACCTTCACAGTTCAAAACGAACTATCGAAGATTTTTACAGGGAGGCAAGTAAGAATAAATGGATAAAGAACTAACAATAATCTGTGGTGACGCACTAAAGGAGCTTCAAAAACTTCCAGACGAAAGTGTTCGTTTAATAGTTACTGACCCACCCTATAATTTAAATAAAGATTATGGTAATAATCAAGATAAATTAGAATTTGAAGAATATTTAGAATTTTCTCGACGATGGTTGACAGAAGCGAAAAGAATATTAACGGAAGATGGAACGATTTATGTCTTTATGGGCATGAGGTATATTTCTTATGTTTATGAAATTTTAGAACAAAAGTTAGAAATGCATTTTAATTCTTGGATTACCTGGTTTTATACCCAAGGAATAGGAAAAACAAAAGGCTTTTCCCCAAGACATGATGATATTCTCATGTTCACAAAACATCCCAAAAAGTTCGTTTTTAATCTTGACGCGATACGTGTTCCTCAAAAGTTTTATCGTTCTATAAATAATATGAGAGGTGCGAACCCCGGGAATGTTTGGGAATTTTCGCATATGCATTACTGCAATAAAAATCGGAAAAAACATCCGACTCAAAAACCAGAAGGATTATACGAAAGAATGATTCTGGCTTCATCAGATGAGGGTGATCTGGTAATGGATCCTTTTGTCGGTAGTGGCACTTTATTGAGGGTCTGCCAGCAAACGAATCGAAAAGGTATCGGAATCGATATTAACCCTGAATATATTGCGATGACAGAAGAAAGATTAACCGAACCTTTTACAGGATTTGATAGTATCGACGAACGAATGAAACGAGTTCCTGGCGACTTAAATGACCCACAAATTCGCGCAGAATACGTAAAGAATCACATTCATTGGTTTTTACAAAATCATCCAGACGCAGTCACGGAATTTTTGGACGAAGTAAAGACTAAATATCAAAAAAAAATTCACAAAACGGAACAGTTATCCTTATTTAGATAATTTTTATTTTTATTAATTTTATTTTAAATTTCCGTTTTGCGCAGTTCTGAAACCAGGTGTTTTCAGTGAAGAAAAAACCTGTGCTTTCAGAGCCACATAAAACGGAAATTTAATGGAAAACTTACATATATTAATATTTATAAAATATTTTTTTGAGTTTATATGAAGAACATTACGCCTAAATCATCATCAAAAAAGATTCCTCAAAAAGCAGTCGTACTGGAGACGCGAGTGGTTACCGGTACGGGAGGAGGTCCGGAAAAAACCATTTTAAATACGCCCCGATTTATGGATCCGCATGGCTACAAAACGCTCTGTGCGTACATGCATCCCCCAGGAGACCCGGGTTTCGAGATTTTACGCCAGCGTGCGGAAAAATTAAATTGTCCGATTTTGGAAGTTTCAGATCATGGACTTTTTGACTGGAGCGTTATCCGACAGATGACGGAAATCTGCAGTGAAAATAAGGTTACCATCTGGCACGGACATGATTATAAAAGTAATATTTTGGGTCTCTGGGTGTGCCGGCATTACCCCATGAAACTGGTGTCCACAGTTCATGGGTGGGTGCACCGGACGTGGAAAACGCCACTTTATTATTTTTTGGATATGTTAAGTTTAAAATATTATGATCATGTGATCTGTGTTTCATCCGATCTGCAACAAAAATGTTTAGATTTTGGAGTTCTTCCGCAAAAATGTACTCTCGTGGAAAACGCGATCGACGTAAACCACTTTTCGCGTGATATGTCCGTAAGCACGGCGAAAGAAAAAATAGGATTTCCGCTAAATCGTATCGTCGTGGGCGCGGTGGGACGTCTCTCCCCAGAGAAAAATTTTCACGGTTTAATTCATGTCGTCACTTCACTTTTAGATAAAGATGTACCGCTGGAGTTATATATTATAGGAGAAGGCCCGAGCCATTCTTATCTGGAAGGACTTATTAAAAACACAAAACACCAGGAACATCTTCATCTTCTGGGATTTCGAAATGATCTGCATGATCTGTACCAGGCGATGGATATTTTTGTATTATCCAGTTCGCGCGAGGGTTTACCGAATGTCGTTTTGGAGGCCATGTCTTATGATGTGCCCGTCCTTTCGACACGTGTGGCAGGTGTTCCCCGGCTCATTACGAATGGTTATAATGGCGTCCTGGTGGATATCGAGGATAATGAAAACTTGAGCCGGATGCTGGAAATGCTGGCTCTGGAACCAGAATACCGAAAAATGATCGGGGAAAATGGCCGAATGACGATTACACAAAATTATAATCTCGACACACGAATGAAAAAAGTTCGGGATATATATGATCAGGTTTTAGATATAAATGAATGATTTACGTTTCTTGTATTTATTCCTCCTAAAAGTCTCCGTTTTTATACCGGATGCACCATAAAATCTGCTTCTCCGGCATTTTGCCTCTCTGAAACTGCCTGCTTTCAGGGCCACACAAAATGGAAATTTAAAGGAGAACCCGTATAAAAAGTTTAATTGTTTCATAAACCACTCTTGACGGAACCAGTTAAAATCATTAAAATAGGGAAATATCCATTTTATTTTCTGAACACTATAAATAAACTTTTCATTTCCGATCACGTATTTTTTATACCCGATGCACTATGAATTTCCGCTTCCACGGCATTTTTGTTTCGCTGAAAATGCCTGATTTCAGAGCCGAATAAAACGGGAATTTAAAGGAAAACCAGTATATTTTACGGTAAAACTCCACACACGGCCGCAGACACATGAAATGAGGATCCGTACGGGTTCTTCCTCCAAATTTCTTTTCGTGTGGTCATAAAAATAGGCATTTTTAGAGAAATAAATATCCTGAAGACGGAAATTTATAGGTACCTCAGATATAAAATGGAACCAGAGGCACAAATTATATGGAAGAACACAGAAAAACGTCATATGCGTTTTTACTATAAAATTCTTACTGAAAATAAGTAAAGAATACGTATTCATAACGATATTCGTTTCGGCAAAATTTATTTAAATTTTTTATAAAGATTAACATCTCATGTCCATAAAAAAACATTTTACTGCATACAATAAATGGCGGAAAGAAAATAACCCGGAAGCACCTCAAGTAAAAATTGGCATCTTTCAGGCGTGGATGGATGAAGTTTTCGGCGCAGAGATTATCGCGTCAGATATGAATCTGGAAGAGGCACATTTTGCTAATTTTCTTGCCTGGAATACGCTTCAGCAGCAGAAAAAAGCGGCCGAAGAGAAAAGTGCCGGATCGGCCGCTCTGGAAGCATCCCGCAGAGAAAAACTGGAAAAGATTCGGGAATTAGGTTTTGATCCGTGGGGTCATCAGGTGGATGGAATTTTACCCGTGGCGACGATTCGCCGCCGGTCAGCGGAAGTTCCCACACACGAAGATCGGGAAACGGGGAAACTTGGGCCGAAAGTCTGCGCCGCAGGCCGTATCATGCTTCAGCGTCCCAGCGGAAAAGTAATCTGGCTAAATATTAAAGACCGTACTGGCGTTTTACAGGTAATGATCGGGAAAAATCAGGTCGGGGAATCTGCTTTTGAGCTGGCGAAATGTTTTGATTTAGGAGATATTATCGCGGTAAAAGGAGAGTTGGCCTGGACGCGTACCGGGGAACTGACCATTTTTGCGGAAGAAGTGCATTTCCTGTCAAAATCGATTAACACTCCGCCGGATAAACACAGCGGTCTGACGGATAAAGAAATGCGCCAGCGGATGCGTTATGTGGATCTGATTCACACGGAAGGAGTCATGGAACGCTTCATTCAGAGAAGTGCCATTTTAAGATCTCTGAGAAACACGCTGGACGGAGAGGGATTTATAGAAGTGGAAGGCCCCACTCTGCACGCGGTGGCCGGGGGAGCGGCCGCACGGCCTTTCATTACACACCATAACGCACTGGATATCGATCTGTATATGCGTATCGCGCCGGAACTTCATCTGAAGCGCTTACTGGTGGGCGGAATGGAACGGGTTTATGAAATCGGGCGGGTTTACCGAAATGAAGGAATCGACACGCGGCATAATCCGGAATTTACGATTATCGAGATTTATCAGGCATACGGCAATTATCGTACCATGATGGATCTGACGGAAAAAATCATTTTGAATGCCATATGTGCTGCCGGGGTGGGCGGTACAGGGGAAATGAAATTTTATGAATGTGGAAATGGCTGTGAAGAGACGTGTCTGTGTGGGTGCCAGGAAGGTGGTACGTGTCACTGTCCGCCGAAAGACGTGATCACAAGAAAAATTCCAAAAGTCCTGCCGGGACAAAAAATCATTTTACCCTGGGCAGAAGATGAAATCGATTTTACACCGCCTTTTGCGCGCCGAAAGTATTATGACCTGGTACGAGAATATGCGGAAGTGGATCCGTGGGACACAGAGGCTGTTCGCGCGAAAGCTGTCTCTCTGGGTCTGCCGGTGGACGGAGTGCATCCAGATGTTATTTTGAATGACGTTTTCGAAGAAACCGTCGAAAAAAATCTGCAGAATCCCACTTTTGTTTACGATTATCCGGCCAGTATCTGTCCTTTAACACGGCGGAAAAATGAGGATCCAAGAATCGCGGAACGTTTTGAGTTATTCGTGAAGGGCATGGAGCTGGCGAACGCCTATTCAGAACTGAATGACCCGGATTTACAGGAAGAGCTTTTCACGCGGCAGCTGGAAGGACAGGCGGAAGAAGACTCCATGGCGAAGATGGACACGGATTTTATTCGTGCTCTGCGTTATGGAATGCCGCCGGCAGGAGGACTGGGAATCGGCGTGGATCGGCTGGTAATGCTTCTGACGAATTCACAGAGTATCCGTGATATTTTACTGTTCCCCTTATTACGTCCGGAGGAATGAACCGTCTGTTTTTCACGCGATATATTTTCGCGCGGCGCTCATATGTTTTTTCTGCCACGTGCATTTCCTTTTTAAGCGAGAAAAGACCTGCGGAAGGCCGATTTATAACCGATTTATAACCGGAGTTATCTCCGATACACTATAAATTTTCACATCTCGGAATTTTGTGATGCATGGAACGTCATTCGTGATGGATGGAATGCCAGGAAGTACCTGCCGCGCAAAACATATTTTTCCAGATCCCCTGAAATGAGTTTCCCAGACATTTCGCGCCGCACTTTTTACGCTGTACGAAATGCCCGAATGACCACGTAAGACGGAAATTCATGTTCGACACACTAAAATTTCGCTTCCTCTGTCTTCCGACAGGCATTTTTGTTTTCCTGTGGCGGAGCTAAAATGCCTGCTTCCAGAGCCGCACAAAACGGAAATTTAAAGAAAAAGTGAAATCGGCATAAAGAGGGACGCGTATATAAAATTTTCATTAACCCATTTAAGCATTTTCGTTTATGTATATTTATCTTCTGTGTATACGTTATCTCCGCACACGTTATATCGCGCTGGCCTCTGTGGTGAGTGTCATGCTCGGTGTGGCGACGATGATTGTCGTGAATAGCGTCATGTCTGGATTTACGCAGGAAATGCAAAAAAGGCTTCACGGCATTCAGGGAGATGTTACGCTGGAATCCATCAGCAGTAGTGGTTTTCCTGATGCGGAAGGCCATATGGCAGAGATTAAAAAAATTCTCGGAGAAGATGTTATCGCCATGACTCCTCTGTGCACCACGGCAGGCATTATGAACTTTCGTTTCGCCGGACAGTGGTATACGCAGGAAGTCATTATTATCGGAATCGACGAAAATACGAAAGGCGCCGTGGGTGATTTTAGTAATTACCTTCAGCATCCGGAGAATCGGAAACAGCTGAGTTTCGATTTACGTGAAGGAGGTTATGACGTTTATGATCATCAGGCGGTAATAAGTCAGACGGGGATTTTAGGAAAACTTACCACATGGTTCGCGGAACTCGGAGGACGAGATACCGAGAAGGAGCCGATTTTTCAAAAAAACGTTAAGCCGCGTCATGATATGCAGGACGCAGGCTGGGAACACCGGCGTATTCGGTATTCTCCTGTATTTTCTGAATGGGAATCGTATGGTTATCCTCCTCCCACGGCGCCAAAAACGCTTCCCGCGCCAGTACCGCTTCCGAATGTACACGGGACACCTTCTTCCATGCGGGGCGAGTCACCCAGTGAAAATGACGTACCGTCCGAAGGAAATGACGCGGAGAGAATTCCATCTTCACTGAATTCTTTTTCACCCGAGGATATAAAAGAGGATATAAAAAAAGAGCTTCCAGATTTAGCTTCTGCCGAAACGGAATACTCTTTCGAAACAGAATCTCAAGAAAACACGCCGAGAAATGAAAATAAAGGAAACTCCCCGGCTCCGTTCACCGAGGAAAACGTTTTATCGCTGAATTTAAGTGAAACAGAGAATGTCCCCGACAAAACACAGGAAGTAACGGACGCTGAATACGTGTCCGGAAAAATGGGAGAGATCACGGATACCACGGTTCCATTTTCACCGGTCGGGAATCCAGCTCCTTCCGTACCACTCCACGCCCCGGAAGAAAACACGTCTACATATAATGTTCCGCAGGAAGTGGGGACTTCAGGAGTACCCTCCGGGGAAACACCGCCATATTTATCAGAAAGCATGGACTTACCGGAAGGAACAGACGTGGCAGACGTACCGGGAAGTACGGGTTTTTCAGAAAACGGTGAAAACAGTCATCATTTTGAGGGAGATCCTTTCGGACAGGCGCAGTTAGAAAAGGTTTATGATCCCACGAAAGAGCAGATGCCCGGCGCGATCGTGGGAATGGGTCTGGCCATGCGCCGTAAAGAAGGAGATGAAATTTTTGTTTTACGGCCAGGAGATGATTTTAAATTAACATTTCCCACGAATGGAACGCCACCAGATGGTGTGACTGCGAATTTTACTTGTGTGGATCTTTACGAAAGTAAAATGAGCGAAACAGATGGACATTTTATATTTCTTCCGCTGCGGAAAATGCAGGAACTGCGCGGAATGGCGGATGCGGCCGACCCACGAATGAATCGAGTAAATCGGATTCAGATGACACTCCGAGAGGGGGCGAGTCTGGAAGAAGCACGTGATAAACTGAATCGGATTTTTGATCCACTGCGTTACCAGGCATATACATGGAAGGATAATAAAATCGCCATCCTTCAGGCGGTGGAACTGGAAACACAGATTCTAAATATTTTGCTGTTTATGATTATCGCTGTTAGCGGTTTCGGAATTTTGGCGATCTTTTTTATGGTCGTCGTGGAAAAAACCCGAGATATCGGAATCCTGAAAGCACTGGGCGCGTCCTCGGGCGGAGTCATGTGCATCTTTCTGGCATACGGCCTTTCCCTGGGAATCGTCGGCGCAGGCATGGGCTGCGTTATGGGACTTTTATTCGTTTATAACATTAACGAAATCGCAGATCTGCTGAGTCAGATGCTCGGTCATGAAGTGTTTAATCCTGATATTTATTTTTTTCATCAGATACCATATGACGTAAATCCCTGGACAGTTACATGGATCGTGGCCGGTGCACTGTTAATCGCGGTTTTAGCGAGTATCTTTCCTGCATGGCGCGCCGCGAGTTTACAGCCTGTGGAATCTTTGAGATTCGAGTAAAAATAATGAAATATACTGTTCCACATTAAATTTCCGTTTCGTGCGATTATAAAACCAGGCACTTTCCGCCCAGCCGACAGCTGACAGGGAAACAAAATTCCGGCCTTCCTGACGGCGAAAAAAAACGAAAATTTATAGTCCATCCGGTATAAAAATACATATTCGGTATCCGAATAAAATTTCGTTTCTCTGATTTTTTGTATTACAAAAAGATTAATTTTATCGCGCAGCACAATATAAATTTATACCTGAATCATGGATTTATTTCTGATTTTTCGGTATTTTTTAACCTGACGCACTATAAATTTTAATAAAATCAGGACAAAGTGAATCCGAAAAAATGAGCGTGAGATTTAATCCTTTTTCCTCAGGTGTGGGAGCCAATTTATGATGCAGATGCAGATACGAAATGTTCATAAAAGTTACCGGAAGGGGAAAACGGAGGTTCCAGTTCTGCACGGAGTGGATCTGGATGTCCAGGAAGGGGAATTTTTATCCATCATCGGTCAGAGTGGCTCAGGAAAAAGTACTCTGCTTCACATCATGGGGCTTCTTACGCCTCCGGATCAGGGAGAAATTTATTATAATGGCCGGCGAATCGACAATTTATCTGCTCGGAAACGGGATTCTCTGCGTAATTCAGAAATCGCGATGATTTTTCAGTTTTATCATCTGCTTCCAGAGCTAAATTTACTGGAAAATGTGATCACTCCCATTATGATTCAGCAGAATTTTTGGAAGTACATGCTGCATAAATCAGAAAATCGAAAACGTGCAGAAGATATTCTTGAACGCGTCCACCTTTCCCACCGACTGAAACACCGGCCGAATGAACTTTCAGGAGGTGAAATGCAGCGAACGGCGATCGCCCGTGCCCTTATTAATCGGCCAAAAATTCTCCTGGCAGATGAACCCACAGGAAATTTAGATCGGCAGACGGAAACAGGAATTATTGAACTGTTACGGGAATTAAATGATCGTGAAAAATTAACGATCGTTCTGGTAACGCATAATCCTGTAATCGCACAGGGAGCAGATCGGGTGGTAAAGCTGACGGATGGAATTTTTGAATGAGTTTATCCCCGATACACCTATAAAATTCTGCTTTTCCGGCATTTTTGCTTCGCTGAAAATGCATGCTTTTAGATCCACGTAAAACGGAACTTTAATGGAGAACCAGAAGAGCCAAAAAAACAAAAAAAACATCACGGAAACGAAATTACCGTATCATCTAAAGACACATACTTCATGGAGAAAGGAAAACACATGTCTTATAAAGTTTATATTAACGGAGAGTATTTTGATAAAGAAAACGCCACGGTAAACGTGTATGATCACGGTCTTCTTTATGGAGACGGTGTTTTTGAAGGGATGCGCAGTTATAACGGAAAAGTTTTCCGTATGGAACAGCACATGGACCGGCTGTGGTTTTCCGCGAAAGCGATCGCCCTGAAAATCCCGGGCACAAAAGAAGAAATGGCGCAGGCGGTAAATCAGACCCTGGCCATAAATAATCTGAAAGACGCATATATTCGCCTGGTAATCACACGGGGAGTCGGCCCTCTGGGAATTAGCCCGGTACGCTGCCCACATCCACAAGTAATTATCATCACCGATAATATTACCATGTATCCACAAAAATGTTATGATGAAGGGCTGGAAATCGTCACCGCCAGCACCATTCGCACCAGTCCTGCTGCATTCAGTCCACGAGTAAAATCTCTGAATTACCTAAATAATATTATGGCGAAACTGGAAGGATTAAACGCAGGCTGTGATGAAGCCCTGATGTTAAATCATAAAGGTGAAATCTGTGAGTGCACGGGCGATAATATTTTCCTCGTGCGGAATGGTATTATTTATACTCCTCCGACAGACGCAGGAATTCTTGAAGGCATTACACGTGGTGCAGTAATCGATTTAGCACACCAAAACGGCATTTCTCTGCAGGAAGTTCCTCAGACACGTCATGATGTTTACATCTCCGACGAATGTTTTCTGACCGGTTCCGCGGCAGAAGTTATTCCAGTCGTAAAAGTGGATGGGCGAGAAATCGGAACGGGAAAGCCAGGCCCCATTACAAAAAAACTCATTACACTTTTCCGTGAAATGATTTCCTGATTTCCCTTCCCTTATTCTCTATTTTCCTCCGGGAAAAAGATTTTGTTCATGCCTCATATATACCCTGCTTCTGTTTTAAATTTCCGTTTTTTATGCGGTCCAAAAGCAGGCATTTTCAGCAAAAAATGCTGCATGTCTGCCGGTGAACAGGAAAATGGAAATTTATGGCACATCCGGCATAAAATGGAATTTACCGTAAATCGAGCATATATTACTGCTTCCACTCTAAATTTCAGTTTTTTGTGGTTCCGGAAGCCAGCATTTTCCGCGAAGCAAAATACCGGGGAAGCTGAATTTTATAGTGTATCGGATATATAATTTTAAAATCCGCGAAAGACGTGCTGCCTTCCGCGGATTTTTTTGTAAAATACCGTCACTTCTTTTACTCGGTACGCGATAAAATTTCACGTCTCCTGTACATTTCGAAACGCAAAAATATCTCTGATTTCATGACCCCTAAACGAAAATTTACACCCGATACACTATGAATTTCCGTTTTCACAGCATTTTACACCCGATACACTATAAAATTCTGCTTCCACGGCATTTTACTTCGCTGAAAATTCCGGTTTTCAGAGCCGCATAAAACGGAAATTTATAGCGCGTCGGGTAAAAAACGAAACCTAAAATCCCACGGAAAAACTGGCCATCAGAGTATCACAGGATACCGTGCTTTTCACATAACCACCGGGGAACTGTGTATTACTGCCAAAATAATCACCTTCCACGGTGCTCTTAAACATGTGGGAATACGCCACATGAAGCCCCAGATTATGCGTCATTTTAAATGAAGCACCGAGATACAGACCATGCTGCTGAATTAACGGACTGGCCACGTTATCTCTCGCGCACTCATCTGGCACAGGATTCTCGTTAAAAGAATAACCGCCACGTAACGTCAGTCGCTGCGTCAATTCATGCTGGATTCCAAAACTGAAGCCAAAAACATTTTTCCAGCCTAAATGTGGGAAACCTTTTACTTCATTATTAAGGAAATAACGGAAATCACAGGCAAAAAGCCAGCGTTCCAGGCCATTATAAGAGAAACCGAACGAAATGATGTCAGGATAATCCAGATCCACTTTAATGGTTTCTACATATGTCGGATCAGTTCCATCTTTCGGTTCATGTATGATATTATATCGAAAATCCTCGAGCCACTGTCGGCTTTTATAACTGGCACCAAAAGCCCAGCCACATCCGGTATCATAATAAACACCGATCTGAAATCCCGCTCCCCATGCCCAGCGCGTGCCCGTCCCGGAAGGATCTATATAATACTGGGGATTATGAACATCACTGGTTAATTCTTCACTCTGCACAAGATAAAGTGGATGACACGAAATATTCGCCATACTGATCGTCGGCGCCAAACCGACTGATAATTTCTCGGTCACCTGAAAAGAAAGTGTCGGAGCCACCTGCAGCATCTGAATATCTGCGTTCAAACTGCCGTAACCCGTGTAAGACGAACTCTGTGGTGTAAGAATCGGATTAAAATTCGGATCTGTTTCATCCAGACCACACCCTTTATAATTTAATCGAGATCCGCCGACGACTCCCATTAAAAGCCCCCAGGTAAATCGGCTTCCCTCCGTCTTTTTCACCAGAGCCATGGACGGCAGCGGAACGGCACCCGGCTCTCCGTCTGTCGTACCACCACCATAACCTCCCAGAATATCGGGTAATTTCGAGGAAACACTCATCGAAGGAATTCCCAGCCCTAATCCGATACTTATCTCTGAATTTTTCAGAGCAGAAATCGAAGCAGAGTTCCACTGCAGCGCACCTGCCGCATCCACTGCCGCCCCGGTGGCGGTTCCCGCCATACCTTCATTTACCGCACCGATTCCATGAAGCGACGCTCCCTGTGAGTATACTGGTGCCGTTTTTACCACGATATAAAATATTACAATTATAATAAGAATAATCTTTTTCAAAATTTTCCTCCTGTACCAATAATTCTAGTTGCATAAAATATACCTGTTAAATAGAATATCGGGGCATATACATCTGAATAATGATAAAAAATGAATATTTTCTTAAAAAAACTCATTTTTATAAAAAATTAAACAAAAAATTCTAAAATAATTCTGTCAAAAAACGGTTTTATTTCCATGTTTTCCGATCCAGATTTATAAAATATACTGTTCATTTTTTAATTGCAGTTCTTTACTGCCATAAAAAATAAAACTTATAGTTTTAAAATTCATAAAGTCGTCTTTTCTTTATCTTTTACACCTGACGCATGGCGAATTCTCGTATTTCCAGCATTTTACTTGCTGAAAATACCTGCATTCCGAACGGCAGAAAACTTTAAGTTTAGAATAAAAACAGAAAAATGTCAGATTTTCAAAACTCATATAATTTAGCATTTTAATATGCACAGAATCCAAAAACATATCCATTCTGTTTATTTTTAATAAAGCACACCTTTTCTCTAAAGAAAAACAAAATTCCTCTTGCGCAAAATAAGAAAATTAAGTATTATCCACACCAGCATTATTTTTGTTTAATATTCTGGATAATTGGAACATCCAGAGAAATCTCATGGAAAGGGAGCTTCCGTGACTTTAGAATCCGACAATAAAACGACACGAAAATCGATTTTTGCCATTCCACTAACAAAACTGGTAGTTTTTGTGCTCAGTCACAAAACTGCCGTTATATTTATGGCGTTAATTTTCGCAGGTGTCTCATTATATTTTTCCTCGAATCATTTAAAATTTAAAAACCGTCGACTGGATCTGATAAATCCGAACAGTGACTGGAATCAGTACTGGAAGGAATATATCACAAAATTTGGCAGTGATGATGATTTAATTGTCGTGGTGGATGGTAAGACACCGGGAAAAGAGAAAGAAGAAGTCATTCAGGCGCTGGATATAATCGCCGCGAAACTGGAGAAGCGTCCCGATTTATTTTATTCCATTTTTTATAAAGTCGACGATAAAAAGCTGGTGGAAAAAGGACTGCATTATTCTTCTGAATCGAATCTTAAAGGATTATGCCTTTTTTTACAGAGCACACAGGGAGTTTTACAGAATCGTTGGGAGGATATTTCCTTACACCGACTGATGAATATGAGCTTTCAGCCTCTGATGGCACCGGAAGGCACCCTGTCAAAAACGGAACGTGAGGAAGCAGAAAAATTCCTGTATCGGATGATTCATAGTCTGGAAGGAATCTTCGCCACAAATTACCAATTTATTTCTCCCTGGCCCGTTTTAGATGATGTCGAGTCGCGCCGACAGGTACAGACCACCAGTCTGGATGAAACCATGAAACCTGAAAACTCTCATCAGGCAGGAATGTTTTTTCTTCCAGGAGTACCGACGAATAAATCTTCTTTCGCGGAAAGAGTATTCATCGCAGAAGCACGGCCAGAAGAGGAAATAAAGCATGAAAAATCATCATCCGGTAATAATTCACCTTCTTTTGCCGGAGAAATTCTTCCTTTTGGTGCTTACATGGCGCGTTATCCGGATACGTGCCCGGTGGGTCAGCCGTGCTGTGATTCCGCTCCTGAATTCGGTTACCAGCAGCAGGATTTTCCTGAATTTATCGAAGCATTTCCAGCGGAGAATCACTTCCCGCCCTCTCCCGGCATGTCTGAAATGGCCCCGGCATCTTCAGTCGGTACCGGATATTCACAAAATACTCCATTCCAAGAAATTTCCTCTCAGGAAAACGCTCCGTCTGCGGCCCAGGTGAATCACACCGGTAATGCCGCGATAAACGCACCCACAGGAAATTTACCTTCGGAAATGCCCCGTCAAAATATACCGAACTCCGCTGGGTTTCCTACTTTTTCTTCAGAAATGCTGACGTCTTCCGAACTTCCTGAAAATCAGAACATTTCAGAGAATTTAGGACTTCCGGAAAACACAAATATTCCTGCATATACACAGCTCAAAAACGAAACCGCTAAAAATCAGACACCACATTTCCAGATGCTCACAAAAGATACCGTGAATTCTCCGAGCATGCCTGCACAAAAAAGTGAAGTGACGGTGACAGATGCGGCCAGTTCCAGCTCAAATATTCATTATTTCTGGCTAAATCGTGATAAATGTAAAACCGCCATTCTCATGGTGAAGCTGGTGGACAGGGAAAAAGATTCTTTCGCACGCGGCACAGAGGGAATCGACTGTATAAGAAATATTCTTTCCGAAGTAAATAAAGAGATTCCCGGAACAGAACTTCAGCTGACCGGGCTTCCGGTAATGGAAAATGACGAAATGCGCACCAGTGAGCGCGATATGTCGAAAGCGACGATTCTTGCGGCGTTCGGCATTCTGATTTTATATATGCTGTTTTTTGGCGGATTAAAACATCCCATCATGGCGATGATCGCTCTGGGTTTCGGAATCGCGTGGTCCATGGGTTATATCACCCTGGCTGTGGGAAATCTGAATATTCTGAGCATTTCATTCGGTTTAATTCTTGTCGGACTGGGAATCGATTTCGGAATTCACCTGACGAATCGGTATGTCGCGTGCCGACGGATGGGGGACGACACACGCCAGGCATTAATCCGCGCCACATATGAAGTCGGACCCGGCATCCTGACAGGTGGAATTACCACCTCCGTGGCTTTCGCCATGGCCGGTTTTACAGAATTTACAGGTGTCGCAGAACTGGGAATCGTCGCAGGCGGAGGTATCATCTTATGCTGTCTGGCCGCTTTTTTAATTTTACCGATTCTCATTTATCTGGGAGACAAAAATACTCCTGCGGAAAAATTACCGCGCGGGAAAAATCCTAACGAACTTTTAGCTGTCTTTCAGTTTCATCCCATGATTACGCTGGGAATGGTCGCAGCATTAATCGTATGTTTTGGTTACGGTTCCAAATATTTATATTATGATTATAATCTTCTGAATTTACAGGAAGATAATCTGGAAAGTGTGAAACTGGAAAAACGTCTGCTGGATGAAAGTAAGCAGAGTGTCTGGTATGCGCTGTCCATGTCCGATAATCGGGAGGAATTATTAAAGCGTTATGATCAGTTAATTAAGTTACCCAGCGTGGAGCGTGTGGAGCAGATCATAAAATGTGTTCCGGAAGAAAACCCGCGGCGCACGGCCATGATTCAGCAGATTCATCAGACGCTGCAGCACATTCCGGATCATGTCCAGCCGATTTTTGATTTAGCGCAGATCCGCCGAATCCAATCAAAATCTGAACTGGGGGAACGTTTAAATCTGGCCGCCGTGGAGCAGAGTTTTTTACAGATGCTCACCTTTTTAAATTCGAAATCAGAATACGCGGAGCTTTACTCTCGTGTGAAAACGGTTTTCGCAAATTTCCGTTCCATGGATGCTCGTCCCTCGGAAATTCCTGTGAATACCTCCGGCGCATCACCTTCTTATGCAGACCGAATCGCCGCATATCACCAATCATTGGGTGAAGATCTTCTGAAGAAGATGAAAACCATTTACAGCATGTCGAATCCCGAAAGCCCTCAGTACAGCGATTTACCGAAATCTTTTGTTGAGCGTTTTATGGCACCAGACGGCACGCACCTTTTAAAGATTTTCGGAAAGGGAGAATTATGGGACATGGACACGCTTTCACAGTTCGTAAAAGAAGTGAAGGAAGTGGACCCGCACGCCACGGGAAATCCCATTCAGACTTATTACTGCTCTCACCAGATGAAAGACTGTTATATTAAAGCTGCGTTTTTTGCGCTGGCCGCCGTGATCTTTTTCCTGTATATCGACTTACGCAGTATCCGCCAAACATTTTTAGCTCTGTTTCCTGTCGGGCTGGGAATGCTCCAGACATTCGGAATCATGGGATATTTAGGCATTCCTCTGAACGTGGCGAACATGATCGTCCTGCCTTTAATTATCGGAATCGGAATCGACGACGGAATTCACGTCCTGCATGATTTCCGCCAGCAGCACGAAAAAAAGTTTTACCGGCTAAGCTCTTCCACCTGTACCAGCATTATTTTAACCTCCCTGACCACCATCATCGGTTTCGGAACTTTAGCTCTGGCCTCACATAAAGGATTACAGAGCCTGGGACTGGTTCTGTCGCTGGGTATTTTCTGCTGTCTTTATACTTCCATCCTGATTTTACCTGCTCTGCTAACCATTTTTTGTCGTTTCGCCGAAGAAGGTTATCGTGTGGAAAGTCGCGAAGATGAAAACCAGCGTCTTTCGAAAGATTTAGGTCACTCTACTTTTTCTTCAGGCGAAAAAGTTTTTATGCCTGGAAATTCCGATGCTCGGCCAGCGTTTCATGCAGAATTTACACACTCCCCGCAGGCGAAAGAAAAACCGGCAGACGCACAGAAAAATCTTGGTCGGGACACATCTGGAGATATTCCTCATCCCATGAATGCTCCAGCGAAAATGTCTCCTACACTCTCTGATTCTGCGAGAAAAAATAATTCCACACAGGAAAGACCGTCTCCTTTCGTACCATCATCCACGGAACCGGCCATGCGTATTTCTCGATATATTACCACTCCTACTGGTGAAGTCGTGCACACCACCACGACGTGTGCCAGTCCGCTGATAAGCTCTCTGCTGCCGGATAACCGTGCCGCTTAAATTCCTCACATGAATCCGCGGTAATCTCTGCAGCTAAAATTCCATTTTTTATACCCGATATACTATAAAATTCCGCTTCCCCGGCATTTTACTTCGCGGAAAATATCTGCTTTCAGAGCCACGTAAAACGGAAAATTTAAGTAAAATCAGAGCATGATCTCCCAAAATGAAATGATCTTTTATTTTTATCTCTGACTGTAAATTTTCTCTAGATTTTATCTTTTATTTATTCACTACATTTTCTGTTAAACATACAGAAAAAAGAATCTTTTTTTTAGGTTTTATACGGAAAATTTTAATTTTTTTTCCTTTTTACTTGAATTCGGATGGGGAAAGCGATATATTATTTAGTATACACAGGTTCCATTTTCCATTTCATACGATTTTTCCAGCAAGACATTTCGTACCTCACAAAATATCGGAGAGTGAACATGTATCGTGTATATCAGGTATAGATATGGAAAGTGAAATCAGGACAAAATAAATTTTGAAATCAGAACCTGGCATCACGGGAGGTGAAACATGCAGACTCAATTAATTATCATCCGTCACGGGAATACGTTTCAAAAGGGGGATCCTCTTTTACGTATCGGCGCAGGCACCGACCTGCCATTAACCGAGGAAGGGCTTCAGCAGGCGTGTCGTGTGGGGAAATATCTTTGTTCGCACGGTTATTTACCCTCCATCATTTTTTCTTCTCCACTGCGGCGAACCATGCAGACGTCATTCGAGATTCGCCATCAGCTGGATCCGTCGATTCCTGTCGAACCGCTGGAATTTCTCCGTGAAATTCATTACGGAGAGGATGACGGCTTACCGGAAGAAGATGTATTAACTCGGATGGGAACGCGGCTTTTAGGAGAGCAGGAAACTCACACAGAAATACTTCAGGACGCCGGGCGCCGGGCACTCGAACGCTGGAACACGGAGTTAATTCCTCCGCCGGGCTGGTCCATCGACACTTCAAAAATCATTCGCCAGTGGCAGTCTTTCGGAAATGAAATTCTCACAAAATATCCTGGCCAGACCGTTTTGGCGGTAACCAGTAACGGAATCGCCCGTTTCGTCTGGGGGCTTTTATCTGCCGAAATGGCTCAAGATATCGGAAAAGACCGAAAACTTGCCACCGGCGCCTTTTCTATTTTTACGCACATGGGCACAGCCTGGCGCTGTGAAACCTGGAACCTTCGGCCTGAATCCTCCTCCGAATTATTAATGGCCACAAGTTACGCGCCCCCTAATTGACGAAAATAAATTTTTCGTTATACTTTTATGATACTCGTTTTGTTTATACCGGTTCCACGTTAAAATTTCATTTTACGTACTTCTAAACACGGGCATTCCGGCTCTGCCACCGCCCGCGGGAAGGAGTGCTGCAAAATGTACATTTTGTCATACGCCGAGAAAAAAAGAGTATTCTTTCGAAAGGATGAATGGCCGAGTGGTCGAAGGCGACGGTCTTGAAAACCGTTGACGGGTTCCCCGTCCGGGGGTTCGAATCCCTCTTCATCCGTCAAAACCCCGATTTTTCGGGGTTTTTTTATTTCATCTTTCTTCATATTTTTCATCTTTCTTCATCTTTTATTTACATAAAATTATATACGCAAAACGTCTTTTGTCTGAATCTAAATCCTCCTGATAATCACGAAAATCACGGATTCACTCTGAAAATTCACCGAAAACGTCTTTCGTCAGTACCTGAATCCTCCTGAAAATCACACAGATTCACTCTGAAAATTCGCCGAAAACATCTTTCGTCAGAATCTGAATCC
>JAUNBR010000048.1 GCA_030527015.1 Planctomycetia bacterium
CGATAACCCCCAGCTTCTCCGACATTTTTACTTCACTAAAAAATGCCTGCCGTCAAAATCTCTCAAAACAAAAACTTAACAGAAAAAATCCTCATACACCCGACGCACGATAACCCCCAGCTTCTCCGACATTTTTACTTCACTAAAAAATACCCGCCGTCAGAATCTCTCAAAACGAAAACTTAACAGAAAATCCGTAAAAAATCTGATACTTACTTTAAATTTCCATTTTTTACTGCGCCGAAACCCAGCGTTTCCACGAAGCAAAAAAGCCACCCGCCTGTCTGTCAGCAGACACGGAACGCAAAATTTTATCGTACATCGGATATAAAATTCATCACCAACACAAATTCCGAAAAAACTCTAGTGCTTTCCGACCTGCGTCATCTGGATTTTCTTGGAAAGGATAAAGTTCCACGGTAATGAACCCAGAATATCCTGTGGAAGAAATGGTTTTCAGAATGGGAGGAAAATCGATTACGCCTTCCCCCGGGATGAGGTGATGGTGAACACGTGTGGCAGAAATATCCTCGATATGATAATGCCGAATATATTTCGCCAGCTGCGGAATCCAGTAAAGAATATCATCTTCCACACAAAACGCGTGCCCGAGATCAAAATTAAGTCCGACACGTGAAGAATCGATTTTTTCAATAAATTCCAAAAATTGCTCGCACTTCTCGATTAAAAGCGCAGGTTCCGGCTCAATTAAAAGATCCACACCACATTTTTCAGCCACTTCCACGCAGGGCATAAATTCTTCGTAAAAAATCGCCAGTGCTTCTTTTCGCGACATACCTTCCGGCAGCGGCCCGCCCGGCTCCGTCTGAATGCTTGGCGCACGAAGCTCTGAGGCTAAATTTAAAACACGTTTTGTGTGTTCCCGACGTAACGCACGGTAAGGGGCATATGGCTCAATCCATGATGGATAAATATATGTCTGGCGCGTGTCCGCGACAGCGTTCATCATAAATGCATTAATATTCGAAATTTCCAAATGATTTTCTTCCAGGCATTTCAAAATTTTAGTTTTTTGCTCAGGAAGAAGACTGACGGGATACGCATGAGGAACATCCGCCAGTAATTCCATTCCAGTATATCCCAGTGAGGCGATTCTTTGGATACACTCTTCCACAGAAAAAAGACGATAAGCATTCGAACTGTATGCAAATTTTATTTTTTCGGACATTTTAGCCTTTCAACTTTTTTTACAAAAAACAGAGAAAAAATCTTGAAATTTAAATAAACTGAATGACAGAAAAAACCAGATATTAAAAGAGTTAACGGTTTTATATCCGATACACTATAAAATTCCG
The DNA here is from genome assembly GCA_030527015.1 of Planctomycetia bacterium. Classification (GTDB taxonomy): domain Bacteria; phylum Planctomycetota; class Planctomycetia; order Pirellulales; family Thermoguttaceae; genus RGIG3701. Next base: position 1,317 of record JAUNBR010000048.1, read on the forward strand.
CATCCACGGCATTTTGCTTCGCTGAAAATGCCTGTTTTCAGAGCCGAAAAAAACGAAAATTTAAAGTGGAACCAGTATATACTGCATATACTGAGTATAAATTATATGAAAATCATATGTACAAAAATAAATTCCTTAAATTTTGAATTTATTTTAAACCAAAAACATGAAACGTCAAGAGATATAAACATACAGATTTTCAGAAATCCGTATGCCAGACGAATTTCCACTGGAAAATATCTCTGGTTCCATTATAATATAAATTAAATTTATACATAAATTTCCGCTTTCTCGGCATTTTTCTTCACTGAAAATGCCTGTTTTAAGGGCCATAAACACGGAAATTTAAGTGGGTTCTGTATATACCGGTCCATAAATTTTCGTTCTGTAATTCACAAAAAATACAGAAAATGGCTCCAATTACCCTCTGTCTCTTTACTTATAAATTATAATGTCAAAAAATGTACCTTTTTTAGATGAAATTCTTAACGCAGCGGAACATGAGGAGAAGGTACGCCGTGATATTCTGGTAAAACCGTCAGATACAGAAGGAAAGAAAACCGTTCTGGAGATTTTGGTAAATCCGCTGGATGATCTGGAAGTTCAAGAGAATCCATTTCCTCTGTATTTTGGTTTTTTAGCGAGTTTTGCGCTGCATGTGGTAATCTTTCTTGTTCTGGCGTTTTGGTCTAAACCCGAAGAGGGTCAGGGAGGAACAGGTCTTGTATTCGAAATGACATTCGGAGAGGCCATGACGGATCAGCTGAGTGAGGAAGATGGAATTTCCACGACGATTTTCCTCACGGAGGATCTGGATAAACAGACGAAAGCGGATACACCGCTGACGCATATCGAAGTGTCAGAGAAAAATGAAACGAAAGTAGAAATTATTCTCCCGGAAGACCCCACGGTAAAAGAAGAAAAAGAGCAGAAAAAAGCGGTGGAAGAGTCTGATTCTGAAGTTTCTGAAGATAATCCCTCAAAAACTAAATCAGAAGCAGGGTCCTCTTCTGCACATTCATCGGATGAAAATGGAGGAGGATCGGCAAAAATGGGAGAAAACGCCACATTTCCTCGTTCAGGAACGCTGGAAGGGAGAACAGATCCTGAAATACGTGAAAGAATGATGCAGGATCCAGCCACAGGCCCGACTCGTTCCAGTGAAGAAGCCGTTTTACGTGGTTTACGGTGGCTGGAAGCACATCAGCAGATCGATTCAGAACGTCCAGGATGGGGCGGCTGGACATTTCATCTGGAAAATTGTGCTTCATGTCGTGGAAAATGCAGAAATCCAGGAGAAGAATATTCCACCACCGGCGCGACAGCTCTCGCTCTGCTGGCCATGCTGGGGCACGGAAACACACGGGAACAGGGTGAATTTTCCCAGTCTGTCAGTAAAGGGCTTTATTATTTAAGTACGAAAGCCCGAAAAAGAAAGGGAATTCCTGGATATGATTTACGGGAAGGCACCATGTACGCACACTGCATGGCGACTTTAGCGATCTGCGAAGCTCTGATTATGGAAAAACAAAAAAAAGCAGAAAATCCCCTTTCCACAGAACAGGAAAACACTACGAAAGATGACTTGGAAATTCTGGCACGAGGCGCAGTCGAATGGCTGGTATGGGCACAGGATCCACGTACGGGCGGATGGCGTTATGAACCCAAAACTCCAGGAGATGTCACGCTGACGGTCTGGGCAATTATGGCTCTGAAAAGTGCCCGAATGGCGGGTTTCGAGATTCATTCTTCCACGATAAGTGGAATGGAACGCTTTTTATCCAGTGTTCAGTCGGAGGATGGCTCGCAATTTTCATATCGGCCAGATGAAGAACCGATTCGTTCCACCACAGCGATCGGTCTGACAGGTAAAATATTCCTCGGTGCACCACGAAACGCCCCTTTTTTACAGGAAGGTATCTCCCACCTGGGAAACTGGCGATTTTCCGCGACAGATCTTTATTATAATTATTACGCCACGCTGACACTTCGGCATTATGGCGGCGAAACTTGGCGGAGGTGGAATCCGGGAATGAGAGATTTTTTGGTCGCCACGCAGTCATTTTCCGGACATGAAAATGGAAGCTGGTATTTTGATGAACCAGATAAAACTCATAATCGTCATGGCGGGCGGCTTTATACCACGTGTATGGCGATCATGATTCTGGAAGTGTATTACCGTTACATGCCGATTTATCAGTAAAAGGCGGATTCTTGTTTATAAAACTTCAGGTACACAAAACGGTCCTTCTATTTCTTGTACGCGGAATCCCCTTTCATTTTCCGTTTCTTGCGAAACTCTAAAAGCTGCATTTTCAGCGAAAATCAAAACACCAGGAATCCGAAATTTATAGTGTATCGGATATAAAACACTTTTATCCGAAGACGCGCAGAAAGTATTTTGGACGTTTTTTACACAAAATTTCACTGGTCATCCTTTTATTTTTTATACATTACTTTATAATTCGTGCGTTTAGGCTGTTTCATTTTAATTAGGTATTATACTCGATACACTATAATTATTCGTTTCCCCGGCATTTTTGCTTCACTGAAAATTTCGGCTTCCAGAGCCACTCAAAAAAGAAATTTAAAGTAAAACCAGTATTTTTTTATACTCACTTTCACTTTAGATTTCAGCTCATGTGGTTTTTCAAAAAACGCTCATTTTTAGTGTGCCAGACATATATGTAGTTTCATTTTTTTAATTTAAATTTTGCACGACCACAAAAACGGGCATTCCACGTCTGACGAAATACCGAAAAAGTGAAAATTCGTCGTGCATCAGAGATAAACATTTTCGCATTTTATTCAGGAGGAACTTCACATGCAAAATACTCTTTCTCGCAGAATTTCTGCCTTACAGCCATCCGCCACATTAACCATGGCCGCGAAAGCGAAAGAGTTAAAGGCCGCGGGACATACCGTTTATGATTTAAGTCTTGGGGAACCGGATTTTAATACTCCAGCGCATATCTGTAATGCAGCTCTGACTGCGATGAATGAGGGGAAAACGCATTATACCGTGGCCTCTGGAATTCCACAGTTAAAGGAAGCGATTATTCAGCAGTACACCCGGCGTCATGGACTGGATTATTCCACCGCGAATGTCGTGGTAACGAATGGTGCGAAACATGCGCTGCATAATGTATTTACAGTTCTGATCGACGAAGGAGAAGAGGTCATCGTGCCCGCACCTTACTGGGTAAGTTATGCGGAACTAATTAAACTGGCTGGCGGAGTACCTGTAATCGTGGAAACCCGCCAGGAGAATAATTTTAAGGTCACTCCTGAAGAGCTGCGCGCGGTCTGTACTCCCAAAACAAAATGTCTTTTACTGTGTAATCCTTCGAATCCCACCGGCTGTATGTATAATGGTGAAGAATTAGGCGCGCTGGCGGATGTCGTCCTGGAAAAAGATCTTTGGGTGGTCGCAGACGAAATCTATGAATGCCTGATTTATGGTGACACAAAATTTGTGAGTTTTCCCACCGTTCGTCCTGGTTTAACAGAACGTACATGCCTGATTAATGGTGTCAGTAAAACATACGCCATGACCGGCTGGCGAATCGGCTGGAGCATCGCACCGACCGCCGTAACGAAATCCATGATTAGTCTTCAGAGTCAGGAAACCTCGAATCCCTGCAGCATTTCTCAGTATGCAGCTCTGGAAGCGATAAATGGTCCCCAAGAATGTGTGGCGGAAATGCTGGTGGAATTTAAAAAACGCCGTGAGTTTTGCGCAAAACGTATCGCGGAAATAGAAGGTCTTTCCTGTCCCGTCATGGGCGGTGCATTTTACGCCTTCTTTAATATAAAAGCATTTCTGGGAAAAACATATGGCGAAAAATTTATCGAAACGGATACAGAATGGTGCCTGGAATTACTGGAGAAAAAAGGTGTCGCGCTGGTCATGGGAAGTGCTTTCGGTGCGCCCGGTTACGCTCGGGCAAGTTATGCCACGAGTTTAAATGTTCTGGAAGAAGCATTTCTAAAAATCGAGGAATTTACAAAAGAAGCAAAATAATATTTCCCTCCGCGAGAAATAACGGCCTCTGGGGGGCAGCTTTCACAGCTTTTTAGTTTCCCCCCACCGGCACACAGAGCCGGCCAAAAACCACAGAGGTTTTCCGGCTTTCACAGCTTTTTAGACCGCGTAAAACTTAAATTTAAAGTAAAACCGAATACTTTACACGAATATATTATAAAACAGAAAATTTCAGAGTTTCATTAAACGGGGGTATTTCAGATCAGTGAAATACCCCTGCTCTTTTTCCTTCAGCTATTTTGTTTTAAAACAGAAATTTCAGGTTTCTGAAAACTCCCGAAGCTTTATACTCGATACACTATAAAATTCTTGCTTCTCCAGCATTTTGCTTCGCCGAAAATGTCTGCGGTCAGATCCACACAAAACGGAAATTTAAGGTGAAACCAGAGTATATTTCCCTGATTTTACTCACAAAATACCGAAACAGCCATCTTAAGTGAAAATTCCGTGAAAAACAAAAAATCCACCATGCGCCGAACATCCATTTACCAATTTAACGGTGCCTGCCATGCTTTTTTAAGCGCTTTCAGATCCGCGGCAATTACCATTTTTTCATCATTCACATCTAAAACGCGCATCGCGTGCGATTTTTCCGTCATACCGACACGTGCCACAGGAATCCCCGCCTGTGTGAAAAACGCGGTAAACGCCTCTGCATTTTCAGGTGTTACCTCACACAAAAAACGTGTGTTGGATTCACTGAAAAGTAAAATCGCGTTACATTCAGGACAGGTTCTGTCTCCATCATAAGGAACACATGCCAGTTCCAGATTCACGCCGATTTCTCCCGCGAAACCCATTTCCGCCGCGGCGACAGCCAGTCCACCTTCACTTAAATCATGACATGCGCGCACCGTTCCTGCCGAAATGGCGGCATGCATGGCGGCAAATGTTTTTTTCGCCACGATAAAATCGACTTTCGGAACTTCTCCGCCCGAACAATTTTCCACTAAACCAAAATGAGATCCTCCCATTTCATTCCGTGTCATGCCGACCTGGAACAGATAATTTCCTTCACCTTTCAGATCCATCGTCACGCACTGATGCACGTCGCGCACCTGTCCCAGTGCACTTATCAGCAGAGACGGCGGAATACTGATCGGATCCTTCCCTTCCGGACGAAACTCATTATTTAAGCTGTCTTTTCCGCTGATAAACGGTGTCCCCAGAGCGAGAGACATGTCATGGCAGGCGATCGCGCTGCGTACCAGAGAACCTAAAGTCTCCGGTCTATCTGTCGTGCCCCAACAAAAATTATCCAAAATGGCGATTTTTGCTGGATCTGCACCCACCGCGACTGCATTTCTCAGAGCTTCATCAATCGCTGAAGCTGCCATCCAGTATGTATCATAATCCCCAAAACGCGGATTCATACCACAGGAAACCACCACTCCCTGGTAAGATTCAAAACGCGGGCGAATCACCGAAGCATCTCCTGGCCCGTCATTCTGTACCCCCACCAGCGGTTTAATCACACTTCCTCCCTGAACCTCATGGTCATACTGCCGCACGACCCAGTGTTTACTTGAGACATTATAACTTCCGAGAATTCCCGTTAAAGTTTCCGTGTAATCTTCCCGAATCGGAATATCCATCGGCGTTACCGCAGGCGGAGCATAAGTCGCTTCCCGCACCACCGGCGGACGTCCATGATGCATAAAGTCCATTTCCAGATCTGCCACGACATGTTCCCCATATTTCAGCATCAGACGTCCCGTGGGCACGAATCGCCCGATCACCGTGGCTTCCACGTCTTCCGACTTACACAGTGCTTCCAGTTCCGGCCATTTTTCTTCTGGAACAGAAAAAACCATACGTTCCTGCGCTTCAGAAATCCACATTTCCGAATAAGAAATACCTTCATATTTTAATGGAATTTTTTCCAGCCAGACTTCCGCGCCGATCTCTTCTCCCATTTCACCCACCGCGCTGGAAAAACCACCTGCTCCGCAGTCCGTCACGGCAGTATAAAGCCCACGATCACGCGCCTCAAGAAGAATATCCAGCGTCATTTTTTCAGTAATCGCATTTCCGATCTGAACTGCTCCGCCGGAAAGTGATTCACTTTCATGAGTCAGCTCCGCAGAACTAAAAGTCGCACCGTGAATGCCGTCCCGACCTGTCCGCCCACCCACGGCCACAATTAAATCACCCGGATATGTCTTCTTAAAAGATTTATCCACAGGAATAATACCCAAATTTCCACAGTAAACCAGCGGATTCCCCAGATAACGTTCATCAAAATAAACCGCCCCGTTTATCGTGGGAATTCCCATCCGGTTTCCATAATCTCGCACGCCGGACACAACTCCCCGCATGACACGTTTAGGGTGAAGCACTCCCGCAGGAATATCCTCCAGCGACATTTCAGGAGGCGCAAAACAAAAAACATCCGTATTACATATGGGTTTCGCTCCCATCCCAGTTCCCATGGGATCTCGAATCACACCGCCGATTCCTGTATTCGCCCCGCCGTATGGTTCCAGCGCAGACGGATGATTATGCGTTTCCACCTTAAAGGCCAGATTATAATCCGTGTCGAAGGTTACCACGCCCGCATTATCTTTAAACACACTGACGCACCAGTCATTTTCGCCAAGATTTTTTCGAATTTCCTCCGTGGCGGCAAAAATCGTTTCCTTCAGCATATTTTGAAAAGTGATTTCACGCTCATCATCTTTATACGCGATACGCCCGGCCAGGGTTTTATGCGAACAGTGTTCACTCCACGTCTGCGCCACGGTTTCCAGCTCCACGTCCGTCGGATCCCGCTTCAGATCCTGAAAATATTTTTGAATCGTCTGCATTTCGACCAACGAAAGATATAACTGACCTTTCAGACTTAACGTTTTTAATGCCTCTTCATCCATTTCACGAATCGGCACCGTCACCAGCTGAAATTCATACGGCGTCCCCACTTCCAGATGCGTAAAGGTAAAAGGACCACGCACCACCTGCTCGATCGCGTCATTCGCAAGAACTTTCCAGCACAATTTCTCGATCCGTGCCTCATCCAGACCGGTTAAATGATATTTCCGAAACGTCCGAACTTCCTCCGCAGTGACGCCAAAATCAGAAATCGCCGTCTTCGCACTCATGGCCACCGGATCCATCACTCCAGGTTTTGGCAAAACATGCACGATCACAGCAGAATCATTCTCCACCTGCTGCGCCAATTCAGAAAGTGGAAAAACCACCGTCTCTTCCACCACCATGTCCGCCAGAAGATTTTTGGCAATTTTTTCGACTTCTTCTCGGTTTAAATCGCCCTGTAACAAATAACCGCGGCCAGTACGAACACCGATATTCTGTCTTTCCGTTTCCGGCACTAATCCCAGCGCGAATATCTCCGCCATGACCTCTTCCGCCAAGTTATCTTTTTCGCTTTTTTTTGGATATATATCAATTTCCCAGAGCATGATGACCTTTCCATCTAATAATATAATAATGCGTCATAAATATGACAATCAAAAATAATACTGGTTCCATTTTAAATTTCCGTTTTATGCGGCTCTGAAAGAAATTCATTTTCAGTAACGCAAAATGCCGAGAACGTAAAATTTATAGTAACCCAGGCATAAAAAATGCTTGGGCACACACATGTCCGTGCTTAAGTTTCGTCCGGCGCAGGCATATCTTGCATCCGATCATTTTTTTGAACACGAGCATGAACATGAATATCTCCATCCAAAATTTCTACTTGTGGATTCCGCAGTTTTACAGCATGTTCCATCGCCGCGGTTCCGATTCCCGCGATGGGCGTAATGGCATTTCTCCCTCCGACGAGCTTCGGTGCAACAAAAACCTCCATTTCATCTATTTCTCTCAGATCAAAAAAGACTCCGAGTAAACCTCCACCGCCTTCCACCAGAAGATTCGTTATTTTACGCCGCCCCAATTCATCCAGCAGCTCACCGATCTGCTCCGCCCGATCCATGGTTTTTGCCTGAAAAATTTCACATCCACAAGCAAGATACGGTTCCATCTGGTCAGAGGAAACCTCCGGCCCAACTAAAAGCAGCGTGGGAAATTCCACCGCAGTTTTCACCAGCTGAGAAGTCACCGGGATCTTTAGTTTCGCGTCCGCAACGATCCGTACCGGAACACGTCTCACACCAGACTGCACATCTGTCTGCGCCTCCGGAATCTGCTCCAGTACCTCCCCCAGCCGGCCAGAAAAAATACCCTCCATGGTACGGTGAAGCATCATCTCCTCAGGCATGGTATCTTGAGAAACCGACGCGAAATCCTCACATCTTGCCGTCAGCATGGGATCATCCTGAATAGCCGTGGCCGCTCCTACCATAATTGCGTCCACCCTGGCCCGTAACTGATGCACTTTCGCGCGCGAAGCAGGCGAAGAAATCCAGCGGCTGGAGTGTGCACGGGTGGCAATTTTTCCATCCAGCGTCATGGCGTATTTCGCAATTACCCAGGGACGCTTCTGTTCCATCAGCTTCAGATAAGGCGCATTCAGCTCCCTGGCCTCTTCCTCACACAGTCCCACCTGCACAGGAATCCCCGCTTCACGTAAACGGCGAATCCCCCCGCCCGCGACTTTCGGAAAAGGATCTCGCATGGCCACGACCACATCTTTTACACCCGCCTGAATCAGCGCTTCTGTACACGGCGGTGTTTTCCCATAATGACAGCACGGCTCCAGCGTCACATAAACCGTGGCACCTCTTGCTGCCTCACCCGCTGCCTTCAGCGCATTTATCTCCGCGTGCGCCTCACCAAATTTTTCATGGAACCCTTCTCCTACCATCTCTCCCGTACCACCATCCGCCACAATCACACAGCCCACCATGGGATTCGGCTCCACATATCCCTGACCGCGCCGCGCCAGTTTCAGTGCACGAAGCATCCAGTGCTCGTCAATTTTATTTCTGGCAGGAATTTTTAACATAAACAGACCTGTCTCATGGGTACACACGAATATTACACGTTATCACAAAATTTCCCCCCATCCACATATTTATATACCCGATACATTTATATACTGGTTCCACTTTAAATTTCCGTTTTGTACAGCTCTGTACGCAGGCATTTTCAGCGAAGCAAAAATGCCGGAAAAGCGGAAATTTATAGTGCATCGGGCATATAATGTATCGGGTCAAAATCCATGAAATTAACCTTCGAAAGCGTTCCCCACTTTTCGGGCACGAGTGGGTTTATCGAGATTAATTCCGCAGGTAATCCCGATCTGTACTAAAAGATTCCAGCCCGCCATCAGATACAGATACGGCATTAAAGAGCATCCGACCGTCGGAAGGACGATCGTCGGGAAAATCGTCTGTTTTGGCGCCACCGCCACGACATTCACGCCGATCGCGTCCACTAACAGTTCTTTAATTTTTTGACATTCCGACTCAAAAGGATCCATCAGAATGATCGTTTCGCCGGCATTCATCACTTCCTCGATTCCGTGCAGCAGATACGTCCCTTCCAGATAATCACTCTTTTTCCGTGTGATTTCATTCGTCTTCAGGCGTAATTCTTCCGCCACGCCATTATTTCTTCCCGCAAAATAAAGAATCGGGGAGGCCGCGATTTTTTGCAGCATTTCCGCATCATATTCCGCCGTCATCACTTCTTTCGCCGCATCCGCCGCCGCAGACCGGTCACACATGCACCCACCAGTAAGGTTACACAGTAAAGACTGATAAACCAGCCCCTGCTCCACGACACTTTTCGTCGCCGCCACGGCATCTTCTTTCCCGCAAGACAAAACGACTGTCTGATTCGCCGTTTCTTCTAATTTCGTATTTTGATTCGCGGTCACAGCAAAACGTTTCTCGTGACCTGCGGCAGCCAATTTCTGGAACAGGGACACGACTTCTTTCGTCTGTCCGCTATTCGAAGCGCCAATCACCGCCCAGTCCGTTAAATCAAATTCCGCCGCTTCCAGACTTCCCGCCGTGGCCAACGAAATGGAAAGCCCTTTCCGCATGGCGTTTCTTATAGCGCATTTCGCAGGAAAAATCCGGCTGGAGCCCTCTCCCGTGAAGAAAAGACGTCCCGTGGATTTCACCACTTCCGCCATTTCTTTCGTCTGCTCAGGATTAAATGACCGGATAATTTCCGGCGTTTCTAGCATTTCTTTTACCAGCGCGAACGAACTGTATTTCGGATCCGTTAAATTCATAATAAATACTCCATTATAAAATCTTGAAAAAAGTTACATATAAGATTCTTGTTCATGTCTTTTCTTAAAAAACCATGAAAATTATCTCCTATTCATTTATAAATCTGGTTTCACTTTAAATTTCCGTTTTATGCAGCTCTGAAAGCAGGCATTTTTAGCGACGCAAAATGCCGATGAAGCGGAATTTTATAGTGTATCGGATATAATATATTTATAAAAACATCTTTATTTTAATCAAAAATAACACCGCCACAATCCCCCGTGCCGTTTTTCTCCATGCTTTCCATTTTGAAATCCGTGTCACGACAATTTCTTGAACGATTTTTTACCCGTGCGTTCAGTTTTTCCACCATGTTTTTTGCGCGATATTAAAAGTAGAATTTCATGCCCGATATAAGACCATGAGAGTGTTTTCTATTTTTTGATATTATACTGGTTTCAGTTCAAATTTCCGTTTTATGCAGCTCTGAAGCAGGCATTTTCAGCGAAGAAAAATGCCGGGAAAGCGAAAATTTATAGTATATCGGGTATAAAATACCTGGAATCAAAAAATTTTATAGCGGAATTTTATAGTACATCGGGCACATAATCCGTCAGACACAAAAATCATTCCGATAAAATATTAAGCGCCGCATTTTCTTGCCGATTACGTTCCTCCTGAATTTTAGCCGCCACTCGCGCAAGAGAATTTATAGAAAAAATACCACAAATTAATGCAATTATAGAAAAAAATGAAATGATGATTCCGGTATAATAAAAAATAAGACTCGCAAGAAGAACATTTGTATTTACCCGATCCTGCACAGGCCTCCCGATTCCATACCGATTACAAAATGCATTCATATCTTCCGCCAGTCCGTAAAACGCGACAAAAATCCAATAAATATTAAAAATCGGGATAAACAGAAATCCCACCGCCCGGCCCGGCGTGGTCCGCGCGTATCCATCCTGAATAATTCTCCAGCACCTGTAAATAAATAATAAAAAAGAAAATAAACTTACGAAACCACATATCATACCTGCGATTAATAAGAAGATAAAAAATATCCCCATTCCCGTTCCCGAGAGTCCAGGACTTATAGGCCCTCCGACCACGACCGCTTCTTCCACGACGACCGTATGTCCATTTGGCATAATACTATATAGGATAATGAAGACAGCAGCAAAAACAAACAAAAATTGACACAGAATGGACATCCAGATCCGTCTGGCCAGCCTTAAAAATGATTCTGGCGTATATCCCGGAGCAAGAGAAGAATACGTGCCATATGATGGTTCGTTATTCTCGCCATGATAAGAATACGGATTCTGATTATAATCATAACTCATTTAATAAAACTCCTTTATGGGAAATTTTCCAAAAAAATGAAAACAGGACATGTAAATCAGCTCGAACAGACTCTACTTTCATTCATTCCACCTTTTATATCCGATGCACGATAAATTTCCGTTTTCCCAGCATTTTTGTCTCGCTAAGAAGCCTGCCTTCAGAGCCACAAAAAATGAAAATTTAAAGGAGATTCAGTTCTATCTGATAAAATAAACATACCTCATATTTCAAAATTTGGCTGCCGTCTTACAATTTTCCCGTCCACTGTGGAAACAATTCTCCTTCCTGAAAACGGCGTTTCTGAATCATCGCACCAGCTCTAGCGAAATTTCTTACCGTCCAAATAAACGGAATGGCAAAAGGAATGAAAAAAAATCCCAAAATAACAAAAATAATACTCAAGAAAACAGAAAATAAATGAATCCGATTTCGGTAAGGATCCCAAATATCATAACGATTACAAAAAACGTTCATATCCTGCGCCAGACCCAAAATGGCAACAAAAATCCAGTACAGATTAAAAACAGGAATAAAAAGGAATTTTACTGCTCTGCCAGGTGTGGTACGCACATATTCATCCTGAATAACGCTCCAGCACCGATAAATCAAAATGCAGAAAGAAGTAACATTCATTAACAGCAGAGTGGATATTCCTCCCAAAAAACAAATAAAAATAAGAGTAAATTCTTCCAAAACAGGAGCTGGATTCTCCTCTGTAAGCCCTGACATACTCCAAAAAACAGATGACACTAGAATACATATCAGAAAAAATATTCCTAGCAGAGACATAATATACCATCTTGCCAGTTTATGAAATCCTTCTGGCCTGTACCTAAAATGAGTAGGAAGATGTTCGTATACATTTTTTTCATATCCATAATTACTGGAAAACGGATTCTGATAATCCCGATATTTCTTTTTAGCTTTTTCATTTTCATCAGATACCTCATGAGTATTTATCTCTTTTTGAAAACGATAAAACTGAATGATGGCAGCCGTTTTCGCTAATAAGTTTCCGGATTTTAATATAAGTATCCCCCAAATAAAAAAAGATATACCACACAAAATGAATAAAAATATAGAAAATCCAGAAGAAAAAGGAACAAAAAAATGGACGCCACAACAAAAAACACCTAGAAAACAAGAAATCATTCCCATAATAATCGCATTTTTTATAACGCCTAAATGAATTCGATCATAGGCAGGATTTCCCAGATGGTGAAAATCACAAAAAGCATTCATTTTTTCCGCCAGTTCATAAACAGCGATAAACACCCAATAAAAATGAAAAATGGGAATAAACAGTAATTTCACCGCCTGAGCAGGCGTGGTACCACCATGATTATCCTGTACAACACTCCAGCACCGATAAATCAGGCTACACAAAAAATACCCTGATGTTATCATACAGACACTAAGTAAAATCGACAAAATCCATGTAATTTGTGTAAAATCAGTATTTTTAAACACACATAAATGAATAAATATACTGTACCCGAAGAGGAAAATCCCCACCACAGATATACCGAATCTTTGTGCCAGTTTCAAAAAAGCACCTGGTGAATGCCAAGGATTAATTGTTAGATCTATATATCCATAATCATAAAAATACAGATCCTGATTATTATAATTCATAAAATTTAAACTTCTTCTGAATAATCTTTTTTATACTCGATGCACGATAAAATTCCGTTTCCCCGGCATTTTTGCCTCGCAAAAAATACTTACTTTCAGCAGCCGTTCAAAATGAAAATTTAAGGGAAAATTAGTATAAATAATCTTAAATTGACATATCACGCACCGATCAACAAAAAATTTTAACGACTAAATTTATGCTCTATAATCATTTAGTTTCATCATTTTCTAAAACAGAAATTATATGATTCCACATTATATTTTTGTTTCACATGATTCTGAACCCAGCATTTTATACCCGATGTACGATAAAATTCCACTTTTCCGGCATTTTTGCTTCTCTGAAATGCCTGCTTTAGGAACAGCAGAAAACGGAAATTTAAAGTGAAGCCAGTATGGTGTAAGTGAAGAAAAATGCTTACGGTTAATTTAAAATATCACCAAACAATTTTTCAAAAATTCAGTATAATCCGAAAGAAGTTTTTGTCAAGATAAAATATCCAAGACAAGATAAGTTTTCATGTAAAACAAAAATACCAGGGAAGGGAAAATTAATGGTATATCAGGATAAATCATTTCGAGTTATGCGGTTTCCACTTTAAATTTCCGTTTCGTGCTGTTCCTAAAGCAGGCATTTCAGAGAAGTAAAAATTCCAGGGAAACGAAAATTCATAATGCATCGGGTATAAAATTTTATCGAGATTATAATAAATGTCGTGCTTTTATCTCTAAATATCGGGAAATTAAAGCACCCGTAAGATCTTCCGGATATGCATCCACCAAAATAACTCCGCTGGCGCGTAATTTTGCCAGCTGTTCCTGGCGGCGCCAGATAAGGTCCGCTGCTGCTGCGGCAGAATATACGAAATCAGCTGCATTTTCACCTGGAGGAATATGAAGATTCTGCTGCTGCTCATAATGCTCCAAAATACTTTCCCAGGAAGGATAACCCTCACGTAAAGAAAGACTCACCTCCGATTTTTCCCTTAATTCAGGATTATGTACCAACAAATTATCCAGCGGGTCAAATAACTGATGATCCCTCAGCAGAGCCAGCATGGGCAGATGCTTTCCATGAAGATTTCTTAAATTGCGCGACACAAATAATGTACTGGCCTCATCAAAAAAATTCGTCAGCAGAATTACCAGTGTGCGTTTTCGCACATGGGAAGCTAAATACTGAAAAGCCAGATCATATCTGCTGCCGACAGGTTCTGGAAATCGGTCAAAAGAAGCATGTAACAGACCATTTAAGTGACGCATTCCACTGCGCGGCGGCGTAAATGAGTGTATTTTATCAGAAAAACACAGCAGTCCGACAGAATCTCCCTGTTTCAGAGCCACCCACGCCAGCATCAGCATGGAATTCACCGCACCGGGAGTGGCCTTCCATTTCGCTTCGGAAAATTCTTCCGGTGCTAAAATCGTTTCACTGTGAGTCATCGTCCTTCCACAGTCCAGCAGAAAAACCACATTTTGATTCTGTGTCGTCTGAAAATCTTTCACTATTAATTTTTTCCGCCGTGCAGTCGCCCGCCAGTCGATATGCCGGTGATCATCATCGATCGTATAATCTCGCAGACGCTCAAAATCATTATCCTGACCGATACGCCGTGTTTTACGTACTCCCATTAAATGCAGACGATTCGTGCGTGCCAGAAGATCATATTCCGCCAGCTGACGCATATCTGGATACACACGCAGCGTGCTATTACAGACCAGTGACTGCTGACGCACCCAAAAACCAAAAAAACTGGAAAAACGAAAATAAACACAATAAAATTCAAAAAGACCACGAACTCTTGGCCGTAAAAAATAAGTCCACGCAGAAAGTGTCCCTCCCGGGATTTCCATTTCTTGCTGACATTTTTCGTAATGGACATTCCCCTTATCATTAACTGGTAATAAATCCTGATCCGCATCATCTCTGACCAGTACCCGACATTTTCGCCGTGTATGATTCTCCACAGTAATTTCCACCGGATGATATTTCCTTAAAGACGCCACGGGAGATATTTTTCTTTTGACCACGAAACCCTGTGCAGAAGGCAGAGTCAGAAAATCCACAAAAATGATAGCCAAAAGACATATATCCGCAGTGACAGTAATCCACACTCCCAAAACAGAATGCAGTGATACCAGAAGAGATAAAAACAGAAGACCAAAAACTGATAAAAACAGGCGTCGTGACGGATACGCTCCCCAAAATGTCAGAGCCAGAAGCGGCATAAAAAAAATCATAAACTGCAGAAAAAAGATGGTGGCACCAGGCAGGTGTTCCATTCTCATCCATACCGTATGTAAAATATTTAATAGGACAGGCATGATTTTTCCTGAATCAAAAAGGATTTACATTTTTGTTATACACTCTGCTTTTACTTTAACTTCCCATTTTATGCAGCTCTTAACGCAGGCATTTTCAGTGACGCAAAAATGCCTGGAAAGCGAAAATTTATAGTGTATCGGGTATAAAACATGATTTATATTCTCGGAATTTCCACAGTTTTAATCATCTCTTTTAACTGAGCATTTACCGTCATGCCTTCCACCTCCGCCTCGGCGGTCAACAAAACTCGGTGCCGTAAAACAGGTAACGCCAGCTCCACCACATCATCTGGAATGACATAATCCCGTCCACGAAATGCTGCCAGTGTGCGTGAAGTTTCCACCAGAGCCAGTGAAGCTCGGGGAGACGCCCCCATGTAAAACGTACTCCAGTTACGCGTCTTACGAACGATCGTCGTAATGTACTCAAATAATCTGTCATGCACCAAAATATTCGCATTCTCTCTGGCGACTCGCTGAATTTCTTCCGGAGATGTCACGACATTTAATGACTCGAGCATGTTATCCAGGGGAATCTGCTTCCCATGCAGAGTTAAAACATGAATTTCTTCTTCCGCAGAAGGATAATCCGCTATTAACTTTAACATAAACCGGTCCAGCTGAGCTTCAGGAAGCTGATAAGTACCTTCCGTCTCCACCGGATTTTGTGTGGCCAAAACTAAAAAGGGGCGTTCCAGAGGATATGCCTGCCCATCCACCGTCACCCGATATTCCTGCATAATTTCCAGTAATGCAGCGTGTGTTTTCGCAGGAGAGCGATTAATCTCATCCGCCAGCAGCAGCTGTGTAAAAACTGGACCAGGACGAAAACGAAAATCCTGAGTCCGATTATCAAAAATTGGGGCGCCCGTAATGTCACTTGGCATCAGATCCGCGGTAAACTGAATGCGGCCGAATTTACAGCCAAGAATTTTTCCCAGCGTGCGGACAAAAAGTGTTTTTCCCAGTCCAGGAACACTTTCAATTAAAACATGGCCTCCTGAAAAAAGGGCGACCAGTGTCCCTAAAACGAGTTCTTCTTGGCCAACAAAAATTTTTGATACTTCTTCCCTTATCTGCTCAAATAATTCTTTTGGCGTACGTGAAGATGTCTGATGTGATAAATTGGATTCCATTTTTTCTCCTTCTAATTTCGTTTCTTCCAGAAGCCAGTTATACTTCCTTCTCCACTCATATACTGGTCCACTTTAAATTTCCGTTTTATGCGGCTCTGAAAGCAGGTATTTTCAGTGAAGCAAAATGCCGGGGAAACGAAAATTTATCGTGTATCGGGTATAATACACTAAATTTACGTCCCAAGCATTTCTTAAGGCATGAAATTCTGCTTCCATAATTTAAAAATAAAATATATAATTCATCTTAAATTTCCGTTTCATGAGGTTATGAATACAAAAACATCTTCGGTAACACAAAATACAGGAGCCACAAAATTCTATATATCATCGGACAGATAACATGTAAACAGCACGATTTCTGTTTCACACATCATTATGGCAGACATCCGTCTGTCATGAAGTACTGACGTCATGAAAAATCTCATATTTTATGATGATTCCACTTAAATTACATTTTGTGCGGTTCTGAAAACAGACATTTTCAGCGAGACAAAATACCGACCAGCCTGTCATCAGACATGGGAAGCAAAAATTTATAATGCATCATGGATAAATCCTTTACTTACGTTTTAATAATCGCCCCACAGCGCGAAGATGTTCCGAAAAACGACTTCCACGCGCAACAAAAATTCGCCGAGGACGTCCAAAAATAGGAAATTTATAAAACATATAAAAAATCGTCATCAGCGTGATATGCAATAAAATAAAGTTTAACGGAAAAACCTTAAACATTTCCCACCCCTCTAAATTATTATCTGAGGTCATGGCATTTTCAATAATCATCGGGTCAGAATACGTTTCTAGAAAAATAGTTCGCTTTTTTCCCTGCCCCATTTCTCTGGCCAGCCGGTACGCCAACTTTCGGTTTTCATGATTCACCATCTGCGCATTTAACAGAAAGGATCCATTCGCCGCCGCCAGCCATGTGCCAATCATTTCGCCGCCTTCATTCTTAAATTCCCGTTTTAAAAGCAGTGGACGATTCTCCTGATCACTCAGCAGACAGGTACAATTTTCCTGTATTTCTTTTTCTGAAAGCCCGTTTATCTCTTGTGTCGATAACAAAATTTCCGAGGATTTAAATAAAATAGAGGAATCATTATTTTCAGACATATTCCCTTCCGTCAAAATTTCCTCTTCCTCAGATACATTTTCTTTTTCCCCGGGATTCTCTTTTACAGACACCTCCGGCTGGTAATTTAACATCACGTCCACATCTTCATTAAAGGGCACAGAGGTAATTTCTTCCGTACCCTGACGCAGACACATCTGTCCCATATTCCACAAACTACTTTTTTCCACATTTATATTTTTAATCCAGTCGGAATGTCCCTGTAATCGCGTCACCGGATACTGATCGATCGACGAGAATTCTTGATGATATACCCACCGACGTTTATCACAGCGATGATTCGTACCTGACAGGCATTTTTGTGCGTTCTCTTTCATTAAATCCAGCTGTCTTCCTTCCAGATCTGGCAGCACGTAATCATAATAAATTTTTTCCCCGTCAAAACCCCGATGAATCGTCAGAAGTTTTCGTGGCTTTTCTGGTGTTCCCGATTTTAGCCATTCTTCCATCCAGAGATATGCTTCGTCACTCATGTCATTACAGTCCAGAATAAACCAGACGATACAGTCCACGTGCCTGAATTTCTGATTTTCCAGTCTCCATGTACTCTCGACTCGGTGTCCCTGCCCCTTTAAAACATCCGAAAAAATATTTGTGCCGACGATACTATCATTCCCTGAAAAAGAGGTCCGCATACCATAATCCGTATTCAGCTTTTTTTGGCACCCTGTCAAAAATATCACACCAGCGAAAAGAAAAATCCACCAGCAAGAAAACCCGTCCTGCGAGATAATATTTATTTTTTGCTGCGAGAAACCATCTTTTTCACATAAATTATCCTGCTCAGAAGGTGTGTCTGGCTGAGAATGCCCCGCTAAAGATAAGTTCATACTCTCCGCCAGACGCTCTTCGTCCGAGCATATGGAAGATGACTGCGGGAAAGATGTCTCTGAACAGGAAACTTCCACTTCCGGTGCAGATAAAGCCTGATCAGATGTCTTATTTTGAAAATCCAAATTATGATTTTCCATTTTCCCCGGTGGTGTCTGTGGTCGTGCGGAAGGAATAACCTGCCACGGAGAGAACTCTTTTTTAACACGATTTTCCAGTACTCGCAAAATTTCCTGAAAATGATTTAAATGAATAAAACACCATTCCACTTTATCCTGTTTCGGGACATGATTTCCATAAAATATTTCTTCAAATAAAATCATGGTTTCTGAAAAAATATGCTCCAATTTACTTCCCAGCTGACGATATTTCTCCAGCTGAAGCCTGGCCTCCTCTGACGCATTCACAGAAATCGCTTCTCGGTGATCTGTAAACTGTTTCTTTAGAGAGTGTCGCAGCGCTTTTTGGTACTGCCGATTCGTCCGCCCTTTTAATAAATGAATCCGATGATACTCATCCAGCTTTAACAGCTGAAAAGCAAAAAGATAAATAATGGCCAGTCGGTAATCTCCCCGTGCGTACGCTTCTTCTGCCAGCCGAGCATAATCACCATTTTCCGTCTGTATTTCTTCCGGAAGTGCTTCCGTTCTGCGCTTCACTTCTTCTTTTTCCATTATACTTGTTTTACCTGACCGCATATTTCCTAGCATATTTTTCACCCAATAAAATATGGCGAATAAAAAAATGCCAGCCACGACCACCAACATAAAATACATGAAAATTTGTAACGCATACGCGAAAAATTTCCCGATATTATCCTTTTCAGAAGAAACATCCTTCACATCACGCGCCTCATAAATTGGAACTGGCTGCAGAGAATCTTTATGCAAATTATACCACGGATAACTGCGATATATATTTTTTTGCAGACATTCCCCGACTTCCTGAACTCCCTGTCCAGAATCCTCCTGCGGTAACACCTCCGCATAACATGGGGAAAAAAGAATAAGCACAAAAAAAATAATTCCCAAATATATTTTCCTGTTTCCACTCAGAAAAAATTTATTTCCTGATGAAATAAGCATATCCATATTTCTTTTATGACTTTTTGGCATCCGCAGGATTCCTTGGTCTCTCTCCATTTTTCAGCTGGATATTTCTTAACCGGTACACACTTAAATCTTGTATTCCGCAGCAAAAATCGCATAAAACGGAATTTCATTTCCTCCAACTTACGATAAATTTTTATTTCAGCAGATTTTTATTTCAGCTCATACTGGTTCTCTTTAAATTTCCATTTTGTGTAGCTCTGAAAGCCAGGTATTTTCAGCGATTAAAAATGCCGGCCTCTCTGTCGGCGGACAGGGAAAATGGATTTTTAGAGGACATCAGAAATAACGATAAAATAACCAAATTTTCTAATTATTCTGTGCATCATAAATCTTTATACCTGATACACTATAAATTTCCGCTTCCTGGCATTTTCCTCTCTAAAATATAGGCATTCTTGGCCGTAAAAAAACAGAAATTTATACCCGATACATTATAAAATTTAGCTTCACCGGCTTTTTTGCTTCGCTGAAAAAGCCTGCTTTTAGAGCCGCACAAAACGAAATTTTAAATTGGAACCAGTATAAAGTGGAACCAGTATATCTAAAATTCATTCTCTTCGTCCCGCATCCTTCCATGATCGATCTGTGCACATTCCTCGCGAATTTTTAAGTCGAGATCCCATCCTTCGGAACAGATACGAAAGTTGAGATACGCCAGAAACCTGATAACGGAATAATAAATATAAGCCCCCCACAGTATCCCAGGAGTGTATAAAAAAACGGAATACGCAAAAAAATCATCTCCCGTTCCTCCCAAAATAATTTGACGCAGGGCGAGGATACTACAAAATGTGGCACCTGCAAGACAGCTGATCCAGAGAAATGAAACTAAAATTCGAAAAACGGAATCATAATCCCGCCGATAAATATCTCTGCACCGCTGAGCCGTGGTACGTCTCTCGGTTTTATGAGATACCTTCCACGGATTCCGTTCCAACAAAATAACTTCATTACAGAAAGCCCAGTGAAATGTAAATAAACAGCAGAAATATTTATAGTAAAGGATCTGTGGAAGAGATTCAAAATATTCCCGACGAAGTTTTCTCCAGTCTGCTCTGCCCTCAAAAACCAGCTGTCCCATCAGTAACGTCAGAGGTGCCGTTAATAGCGGCCCGACCCACCAAAACATGAGTACACAAAAAAAGGTATATCGCCATAATCCTGCACCCATATCAAAATTTGTGAAAAAAAGCTCGATCCATTCTGAATTTATCATCACCGCGATATAATAAATGCACCACGGTAAAATACAGAACGGAAGTGCTAATATTCCCGCCAGAAGTATCTGGAAAAAATATCTGCCAAGGAAGCGAAATGCCAAGCTAAAAATCTCATCGGTAGCACGCTTCCGAATCACGATATGTGCATTTTCTGGTGTCATAATAACTGAAATAATAAAAAAAGTAAATTACCTTTTACCGCCGATACACTACAAAATTCCGCTTTTCATGCCCACCGACAGACAGGCATTTTTTCTTCGCTAAAAATAATACCTGGCTCTCAGAGTCACACAAAACAAAAATTTAAAAGCAAAACAGTACATCTCCGATACACAATAAATTTTCACTTCTTCTGTCGGTCACAGGCCAGCCGACATTTCTCCATTCATGAAATACCCACTCTTACCACCACCATAAAACAAAAATAAACGAGATACCTGAAAAAATAAAAACAGATATAACGTTATTTTTCCTTTTTTTCCGTCTGACGATCAAATAAAAAACTTAATCCGCCAAGGATAAAAAAGTAACTTCCCATAATAATAGAAGAAAGAATGGCCACACTTAACTTCACATAATATGGTAACGAAGAAGGAGAAATAAATCCCTCAATAAAAGCTGCAATAAAAAATAACAAAATAAATAAAATGGCCACGGGCATGGCCGTAAAGGCCGCTTTACGTACAGCATCTGTTCGGCGATAACCGTGCGTGGCGATAAGAGAAAACCCTATTCTCGCACCAGCCGCGGTACCTAAAACGACTGCAGTTAATTCACATGGACCATGCGCAGTAACGAATGTAAGAAAATTATCCCAGTACATCGTCGTGTTCATATATCCAAAAATCGCACCAAGAAACACTGCCTGATAAAGCATCATCAGGATTCCTGTAATTCCCCCCAGTATGCCCAGAGCAAAACACCGAATCCCGATGGTCGTATTATTAAATATATAAAAGCCAGTCATTTTCCCAAGAAAGAGAGAGTCTTCATAATGAGACTCCACAGGTTTTGAATACGAGTTTTTCACTGCCTCCAGCATTTCAGCAGAACATATCTTTTCCGCAAAATCTTTTTGTGTGCTGGCCATCCACATGGTACCGAAGAAAAAACCACAAAATAAAAACATACATGACCACAGATAAGAATCTGTAAATAATAATCGTGGAGTCTCAACAAAAAACTTCTTTCCCCAGTAACCTAAACCATGTGAGGAAGCACGGTATAAAATCTGATATGCGTTTCCCAACAAACTTTCTAAAAATGTCTTCGTACGCGGTTCCAAATGAAGAAATTCACTCATCGAAAGATCGGACTCCGTGCTGCGATAATCTGCTGCCAGACGAAGCCGTTCTTTTCTGGAAAGACGGCGAAAAAAAGAACCTGCCCGCCGACAAAGAACCTCCAGCGATTTCCAAACATCTATTTTTGCATGTAAAAAGGACAAAACACCAGCATCCACCTCTGAAATACTTTTCTCAAAAGAAGGTGTGGGTGGCGGAGGAAGAATCCTTCGGTCCATGCCTGGAAGATTTTCCTGCATATATCGTTTCCACTGCTCTTCACTGCCCCAAAATGCATCTTTTGCCTGCAGATCATGAGAAAGCTCTCTCTCTTTCCATTCTGAATATACATATCGTTCGTAAACCGCGCATAAAATACTGTCTGGGTCTGCATACGGCGGAAGATGATACATTTCTGCCACACGCTGCGCAAGAGGAAATGCCAGAACCTGGCACCGTGCTGGAGTAAGATCTTTACGACGTATCATATAAAAAGTTAATGTTTTCCGCAAAGAATCCGTTAACCGTAAATCTGACGGCAGCATCTGCAGTAACTGTCGTGTTCTCAGTGAACTATTTAACAAAGATTTTGGAGGAATTTCGCGTTTTTGTTGAATAACGATCGTTCCCGCAGCCAGATCGCCCAGGCGCTGAGAGGTTCCCGTGACAAACATCGACCAAAAACCCATCTGATACAGAATCATCGGCTGACAGTCGACTGCCCGCATGAGATTTCGGATAAGGGAATGCGTCAGCGTAATCGGTGCTCCATTTACTGAAATAACCCGCAGACCAAGAATATGTTTTCCTGGTGTTTTCCCATTAAAACATCCCTCACATATAATCCAGTATCCCCATGAAAGAATAAAATAAAAGGCTAAAATAAACGAAAAACCTAAATCACCCCAATTAATATTAAAAAACGTATTTAAATAAGAAGCCATATATGTCACTAAACTAAATAACATATATGAGAAAAATATATCCAAAATATATGCCAGCAGACGTAATGGCATTCCCGCCAGAAAATATGTAATCTCCACATTTTCAGGTGTCTGAATCTGGATCATCGTATCTAATGGCGTGTTTTTTTTCATGAGAAATGAATCTCCAGAAAATCAAAAATCTGAAATCACTAATTATACTGGTTCCACTTTAAATTTCCGTTTTTTGCAGCTTTTAAAGCCAGGTATTTTCAGCGAAGTAAAAATGCTGGAGAAGCGGAAATTTATCGTGCATCGGGATATATCCTGGTTCCACTTTAATTTCCGTTTCTTGCGGTGCTAAAAGCAGGCATTTTCAGCGAAGCAAAAACCGGAAATTTCATAGTGTATCGGGTATAAATACTTATATTTTTTATAGTATGTCAGAGCACCTTTATTTTGACCTAACATTTTATATCACTTCACCGATATTTTGGCTTCACTAACAAATTCCTCTTAAATAACGTTTTTGACGCTAAGAAATCAGGCATTTCATATAACGTAAAAAATGCTTGAGAAATTATAATCAGAATAGGGTGTCCGATATAACATGCTTTCTGCGGCAGCAAAAAACAAAATACCATGTGAAATCTAATATATATTATAATTTATCTTGTAATCCGTGCAAGGATTCCAAAAAAATTTTATCTCTAACTGCCTAAATATTTCATTTAACCTCATTTTTTTGCATAAAATATACCTATTTTTAGATTCCCGCGTTCTTTTACTTCTTAAAATTTTTTACCCGCACAATAAAATTCCACATCCCTGGCGTTTTGTTTCGCTGAAAATGTCGGAAAAACGGAAATTTATCGTGCATGAGATATAAAAAATTAATATCTCCAGCTTATTTTCACATAAAGCTGTAATTTCTCCCAAACATTTAAATGTACTTTTTCCATAAAAATTCGCCACGGATTCTTTTTTATTTTTAAATAATACCGATAATAAACACCCAAAATCATGGCACATATTTTTTGACTTTCTCGCGGCAAATATTCCAAAAGTGGTTCCGCCTCTTCATAAAAATATTTTGCATGCTCCAGATTTTTTTCCAAAACTCGGTATATCCCCGCCAAACAAATATTTTGTAGCTGATTTACATTTTTTAGTTCCACAAAATTTTGTCTTTTCATAAAATAACGAATATGTTTTTGTGATATTTTTTCCTGTAATAACAGCACCTCTGCACGAAACGTATCTGGCGTAAAACCATTTTCTTTCAGATCTTCTTCTGGCAGATAAACCCTACCATTTTTTGCGTCTTCCACCACATCCCGCAAAATATTCGTCCACTGAAGGGCTTTTCCACATGCCAGAGCCGCACGCCGAAGAGAATTTTCCGCGCCCGGATCCAGCTGGGATTTTTCCACTCCCCATACATATAAACAGATAAGCCCCACCGCGGACGCGACATGATAACAGTAGGTCTCCAGTTCACCTGAATTTTTAAACACCGGATACGCCACATCCATCTTTATTCCTGACATCACATCCTGAAAATACTTTAATGGAATCTCATAATGAAAAATCGTATCCATTAACGCAGGTAAAATATTCTGTTTATAATAATCATAAAATTTTTGATTATCTTCAAAATCTTCCGAGTAAACTGCTTCGCCACCTATTATCCCCAGGTCTTTTACAGAAAGATCTTCCCTCGCCTCGGATGTATTCCGTGCCTCAAAATACCGCAAAAAGTCAGATTCCCAGCGTTCTATAAAAAATTTTTTTGTAAAGTCAGAAACCGGCATATCCGCCAAATCATCAGAAAAACGCATAAAAGCATAAATCGCTTCCATGCTCTGTTTTTGTTGTGGCGGTAAAAAAGAAAAAGCCGCGTAAAAACTGGAACGCGACTTTCGTGCCATCTTTTCACAGAAATGATAACTGCAAATAATTTCTTCTTTTTGAAAACCAGAAAAATTTTTTGTGCTCATTCCTCTGCTTTCTCATTTTGTTTCGTCGCCGGCTTCTTACCAACAAAAATATAATAAGGAGCTTTCATCAGGGGAAAATATGGAATTTTAGCCAAATGTTCCTGAAATTCCACCGGTTCAAAATGCTTATGAAGATACGGAACGTGATCAGGAGATAAGAAAACATTATCCGTCCCAAAATGAATCGGCATGTAATTTCTGCGTATCCAGCCATGACGGCGAAATCCCTCCGGGGTCCATTTCCGCGAGACATAAAAATCCACCACCCCGATAATTCCACCAGGCTTCAGAATTCGCAGTGCATTATCGATCGCCGAAAACCAGTCTGGAATCATGGTCAGAGAATAAGAAAATGTAACGACATCTGCAAAACCTTCTTCCGGTGTAAAAATAGTCGCGTCACCTTCCAGTGCTTTCACATGATTCCATTCATGTTTCAAAAAACGATTTTCCGCAATTTTCAGTAAAGAAACTGCCAGATCCACCAGGTAAACTCTTTTTAACTCAGGGATTTTTTCCGCAATAAATTCAAGATTCGCACCGGTGCCGCCGCCCATGTCGACCCAGATTCCATTTTCCGGTAAAGGAATGGCCTGCATCATTTCTTGCCGACCTTTTAAAAGACGTTTTCGAAAATCATCATATCCTTCCGCCTGACCAGAATAAAAATTATCCAGCCGTTCCGCATGATCTTTTCCACGACCACGCGTAAAAAGCATATGATAAATAATTTTCATATCAGAGGAGAAGGACATGTTTATTTTCCTTTAAACTTATTTTACCTTAAATTTCCATTTTAGCTTTCTGAAAGGAAAGACATTTTCACCCAGTCTGCTGCGAGCATGGAAGCAAAATGCCTGCTTTCAGAACCGCATAAAATAAAAATTTATAAGGAGAAACAGATACATTCAGTATATAACGGAACTAATTAAAAAATAACCCAAAAAACTATTTTATCAGATCTGCGATATAAAAACTTCCATATGTATGCACACGATCCAATTTATGTAAATCCGCAGCCTGTTCAGGATAAAACTTCAGATGATCCACAAGTTTTGTTTTCTCTGCCTGGCCAGGAAAAACCAGCTCCACCCGTTCTAAAAAATCAGTCTTCAGGCCACCACTTCTCCATATAAAACGTGCATTATCCGTGGCACGCATAAGAATAGCTTCCCATTCTGAAACCAGCGCAGGAAAAAGATTACTGGCCAGCCAGTCCATATGATCCAAAAGAACGAATCGAGAAATCGGCAGATCATTTTTCCGCAAAAATCCTTCCACCGAATCGGTATAAGTCGTAACCTGTTCCGCCAAGCCACCACGGAGTTTCTCAAAATTTTCTTCCTTCAAATATTCAGGACAGCACTCAGGGGTATAAGATCCCGTAATATAAACTCTCCAAAAATAATTATCTCTTAACGGTAATTCACATAAGACAGCTTCCAGACAGTCCTGCACAAAACGCACCAGTCCCTCTGCATACTGTGATTCAATTTGCGCGCGCTGCGCCCGTGGAACCCCCAGCATGGAAAGCGTGGTGTCTCGATTCATAATAAAACGCATGGTCCGCGTCCAAAAACGTTTCTGTAACTCTTCCTTATAAATCTTTGCCTGTTCTTCCAGAGTCTCCGCATTTAACATACGATTTACCACAGGACGAATACGCAAAATTTTATTAATATACATATTAATCATGCGCGCGAACTGACCAGAGGTACCGTGCATGTAATAAGAACGTTTTTTCCTAGAAAAATATACATATTTTTTATCCCAAAATCTCTGGGACATTTCAGGTAAATCTTGGCGCAATTTACTTTTATAAAGTGATTTAAATTGAGGAAAATAACCGTGCCCAAAAAGCTGAAAAAATTCCTCATAATTCAAATTTTTAATCGCGGATTTTTTTAAGTCAAGAACAGCATTTTGACGAAAATTCATATCCACCGCATACACATGTTTACAGCCGGCCAAAATATAATCCAGCGCATTACAGCCTGCGCTGGTAATAACCAGCACATTATCTTCCGGACCTAATTCCAGCGCGACACGATCCAGACGCGGATCTTCCCAGCAGGTATTATAAACTAAATGTCGTCCATGAACATATTTAAAAACCTTTGAACTCATCCATTCTGAAAAAGACATTATCTTCGCATCCTCTTCGGGTGTTATGGTTTCACTAAAAAATTCCTCTTCCTAAATCAAATTATATCCAATAAAATTCAGATCTTTATGACTTAAAAGCCCTTTAATCTCATTTTTTATAACGATAATATGATTTTATCTATTTTTGCGGGTGAGGAAAACAACATTCTTTTTTTACATCCATTTTCATTCATGATACACTAAATTTTCGCTTCACGGTATTTTATTCCCTGCCCGCAGCGGACTCGGCCCAAAATATATGCTGACAGCACCCATAAATTTAAATCCAAAATATACGGGTTCTCCTTTAAATTTCCGTTTTATGTGGCTCTTTAAGCAGGCATTTTCAGTAACGTAAAAATGCCGGGAAAACGGAAATTTATAATGCATCAGGTTTATAATTTTCAAAAATTTTGCCTTATGCTGTCACCTCAGATGTTTTTTCGATATAAAAATATCCACAAAACGAAATTCATAGAGCATCGTGTATACTAAAACTTCTGTTCATTATTATAACTGTTTCTCGGTTTCCCACAAGGGGCGTATCTCTTGACATTTTTGCTAAAAAGGGTAAACTTTTATTGTTTATAGTGACCATATACATAAAGAGTGACTGCATGTTATAATTATTTATACATTATTTATTCTAGTTCCACATTAAATTTCCGTTTTCTGCGGCTCTGAAAGCCAGCATTTTTAACGAAGCAAAATGCCGGAGAAGCGGAATTTTATAGTGTATCGGGCATAAAAATTCCCAGAAACTTATCGTTATCGTACACATCTTGTATTTTCCTCGATTCGTTTATTTTTAGTGTTTCATCGGATGACTGTTTATCACTACATAAATCGATATTCCGTGGCGTCACGTTAAATATCTTTTTTGTGCTGCCACCGAAACAGATATTTTTCATTCCAGTCTGCTTCTGGCAGGGAAACAAAATACCTAAAAACAAAAAATATAAAAAATATTTAGTGTATTAGGTACAAAATTTATCACATCCCCCATATTTTCCTTTAATATTTTCTAAATTTTAAAAAAGAGGCTGAGTTATGCAGCGCATTATGCTTAAATCAAAAATTCACTGCGCGACACTTACTGGTACAGAGCTGGATTATGAAGGAAGTATCGCTGTGGACCGTGATTTATTAGATGCCGCAGATATGTTTCCTGGTGAGCAGGTTCATGTATTAAACAAAAATAATGGTTCTCGTCTAATCACTTATATTCTCGAAGCACCACGCGGGTCAGGAACCATCCTCCTGAACGGGCCCGCGGCCAGACTGGGCTCTCCAGGTGATGTGGTGGTACTAATCACGTATGCTAACATGGATGAACTGGAAGCTAAAACATATAAACCGACTATAATTTTAGTAGATGAAAAGAATCAGATTAAAAAATAAGTTTTCCTTATATTTTTTTCTTCATCCATAAAGACACACTATAAATTTTCGCTTCACCGGCATTTTTGCTTCGCTGAAAATACCTGGCGTTCAGAGCCGCAGAAAACGGAAATTTAAAGTGAAAACAGTATATCTCTTTTTCACATTCTGTACCTTCTGATAATTTATGACAGTTTCCCTTTAAATTTCTGTTTTGTACAGCTCTGAACGCAGAATTTATATAGTGCATCAGATATACACTGCATGGGGCATCTCAGATCTTTTTTCTGGCTTCTGGACTTTTTCTGTAAAATTTAGAAACGTTCCATTTTATATGGACATTTTAAATTTAACAGAGTTAATGTGAGTATTTATAACGGATACTCCAGCATATTTCATTTTCTGCATTTTACGCTGCGGTACCAGGAGTTTCACCATACGGGCACCTCTTTAAGCTTCAGTTTCGTGCGAAAATAAAAAACAAGTATAAATTTTGTTTCATGGAATCACAGAAACATTTTTTATACGAAATGCAGAGGAAGCTGAAATTTATACTGGCTTTACTTTAAATTTCCGTTTTTTGTAGCTCTAAAAGCAGGGCATTTCCAGCAAAGAAAAATGCCGAGAAAGCGGATTTTTATAGTACATCGGGTATAAAAAGTATGCCGGAATAAAAACATTAACGGGAAACATGTTTTAACAGGAGGCATGAAAGATGGATAATCAGGAATATAATCACGAAGAAAACAAAAAAGAGGAAAATTTTGAAGCGAAGGAACATCAGGAGATCCGCCAGGAAGTGCGTCAGGAGTTACGTCGGGAAAAACAGAAAGAATTACGCAGGGAAGAGAACGCGGAACGAGAAGCTGAAGCCGTGGCGGTTTCCTGGATGTGGGGATTACTTTTCGTGGCACTACTATTTTCCCTATTAGGCTGGGCTTTTTACAGCTCCCAGCAGTATAACATTTTAACGGATGCGGATCTGGAGGCGATTCGCCTAAACGATATTTCACACTTACAGAGAATCGTCGGTGAGGACACTTTACCAGACCTGAACCACGAAAATGTTTATGTAATTTTCTGGAAGGTTTCTGATCCGAATTCTTTAAAGGATATTCGCCGGTGGATGGATACTCGTATGACCGAATTTAGTGAAAATCCCAGACGATTTATTTTAGTAGCACACTCTCCGAAAATGGAAACCGAAATAATTCCGCCGGAGAATAAAACTCAGACGCAAGAAATATCTCAAATTCCGCTGGAAAAAACCGTTTTAGATATTTTGAAAACAGGAGTGCTGCCCTTTACCACAGTTTGGGAGGACAAAAATGGACATTTTGACTCCCTTATTAAAAAGGAAATAAAGAAACTCAAAAATTGGAATGTGAGTCTCGGAAAACATCCATTTCCTCCGATTCTTCATATTAAAGACGGTACCGTTCATCCGGTTTACATAAATCAGAATGAATCGGTAAACACGAACGAAAAGAAAAATGGCATTTCTAATCAAAAAATCACTGAATCTGACGCAAAAAAATCGCAGAATGAGAAAAAACCTGTGGATACTGGTAACAATAAACCATCCGAAACTGTCCAGGAAAAAATGAATGACCCAAATAATCAGAAAAATAAAGCGTTAAATAATAATACATTAAGCACCGAAAATCCGCCTAAAACCCAGGAAATGGAAGATTCAGATTCTAAAAAACCTGTAATTCTGGAAGAAATAGAAGAAGAAATCACCATTCCTGCTGTTTAGGAGTTTTTCCATAACGCACGCTATAAATTTCGCTTCCGCAGTACTTTCGTTTCCCTGAGCGCCACGGGGACGGAACCGAAAAAACTCGCGTTCAGACCACAGAAAACTTAAATCAAAAGTTAAACCGACATTTTTTATTTTGTGCCACCAAAACCCCTCTTGACATTATCATATAATGGAATATAATAAGTTTATGATAAATTCAGGCCTTTTACTATTATCGCTGTCCTTATTACTTACCCCCATATTTTGGTGGCGGTCAGACAGGTGAGCGTATGTAGCAGGAAGGCATTCCAAAAAATATAAAAACCTCTGAATCGCAGCCGCGCTTCGGAGGTTTTTTTATGTATATACTATTTTTCTATTATTACCAGATTCTACTTTTTATACCCGATGTACTATAAATTTCCACTTTCCCTGGCCGCCGACAGGCATTTTGCTTCACTGAAAATGCATGCTTTCAGAGCCACACTAAACGGAAATTTAAAGTGGAAACATATAAAAGAGAATCAGAGAATATTATGAAATGACAAAAAAAGCGAAAATTTAAGTGAAGACCGAGTATAAATTTATAAGTATACCAGTTCTCGTTTAAATTTCCGTTTTCACGTGAACACGGGAGCCGTGGTGCGTCGCACCGACAGCGGTTTTAAAAGCGAAAATCTAAAATAGTATGAGAATAACATTTCATTTAGAGAATCCACATCTCACTTTTATTTTTTTATTTCATACGATTAATAAACCGCCATTTTTATAGCACAAATAATTTTATTTATTAACGTCTGTAAGAAACTAAAATTTAAATGGGATAAATCCCCTCAGTTTAATTCATGAAAGGAAAATAACCATGAATGTGCCCGTTTCGGACTCTGGACGCAAAATCATCATTTTTGATACCACTTTACGTGACGGAGAGCAGTCTCCCGGCGCGAGTATGAATTTTCAGGAAAAAATGGAAGTCGCACAGATGCTGGCCCTTTTAGGCGTGGATGTTATCGAAGCAGGATTTCCAGTCGCTTCAGAGGGAGATTTTCTTGCCGTCAAAACGATTTCTGAAAAGGTAAAAGGCCCCATAATTTGTGGGCTCTCTCGCTGCCGTGAAGTGGACATTCTCCGTGCTGTGGAAGCCATAAAACACGCAGAAAAAGCTCGTGTCCATATTTTTTTGGCCACCAGTCCGATTCACCGGCAGTATAAACTGAAAATGTCACCAGAACAAGTTTTGGAACATGTCAAAAAAAGTGTGGCATTTACACGAAATTATTGTCCGGACGTGGAGTTTTCCTGTGAAGATGCCTCGCGAACAGAGCCTGATTTTCTTGCCTCGGTGGTGGAAACAGCCATTTCTGCTGGTGCTTCCACGATAAATATTCCTGATACCGTGGGATACGCCATTCCCTCTCAATTTTCCGAAAATATTCGCATGCTCATAAACCGAGTGCCGAATATCGATAAAGCGATTCTCAGCGTTCACTGCCATAACGATTTAGGCATGGCCGTGGCGAATACCCTGGCGGCGGTGGAAGCAGGTGCCGGACAAATTGAATGCACCATTAATGGAATCGGTGAACGTGCAGGAAACTGCGCTCTGGAAGAAGTGGTTATGGCCATTCGTACACGTTCTGATGTTTTTCATGCACACACGGGCATCATTACAGAAAAACTTTTAGCGGCAAGTCGTCTGGTTTCCGGCATTACTGGTCTGGAAATTCCGCGAAATAAAGCAATTGTCGGCAGAAACGCTTTCGCGCACGAATCGGGAATTCACCAAGATGGAATGCTCAAAAATCCCACGACTTATGAAATCATGCGGCCAGAACAGGTGGGTTTCGTGACCACGGATCTTGTTTTGGGAAAACACAGCGGACGAGCAGGATTATCTCAGCGCGTCCGAAAACTGGGATATTCCCTGACGGAAACTCAGATGGATACCCTCTTTCAGGCATTTAAATCTCTGGCAGATCGGAAGAAGGAGATATATAACGGGGATATTCGTACGCTGGTACAGCAGGTTCTCCGCAGAGAC
This sequence comes from Planctomycetia bacterium, assembly GCA_030527015.1. Classification (GTDB taxonomy): domain Bacteria; phylum Planctomycetota; class Planctomycetia; order Pirellulales; family Thermoguttaceae; genus RGIG3701. Next base: position 33,747 of record JAUNBR010000048.1, read on the forward strand.
GTCACTCGGCAGCTCTGGACCCTGGAAGATTACTCTTGTGTTTCTGGTACAGGGAAAGATTCCACGATCACCCTTTCTCTGCGTCTGGGAGATGCGCCGGCGGTAACACGTAAATTTACCGCGGGAGAAGGCCCGATCGACACAGCTTTCGTCGCCATCTGTGAAATGACTGGTTATGATATGGTCTGCTGCGAGTATCGCGTGCACAGTGTAACGATCGGCCATGACGCACAGGGAGAAGTAAATGTCGCGGTAAAATATCAGGATAAAGAATACCGTGGAAATGCAGTTTCCACCGACTGTATCGAATCAAGTATTCGTGCATTTATTGATGCCGCGAATAGAATTTTGTGTGATATATAATCATCATTTATCTGTTCATTTTTTGAATTTTTTATATCCGCCGCGCTATAAATTTTCCACTTTCCCTGTCCTCCACAGACAGGGAAAGCGAAAGTTATATATACCCGACTCACTATGAATTTCCACTTCTCCGGCATTTTGCTTCGCTGAAAATACATACGTTTAGAGCCGCACAAAACGGAAATTTAAAGTGGAAGCAGCATATATCACGTCTCATTTTTTAGGCTCCCGTCTGTGGGAAGCATTTCATACCTGACACTCTGAAATGTACTGAATGATAATTTTACTATAAATCAGGTGAAAAATGTAAAATCCGTATATACTGGTTCCAATTTAAAATTTCGTTTTGTGCGGCTCTAAAAGCAGGCTT
>JAUNBR010000049.1 GCA_030527015.1 Planctomycetia bacterium
AGCCTGCTTTTAGAGCCGCACAAAACGAAATTTTAAATTGGAACCAGTATATACCTGACGCATTATACTGGTTCTTCATTAAATTTCCGTTTTTTTCGGTTTTTAACGCAGGTATACATACTGTTTCCGATTTAAATTTTCGCTTTTACAAGAACACGGAAACCGTGGTACGTAGCGCCGCCGGCGGTTTTAAAAGCAAAAATCCAAAATAGTATGAGTATATTTTCAGCGAAGCAAAAATGTCGGAGAAGCGAAATTTTATAGTGTATCAGGTACATAAATTCTCACATCCCCATCTTCTTTCACTCCATATACTGATTTTCCTTTAAACTTCTAAACTTCCATCTTACGAGAATCTGACCGCAGGCATTTCTCTGAAAAACAAAAAAGCTTAAGAAACGGAAATTCATAGTGCATCAGATATAAAAAAAGAGAATACCTTTCCTTTCGGCAGCATTCTCCTTTTTTAGGTATATTCCCAGCTCCATTTTCATTTTATGTTTTACCCTGTAATCAAAACAGGTATTTTATGCAGCACAAAAAGTGGAAACCCGGAAACGTATCCATCCGATATATCCTGATTTTACTTTAGAAATCCGTTTTGTACGGTTTTTAACGCAGGCATTTTCAGTAAAACAAAAATACCGTGGAAGCGGAAATTCATAGTGCATCAGATATAAAAATACCGTCAGTACATCTTTCTTAAAAATATTAAAATCTGGCGATAAATCCTAAATCCAGCGCGAATACAAAAAATGTTAAAACTAAAAATAGAAGTAAGCCCGCATACGTCAGCGCGATTACGAGATTTTCATTCGGTGCTTTTCCTGTAATTCCTTCATAAAGCAGGAACACGACATGCCCTCCATCCAGCACAGGAATGGGCAGCAGATTCATCACCGCGAGGTTCGCGCTAATCAGACAGACGAACATTAAAAGTGTGGCCCAGCCTTCTTTCGCCTGATTATACGCCGCCTGCGCGATAAGAATCGGCCCTCCCAGACCACGAATAGAAACCTGACCATCAATTAATTTTCCTAAAGTGCGGTAAACCAGCATCAGAGCATTTCCTGTCTCTTCCGCTCCCAGCACGAGAGCCTCTCCCAGGTCCGCTTTTACCAAAATACCCGGTTTCGATTTTAAATTAAAGCCTGCTCCCCATGCATACACATCTTCATATTCCTTTAAATGAACCTGAGCTTCATGTTTCTTCACATGTCCTAAACTGTCTTTTCGCTCCACGATAAGAGTCAGCTCCGTTCCATCCAGAGGGTATCTCTGAATAAAATCCCAAAGATATGACAGTGAAGAATTTCCCTGTTTCAGAGGAGGAGAAAACGGTTTTTTAAACGTTTTTTGGATTTCCTCATAATATTTTTTCTCTTCTGGCGTCTTACCTGTTTCATCAAAATCTTTTGTGTAATTAAAGGTAATTCCCCGTAAAATATCACCTCTCTTCAGACCAGATTTCTCCGCTTCTGAACCCGGATGCACCTCCGCGATTTTCATGGACGGGAAAAACGACAGTCCGATTTCTGGAATCGCCAGACCAGTACCGGAAAAATGATTTTCACTGGGAGGAACAGGAAAACGATTCAGCTTCACCGTAATCCTCTCTTCCTTCGCACCTTCCAGCGTTTCAGATGCGGACGTGGCATCCGCCGAAATGTTCAGAAGATCTGTTTTTTCTCCGCGGCGCACATTAAAGGTAACCGTGTCCTGTTTTTTCGCCAGTTCAAAAATGCGGTACGGAAGCGTCATGGGATCACCGATAAACTCCATTTTTCCATCCACTTCCATTCCGATCAGTGTGTCTCCGGGTAAAATTCCCGCCTGTCGGGCAGGACCAGGTCCCTCCGCCGTAATCTGAGTCATATGAACAGGTCCCATATCAAAAGTCACTCCAAAATGACGTAACTTTTGAGGAAGAATCACTAAATCAAAAACGTAACCCTCTTCTGGCATTTCCGCTTTTTCTGGTATCTCCAGCGGTAACTCCGGCACCACACCCTCTGAAACCACCTGATTTCGCGCGTTCTCCTGTGATTCCGATTCTTCTTTCTTTGACCGGCAGAACTTTACTGTTAAAGGCTCTCCCTGTCCCTGATAACACGCCAGCTGAAAGTCCAGATAATTCTTCACTGGAATACCATTCACCTGTAAAATCCGCTCTCCTCCCAATAATTTTAAAGCACCTTTCGCTTTCTCTGAAGCCTCCCATGCAGGAGAAAGAATTCCGCAGGGAGACTGCTCGAATAACTGCATTTCACTTCCCCCATGAGTCGCACCCAGCATGGGAGCCAGCCATAATTTTCGGGGGTACACCAGCGCAAGCTGATCTGCTTCCAGTGATGGACGACGATAAATAAGTTTCACGCCTTTTTCCAGATCATCTCCCAGCATAATATATTTTTGTATCTGGTCAAAATACTGAACCGGATGATCACTGATCGACAAAATCTTATCGCCCGATCTTAGACCTGCCTCCCACGCAGCCTGCCCAGCATAAACGTCTGTAATTTCCGCAGGAGTTTTATACGTCCCGAGCATAAACGCGATTACCGCCGCGACAAAAGCAAAAATGGTGTTCATAATCACCCCGGCCGTAATAATCGCCATTCGCTGCGGAACACTTTTTGACTGATAACTCCGAGGATCATTTATTAAACGTTCCATCTCCGCTATTTCTTCGTCAGAAAAGACGTGCTCCCCATCAAGAGTTTTTTCTCCGCGTTCTTCTCCGCTTTTCTCTAAAACTGACCGTGCCTGTTTCGCTTTCTCCAGTCTGTCTCGCAGCTCTCCAGGATTATCCTCCTGCCCTAACATTTTTACATAACCCCCAAGAGGAAATACGCCGATTCCGTACTCCGTTTCGCCCCATTTAAATTTCAAAAATTTTAGACCAAAAAAATCGAAACCTATATAAAATTTATCACACCTTACCCCACAGGCTTTCGCGACAAGAAAATGCCCCAACTCATGTACAAAAATAATTAGTCCCAGGACGAACGCTACTTTCAGGACGATGTACCAGAAAGCCCAGTCGATTCCGGACGACGCAAATAAATGAATCGAAAAAATATCTGTTTCCATTCTTAATAATTCCATAACAAAATATTCAAAAACTTTAAAAATCCCCACTTATTTACTGTAATTCACCCAAGTTAATAAATTATACCTGATACACTATAAAATTACGTTTCCCTGGCATTTTGCTTCGCTAAAAATGCCGTCAGAGTCACACAAAACGGAAATTTAAAGTGGAACCAGCATAAAAAAAGTAATCTTCGCTCTCCTGTAATACCCTATTTTATGCACACAAAATATAGATCTTCCGAGCTAAAAACACATCTCTGGGGTGACCGCCTAATAAAAGAGCACATCACAGTAAATTCAAAAACACAGACGGTTTCATATGTGGTAATCCGTGGAGGTAAATACCGTTTTCCTTTAAATCCCATATTCCCCGCACCATAAAAGCTGGAGCGCAGATACATAACACACGAAAATCAGAGATTCGTAACAGATTCTAAATTTATAATAAATTATATCTAAAATACGATAAAATCTTCATTTTTAGAATTTTACTTCACTGAAGATACCTGCTTCCATACATTAATGTAACTAAAATTTAAAATAAAATCAGTATATTATTTCATATTATAATCTTTTTTAAAATTTACAGAAGGTCACCCAGCTTATGTCACTTTATTTTTTACTATTTTCATTAATTTCGTAAAATATTTTCTTCCTTAATTCCCCATCAGATATAAAGAAAAATCCATTATTTATTATACTGGTTTCACCTTAATTTCCGTTTTGTGAGGCTCAGAAAGCAGGCATTTTTAGCGAGCAAAATGCCGAAGAAGCAGAATTTTATAGTGTATCGAGTATAAAATCATTTTGATTTATATGTCCGACGAATATCTTCATCCAGAGCAATTAAATCTTCCAGGGAGGGGTCCGGTAAAAAATCATGATGATACAGAATATCTCGTACGAAAGGCACCATCTGATCAAAACGCATTTTTCCCCTGCGAAATGCCTCCACCGCCAGTTCATTCGCGGCATTTAATACCACTCCAGCCGAACCACCCTGCCGGGCCACATGAAGCCCCAGCTGAAGTGCCTCATAACGTGGTGAAGAAAAATCAGGAGCAAAAAATTCCATTTTCTGATCTTTCTCCCAGTCCATACGTCTTGCGGGGCCTCCAGGTAAACGCTGAGGATACGTAAGCGCATACTGAATCGGAAGGCGCATATCCGGAGGACTCATCTGCGAAATCACAGATCCGTCCTGAAATTCGACCATGGAGTGAACCACCGACTGTGGATGAATCATAACAGAAATTTCTTCAGAATGTAAATCAAAAAGCCAGCGTGCTTCGATAATTTCCAGCGCTTTATTCATTAACGTGGCAGAATCCAGTGTAACTTTCGCCCCCATCTCCCACGTGGGGTGATTTAACGCCGCCTCCAGCGTGACATTTCTCAGCTGGTTTTCTTCCAGATCCCGAAACGCTCCTCCGCTGGCCGTAAGAATAACTCTTCTTAATTCCGTCCGTCTGCCCGCCTGAAGCGCCTGAAAAATCGCACTGTGTTCACTGTCGACTGGAATAATCTGTGAATGTGTTTTATGTGCCAGTTTCGTGACGATCTGCCCGCCGATTACCAGACTTTCTTTATTCGCCAGCGCGATACGTTTTCCCGCCAAAACTGCCGCCACCGTGCTCTCCAGCCCTGCTCGCCCAACGATCGCCGAAACCACCATATCCACTTCAGGTGCCTGCGCCACATATTCTAAACATTTACTGCCCATCAGCAGTTCTGTTCCCGAGGGAAGATCCCAGCTGTACGCCTGCGCCCTTTCCTTATCCGTGGCGATAATCCAGCGTGGCCGAAACTGCCATGCCTGAGCCTGAAGTAATTCCAGATGATAATTTCCCGAAAGTGCCACCACAGAAAAGCCTTCCAGTGACGAAATTATCTCCAGCGTATTTCTTCCGATACTTCCTGTGGATCCAAAAATGGCAATTTTTTTCATGTAACCGTTAATTTAAAATAATATTTATTCCACTTTTATACTCTGTTTCCACTTTAAATTTCCGTTTCGTGCGGCTCTTATTCTGTTTCCACCTTAATTTCCGTTTCATGCGGTTCTTAAAGCAGGCATTTTCTTCCAGCCTGCTGCTGGTACTGAAGCAAAAATGTCGGAGAAGCGGAATTTATAGTGTATCGGCTCTTAAAGCAGGCATTTTCAGCGAAAAAGCAAAAATGCCGGAGAAGCGGAATTTTATCGTGCATCGGGGGAATAAAAGAGCTAAAAGAGCCGTAAAATTTCTGAACTATTTTTGTTCTTTAGGATGTAATCTCCGAATTTCGGTCCTTCTTTTAGCCAAAATTTTGTAATCTAAACCTACTGTCTCATATAACGTCTTTAATTCATCATAAAAATCCAGCAATAATTTTGTGTAAGGATCTTCCGTGTTCGTTTTATCATATTTACGACGAATTGCTCCCAGCGTGCGCACAATTTTCTGATATTCCGCACGTTCAGAATTAGAAAATAACTTAACTAAAGAATGGTCCTGCGGCAAATTAAGTGCTTCATACAGCGGACTCGCCACGGATTTTACTCGCTGGCGCACAGAACGATTCGCGAGGAGATTTTTTTCCTTATCAGTCGGCGAAACTTCCAGTGATTCCTCCATCTGAAGCTGAGAAGATGACATCCCTGGAAGTACATCACTAAATATAACCGGATGCTGGAATTCCCGGGTTAATGCCTCCACCGCGAGATTTGTCATGCCATTATATATATCATAAGCTTTTTGTTTACCCAGTGTTTGTTGCGTCACCGTCAGTCTAGACATGGCCACCGCAGCTATCATACGTGTTTCCATGGGATAATCTTTTGACGTGATTATTTTCATCAGAGCATCCACATTCTCGCCTTTATTTCCAGGATTTTTCAGTAATCCGATTCCTTTTAAGGCCAGTTCACGCATCCACGTGGTACCCGCCAACTCATCTTTTTTCCAGTCTGTAAATGCATACTGCCGGAAAATCGGCTCTATTTCCTTCTTCTTACTGTCTGGTATTCTTAAAATATGACTGTTCAGTCCCTGTAACGCCCCTATTTTTAAATACTCACTTACACGCGAGGATTTCATCACCGTCAGCAGAAGATCTGTCGCCGGAGCATACGGCACTTTCGGTTCCTGCTCAAACCGCGTTATAAGTAATAACGTATTATACTGTAACACCGGGGAGTTTTCTTGTTTCCCAATAATCGAACGAAATGCAGGAAAAAGTTTTTCGTCCAAAAGTTTTTTACTTTTCGCTGCATCAATTTTTTGATCGGTTTCAAGTTTTTTGATCAGTTCCTCCCGTTTTGAGGGTAACTGTAACTCATTACTGCTGTCCTTCCAATCATCGATATATGTATCATAATACTTATCGTATGTCGCACTCTGTGCACATACATTCGGAAGAATATCCGTGCCCAAAATAAAATACACCGCGATTATTACAGGCAGATAACGAAGAATTTTCGCAGAAAATGGAAATAGAAAATGGCGTTTCATGAAATTTTTTGAAATTCTGAAAGGTAAAAGGTTAACCCAACTTGTTTTTGCCGCCAAATATGCTAGACTTTTAGAAAGCTCGCCGACATGCACCAACAAGACTACTTATTAAATATTTATACTGATTCCACTACAAAATTCAGTTTGGCCCGGTCACCGCCGCAAACTTTTTTCAGCAAAAAATGCCATAAACACGAATTTTATAATTTATCGGACAAAATGATGTTTTCCGCCCTTAAAATCCCTATTTTCAGCACTTACTTCACCTGTTATTCACAGACAGGCTGAAATATCTGCTCTCGTGATTACGCAAAACAAAATTTCATATAAAATCGAAACTATTATTTTATCGTATCAACAAAATGTAAACCGCACCAGTCACATTTTACACTTTTGTACCCGACTCCCTATAATTTTCGCTTCCCCAGCATTTTATCCCCGACACACTATAAATTCCGCATAAATTTCCGTTTTTTCGGCATTTTACTTCGCAGAAAATACCTGCTTTCAGAGCCATTCAAAACGGAAATTTGAAGTGGAGCCAGTATATTTCGCTAAAAATGCCGGATTTTTGGAGCCGTCCGAAACGGAAATTTAAAATAAAACCAGTATATATTATATAGGGTACACTGAAGACCGTAAAATGTCAAGCGACTTTTAAAAAAGCATAAAAAATCTCAAAAATATTTTTTATTTTTGTCCTTTTAATCTAATTTCATTTTTGAGAATCCCGTATCACATAATCTCAGGAACAAGGATTTTTTACTGACCTGCCCGACAGAATAAAAAAACATAAACAAAAATGGTAACCAGAAGAATTCTCAAAACACGAGGCACAAAATGAACAAAAAACAAGAAAAAAGTTCTGACATTAAAATGATTCTCATCTTTTGTTTACCTTTTATCGTTTTTATGGTATTTACTTTCGCTGAACAGAATCATCAGAATCCTGAATTACAAAATTTTACAGGCCATACTTTTTATCCCTATATTTATATTACAAAAATCCTTATCGTCTGCCTGACCATGTCTCACTGTCTTATTTATTGGCTCCGCGAATTCCCTTTTCATTTTCAAAAAATTTCATACTGGTCTTTTATCGCAGGAATCGCAGGAGTCGTCTTATGGGTCGGCATCAGCAAATTAAATCTTGAAACAAAAATTTCACATGTTTTCGGGATCCAGACGGAAACTCCACTGGATCCTGCAAAAAATTTAGTCCAAAATCCATCCATGACGGCAGACGCTCAAAAATCGCAGACTCCACACCATACTTCGCGCAGTGCATTTAATCCTTTTCAGGCATTTAGAGACTCTCCTGTACAGGCGTGGCTATTTTTTGCTTTTCGTATGTTCGGCCTGGCCCTGGTGGTTCCGCTGATGGAAGAATTTTTTCTCCGTGGATTTTTGTTGCGTTTTGTATACGACCAAAACTGGACGAAAATTTCTGTCGGCGCAACTTCCCTCGCGGTCTGGATTACCGTCCTAATTTATTCATTTACTCATCCGGAATTTTTCGCCGCTTTCGTCTGGTTTTCCTTAATCACATTCCTCGTTATGCGGACAAAAAATATCTGGGATGCAGTTACCGCGCATTTCATTACCAATTTTTTGTTAGGGATGTACGTATTATACACTGGAGAATGGTATTTTATGTAAATTTTGGCAGAGACATTTTCATTCCATTTTAAATTTTCGGTTCCGCGGCACCGAGAGACAGACATTTTCTTTTTTAGATTTTCCTTTTCCGAAATCATGACACGTAAACCGAGGTTTTTATGAAGATAAATATTTCTATTTTTTTAAGTACTGGTCTGATTTTACTGCTCTCCATTTTTGGATGCACTCCTGCGGAGCACCCAAAATCAGAAAAGTTACAGGTATACACCAGTTTTTATCCGATTTATGATTTCGTCTCTAAAATCGCTCAAGAAAAAGCAGACATCTATAATCTGATTCCACCGGGAACGGAAGTGCATCACTGGGAACCGTCTCCTACAGAAATGATGCGTCTAGAAACCGCGGACGTCTTATTTTATAATGGCTTGGGAATGGAGCCCTGGCTGGAAAAAATACGCGCCTCCCTAAAAAATAAAAATCTTAAATTTATATGCCTGTCCACCGATGTAAAACTTCAGGAAGGTGGCTGCTCACACGAACATCATGGCGCACACTGTCATCACAGGCATGATAAGAATTCAGATCCTCACATCTGGCTGCGTCCTCTTAATGCAAAAAAGATGCTGGAAAATATCAAAAATGCTTTCTGTCAGATGGATAAAGATAACGATACTTTTTATACCGCTAATTATGAAAAATGGGCGAACGAATGTATGCTTCTGGATACGGAATTTCGTAATCGATTAACGCCACTCCCCCAAAAAGACATTATCGTTTCCCATCAGGCTTTTGGCTATCTTTGCCACGAATACGGCCTGACACAAATTGCGGTGGAGGGCCTCTCTCCCGCCTCTGAACCCACGCCCTCACGCATGGCTGAAATTCTTCAGATGGCAAAAAAACATAAAGTCCGCGTGATTTTCTTTGAGGATCAGGCCAATCCAAAAGTAGCGCAAGAACTCGCAAAAACTCTCGGCGCGACAACAGATGTACTAAATCCATATGAAGATCTGACGGAAGAACAGATCGCGGCCGGAGAAGATTATTTCTCGATCATGCGAAAAAATCTTCTTGCCCTGGAAAACGCGCTGAAACCTTAACTTAACGCACTCTCATTTCTGCTTCTCCTCCTCTCATTCCTCCTGTACACAGACAGAAAATAGGGAATCCCTGTTTTATTTTAAATTTCCATTCGTGCGATTCTAAAAGCAGGTAATTTTCAGCGAAGCAAAAAAATCGAGAAAGCGAAAATATATAATACATCGGGTACAAAAATAGTAACCACAGGTACTTAAAGGAAATGGAAGCCACCATCTGAATGTTTCTTTCATGCTGAAATCCCCCTGAAACTGTGTGGAATCCCCATGCTGGTCTGCCAAGTTTCTTTAGCACCGGCGTTCCTCTAAAATTCGATAAACGAAAACATTTATACCTGATGCACACTAAAATTCCACTTCCCCGGACATTTTTGCTTCGCTGAAAATGCCTTACTTTCAGAGCTAAACAAAACGGAAATTTAAAGTGAAACCAGTATAATATATCCGGTATAAAAATGCATGGGAAAAAATTTCATAGTGCATCAGGGTATAATTACACTGTTTCTCCTTTATTTATTTCCGTTTCAGTCCGCCACGAAAACAGGTACTTTATATCATCATAAAATGCAAAAAAACGAAATTTTACATGGTGACAAAATTTATTTTTTGGAAAATTTTTTTGTACTCTTCACAGCAAGAACGGACTGTCATGAAAAATTGGCGAATTATCCAGGTTCTCCTTTAAATTTCCATTCGTGCAGTTCTGAAAGTACATTTTCAGCGAAAAAATACCGTGGGAACAGAAATTAATTGTGCATCAGATATATACCTGATTCCACTTTAAATTTCCGTTTTATGCGGCTCTTAACGCCGACATTTTCAGCAAAGAAAAAATACTGGGAAAGCGGAATTTTATCGTGCATCGGATAAAAAATATACTGGTTCCAATTTAAAATTTCGTTTTGTGCGGCTCTAAAAGCAGGCTTTTTCAGCGAAGCAAAAAAGCCGGGGAAGCGGAATTTTATAATGTATCGGGTATAAAATACACCTGTTTCACTTTTTTCCCGTCATGAAAATAGCGTTTCACGCACCACGAAATGTGAATCTGTCTGTCCGCTGTGTAAAGACGCAAAAATTTATTTACCCGATGCAGGACAAATTTTCACCTCTGAAACTTTTATGTTTCACTGAAAATACCTGTGTGATTTTTGTGGCCGACGAATGCAAATTTTAAAAGTGAAATCTGCATATGTTCGACGTATTACCAGTTTTATTTAAAATTTTTATTTTAAGGGGACAGAACCCCAAACATTTTCACTAAAGTTATGATTCACGTCTAAATTTCCGTTTTGTGCGGCTCTTAACGCCGACATTTTCAGCGAAGAAAAAATGCTGGGAAAGTGAAATTATATCGTGCATCAGATATAAGAATGCCGAACGTCCTGCCGGCGGACAGATAAATCGAAAAATAATAGTCCATCAGATATAAAATGATTGACAGCAAGAAATAATAAAGAAACATGGCAGCATATGACATTCACAAAAGATTTTTAGACCCGATACACTATAAATTTCCATTTTCCCAGTTTTTTTGCTCTGCTGAAATGCATGCTTTCAGAACCTCACAAAATGGAAATTTAAAGTGGAATCAGTATAAATCGGACGGAAAATTATTCGAGGAAAATCAGAAATATTCGCAGCAAAATCTGAGTTTTTCCAAAACAAATTTCCCTCTGGTAACGAATATAAATAAGGATGACACACAGATATTTTGCATGCGGGTTTCATGCCGCCACTTCACTTCCGCTTACTCAGTTTTATACTGGCACCCCTTTAAATTTCCATTTATGCAGCTCTAAAAACAGACATTTTCACGAAACCCAAAATGCCGAGGAAACGGAAATTTATAGTACATCGGATATAAAAACAGACATTTCACGAAACTAAAAATTCGCTAAAAATGGAAATTTGTGCCTCCGGCCCATAATACATCGTATATAAAATAATACCTAAATATATTATCACTTTAATCCTTTTTTAATGGGAGAAATTTAATGAAAAGTACGGACCCTAATAATAACCCTCTGAAGAAAAAGACACCACGAGAACCCTCTTTAGCGATTCCCATTTTAAGTAACCCCATACCAGGTGAACGAATGGTCCGAACGGTATACGATATGGAATACGCCTTCCACTGGTGCCCGGCTGGAAGTTTTATCATGGGAAGCCCGGAAAAAGAAATAGGGAGATATATCGATGAAATCCAGCATCAGGTAATCCTTACAAAAGGATTTTGGATGCTGGAAACGCAAGTAACGGTCGGCATGTTTCGGCAGTTCACCAGCAGATCAAGATATAAATCAGCAGGAGAAACACCCTGGGGATGGAACGGTGAGGAGCTGGTGGAAAATCCAAAATATTCTTGGCGAAATCCCGGCTTCCCCCAAACAAATTCTCACCCGGTGGTGAATGTAAGTTGGCACGACGCACAGGCTTTTTGCGTATGGCTCGGCAGAAGATTAAAAGCACACGTCACGCTCCCGACCGAGGCTCAGTGGGAATATGCCTGCCGAGCAGGTACGACGACCGCCCTGAATAACGGTAAAGATTTGACGGACGAAATCTACGACTGTGCGAATCTTAACGAAGTGGCCTGGTATAATTGGCAGAACCAAAACATCATGACTTCTCACGAAGTGGCTCAAAAACGGCCGAATGCTTGGGGCTTATACGACATGCATGGAAATGTCTGGGAATGGTGCGCAGACTGGGAAGGACCTTACCCCAGCGGCCCTACCACAGATCCCACAGGAAAACTTTATAGTATGGACCGGGTGGTTCGTGGTGGTGGCTGGAACAACGATGCAGAATACTGCCGTTCCGCGAATCGACTCAGCGATTTTCCCAAAATACGTGACATTAATATCGGATTCCGCGTCATCCTCATCCCTTAACCCCATTCAGTTTTATCCCCCACACTATAAACTTTTATACACGATACACTATAAAATCCCGCCTCCTCGGCATTTTGCTTCGCTAAAAATGCCTGCTTTCAGACGCCGCAAAAAAACTGAAATTTAAAGTGGAACCTGTATACAGTGTATCCTCAGGCACAAATTTAAACGAAACACAAAGAATTTATTATATAAGGCAGCGATAATAACATGAATTTACAAGAACGTATAAAACAGGAAATATGCATGATCGGCCAGCGTCTTTATACGCGAGGTTTCGTTTCTGGAAATGATGGAAATATAAGTTACCGTCTGTCGGAAAATGAAATTCTGTGTACGCCGACAAAAATCAGTAAAGGCTTTATGACACCAGAAGACCTGTGTGTGGTAAACATGAAAGGGGATAAAATTTCCGGTATCCGTGAAATCACCAGCGAAATCCGTCTTCACCTTACCATTTACGGCGCATGCCCTGAAGTAAAATCGGTGGTACACTGTCATCCGCCATACGCCACGGCATTCGGAATCGCCAGAGAACCGATTCCCCCTTTCATTCTGCCAGAAATCGAAATGCAGCTCGGAGAAATTCCTGTCGCACGATACGCGCTTCCCGGCAGTGAAGAATTCGCGCAGACCGTCCTTCCTTATGTGCACCATTCCAGAATTATCGTCCTGGCGAATCATGGAACCGTCAGCTGGGCTCCCGATACGGTGGAACACGCCTTTTGGCGGACAGAAATGCTGGACGCTTACTGCCAAAAATTACTGATCGCTAAACAGACTGGAAATATCGAATTTCTTACTCGCGCAGAAGCGGAGTCTTTACTTATATCTAAACATCAGCAGGGCATTCCTGATCCACGGATTCATCCAGAAACAGGAGAAATTCATCTTGTCTCCGTCTTCCAAAAATACTGGAAGGAATCCGGCGTGAAAATTCGCAATTTTCCGTGGCCGGATTATATATCTCATGTACAATAAAACTTCCTTCCATACCTTATTTAAATATAAAAATTTTATGCCCGGCACACAAAACCAGTGTAATGTACATCCGAAATCATAAACCGGTGAAAGCTGTCGGGAAAGATTATTCTTTCCGTAAACGCACCGCGAAATCATTTCTGAAAATGTCTCTGAAAATACCTTTTTCTTTCGGCGGTAAAACCCCCATTTTGGATTCAAAATAAACTGTCATTTTACCCGTTTCACCCATTCCGTCACCACCCAGCCCACACGTGCTAATTTTAATGGAGAACATTTATCCGCGGTATCCTGGCTGGTATGCCACCAGACGTACTCCATATCTATAATATCGATCGTCGGAATTTTCCCGACATTATGCAGCATGACATGATCATCTAAAATGGGATTCTGTGTAACTTTTGAACTGAATTCCTTCACGCCTAATTCTTCGGCGATTCCCCAGATTTCATCCAGCAGCGGCCGTGAGTCACGCCATTTCCAGGAATTTCTTTCTTTTTTAATTTCCAGATCCACATCCCCCACCATATCCAATAAAACCGCCCAGCGATAAGAGAACTCCCGTGCGGTCACTTTATTCTTCTTCGCCACTTTTGGATCCGTGGCAGCATACTGGCGCGCAAAATATTCAGAACCGACGCAAAACCTGCCGTGTGGGCGAAACATAAACTCCTCGGCATCCAGCATCACAAAATCCACTCCATATTTTTGCTGGTGATTCTTCAGAATTTCAGGAATCTCTTTCGCCATTTCCATTAAAACAGCCACACCACTTCCTCCATCATTCGCTCCCAAAAAAGGAGCCTTCGGCGCGGGATGATCCAGCAGAGCCAGAGGCAGCGTATCATAATGAGCCGCGAGCAAAAGCCGTTCTTTTCGTTCAGGTTCCCAACGAATGATCATATTCGCACATGGAACCGGCGTACCATTTTCTGGATGCCGATAATTAAAACGCTGGTAAAGAACCGTCGCACCATATTTTTTGAAATGCGCTTCCAGATACGCCTGCTGTTTACGCATCCCTTCTGAACCAGAAGGCCGCGGTCCAATCATACATAATTCTTCGATATATTTATGTGCCTGAGTTCCATTAAAAGGAATTTTTTCTAAAGGGGTTTCCTGTACGACCGACTTTTTAAGGCGACTATTTTGCGCGCACTGGACAGACGTCATAATCAGAATGCCTCCTGCTAAAAAAATAGAAAATAATACCATTAATTTTATTTTCTTCATAAGATCATCTCCTATTACCAATTTTTTTCTTGATACACCATGAATTTCCGCTTTCACTGTCCGCAGACAGTCCAGCCGGATTTTTCTTTACTGAAAAATCCTGTGTTCAGAACCGCATAAAACAGTAATTTAAAATAGAGCCAGCATAATCATGAAATACATGACAGTACAGCAGTACATAATGAAAATTTAATGGAGAATCAGTAAAAACATTTTTCTTTTATACATTTTTTCCGACAAAAATACAAGACATGTCTGATTTCTTTTATATTCTGTTTTCAGGAATATATTTCATGCATGGAAAACACCCGTATTCATTTTAGGCCCGCTGGACTATAAATTTCCGCATCTCCGACATTTAGCTTCACTGAAAAGCCTGCTTCTAGAGCCGCATAAAACGGAAATTTAATGTGGAACCAGTATATTTCCTCGGAATCTCTTCCTTTATTTTTTTTAAACTTCTGTTATAATTTATAAAAAGACGTTTTTATAAACTTATATAATGTAACTGCTTCTCTTTAACTTTCCGTTTTGTATGGCTCTCGACGCAGGCTTTTCAGTAAAGCAAAAATGCCGGGAAAACGGAAATTTATAGTACAGCGGGTCTAAAATGTCCGCATAAAAACCACACTAAAATGAATTTAAACGGAATCCGCATATTTTTCTGAACATTTACTACAAAATTTTTTCCGTGTATCATATGATTCTTTTTAAATTGACCGAAAACTATTTTAGAGCGAAATAAGGAGTGCTCATGAGTTCCGAATTAATCGTTACCGCAGTACAGAGCCGGAAAGATCGGAAAGACTTTTTAAAATTACCGTGGACCATATATGAGGGAGACCCAAATTGGATTCCTCCCCTTCTGGTTTCGCATCTGGGACTTATCGGATTTAAAAAAGATGCCTATTACATTCGCAACAAAATTCAGACATTTATCGCACGCCGTGGCGGAAAAACGGTGGGAAGAATCGCAGCCATTCTAAATCAGGGACATCTGGACCTTTACCATGATAATCGGGGGTTTTTTGGCTTTTTTGAATGTTTTGAAGACCAGGAGGCCGCGAACGCTCTTTTTAATGCGGCGCGAGTCTGGCTGGCGTCACATAATATTTATAATATCCGTGGTCCGATGAATCCCTCCGTAAATCATGAATTGGGCACATTAATTGACGGTTTCCAGCACCGCCCCATGTTCATGATGACCTACAATAAACCATATTACGGCCAATTAATCGAAAATTACGGTTTTCAAAAAACGCAGGATATGTATGCTTACACCGGGTATATCGAAATGCTGCCGAATATTATGAAACGTTATCGAAATTTTGCACAACAAATTAAGGAACGTTTTCATATCCGTACTCGTCCTCTGGATACGAAAAACCTGGAAAAAGATATTCGCCTCTTCCTGGATATTTATAATCACTCGATCAGTAATACCTGGGGTTACGTCCCCATGTCTCAAGAAGAGTTGGATCAGGAGGCCGCAGGTCTAAAATTACTTATCGTACGAGAGTTGGTAGTCGCGGCGGAAATTGACGGAAAAACCGTCGGCGCCATTATTTGTCTGCCCGACTTTAATCCAAGAATTAAAGCCATTCACGGACGTATCTTTCCTTTCGGCTGGACTAAACTTTTATGGAATAAGCACGCCATTCAAGATATCCGCGTTATTAGCGTAAATGTACTGCCAGAATATCAGATGATGGGCATTCCTCTGGTCATGTTAAGTGATTTTGTGCCTCTGGCGCAGAAATGGGGAATTAAAAAAGCTGAGTTTTCCTGGGTGCTGGAATCCAATTCTTATTCCCGTGGCAGTCTGGAAAAGGCAGGAACTATTCAGGAGAAGACTTACCGTATTTATGATTTTAATGCTTCTGATAAAAAATGATTTAAGTTTATTATATTATCTGGTTTTATACTGATTCTCTTTTAAATTTCCGTTTCGTACGGCTCTGAACGCAGGCATTTTCAGCGAAAGAAAATGCCGGTGAAACGAAATTTTATAGTGTATCGGGTATAATACAGTTCTGTCAGCAGGTTTTTTCTGTGTAACGAAAATATGCCTGAAATGATAATTTATAAATTTATCAGAAGCAAAATTCAAAAATAAATCATGGTAAAAGACGTTTTATACAATAAAATATCAAAAAAAACTCATTTTTTCATTATATTCCTTATATCTTTCATGATTTAAAACTTTACAAAGAAAGATAAAATAACTACAATTATAAAAGTCAGATTTATTTTTTGGATTTTCTTTTTTTCTTTTCCGATAAAAGAAATAAAAGAAACGGTGCCCCCAAAAAATTATATTTCAGAATTAGACGTTCAGTTTTCTTAAATTAAAACTGTTTTACGTTTTAATTCTCTTAATGAAAAAAATTAAAAAATCATAGTGCATTATACTGGTTTTACATTAAATTTCCGTTTTTTACAGCTCTGAAAGCAGGTATTTTCAGCGAATCAGAAATACTGAGGAAGCAGAAATTTATAGTGCATCAGGATAAAATATGAATATTTAATATTAGGTTATTATTTACTGATACATACGAAATTCATATTTTCAGCTTTTGTGCTGCCGTCCGCTGCCAAAACCATAAAATTTTTATGTGATTCCGAATATATAAATTTTACATACAGACACTCCTTTTATTTTATTCCGTTATAAAAAATACAATAATATTTAAATAAAATTCAAAATTAAAATATATCGTTCATTTTGTGATAAGTTTTATTTATTTTTTTATGCAGACATATCATTAAACTGTACCATTTTGTAAAAGTGGAGAAACTAAAAAAGATAAATAGATGCATTACCATATTTAATTTATTATGACTGCCTCATTTTAGATTTCATGTGTATGCATTTTCGCAGGTGTTCTTCATCCGCTGAACATGCGGAAAAATGAGTTTATGGTGTCTCGGGCGTAAAAAATATGTTAGACGCATATTCAGAAATTTAATAATTTTAGGTTAAAAAGAATGAAAAACATGTCTGAAGTGGTCATTACCGGAATGGGTATCGTTTCACCGATCGGAATCGGGCTGGATAATTTTTGGAACTCACTGCTCAAAAAAAGTAGTGGAGCAAGATTTTCGGATCATTATTCATTAGACACTGTGTCTCAGATAAAAGGTTTACCATTTCCGATCACTGCCGATATTCCGAATTTTACCGCCAGCCGCCTAAAACAGTGGAAAATTCTCAAAAAAAATCAAAAAGTCATGTCTCGAGACATTCAGCTAGGAATCGAAGCGGCAGATGAAGCACGAGAAATGAGTGAACTGACTGAAAAACCAGTGAATCCGGAACGTCAGGGAATTTTGTTTGGCGCGATGATGATCATGCCAGACCTTACGGAACTGGTGGACGCATTCCGTTCTTGCATGGATGAACAGAACCAATTTATCATGTCGAACATGGGGTATGGTTTTAATCTTATGCAGCCACTGTGGATGTTAAAATATCTTCCGAACATGACCGCCTGCCATATCGGAATCGCATACGACTTACGTGGCCCCAGTAATACACTGGTAAATGGAGAAACCTCTGGAATAAGTGCCATGCTGGAAGCGGCGCGCGTCATTCAGCGTGGGCAGGCCGATTTAATGTACACAGGTGGAACTTCTTGCTGTACTTCTCCCACCACCTGGGTAAAATATGAAATTTATGGTATTTCAAAAGAAACGGAGCATCCTGAAAAAGCAGTAAGGCCTTTTGACATTCACCGCAGCGGTATTATTTTTGGTGAGGGTGCGGCCTCATGTATTCTTGAGTCACGAGAATCTGCTAAACAGCGTAATGTAAAAATTTTGGGAAGCATTCTTTCATGGGCAGAAACCACGGAACCGGCATGGGAGCATCACAAAAATCTTCAAAATAAAGATGAAAAAATCTGCCTGCAGCCAGAAATGTTTACTGGAAAATCGATCGAAAATGCGATTTATTTAGCCATGACTCGTGCTGGGATCTCCAAAAATGATTTAGCTTTCGTCATGGCCAGCGGATACGGTACCGCTCACGGAGATAAAGTGGAAGCAGAAGCCATTCACCGTACTTTAGGGGATATTCCCGTCACCGCCATTAAGGGCGCGACCGGTTATTCTCTGGCCGGCTCTGGAAATATGAATATCGTCGCCACGATGCATGCACTGCGAAAGGGGCTTATTCCTCCGGCGACTAACTGTGAGGAAATCGCACCGGAATGCCCCATTTCTGTGGTAACTCAAAATCCGATTCCTACAGATAAACGTACTGCTCTGGTTATTAATTATAACTTTTATGGTCAAGTATCCGTGGTTATTCTTAAACGCGAAGAAGAATAAATATGACATTCATACACTGTCCCTGCTGCGGAAAACTTTTTGAACTGGAGATTTCTGAAGCACCGCCATTCTGTTCTGCACGGTGTAAAATGGCGGACCTTAACTGCTGGTTAAGCGAATCATACTCTCTTCCTGTGGATATAAATGCCTTCATCGAAGAAAAAATCGCGGGCACACAAAATCCTCAGGAAGATGATTCGGAATGAAACACTCTCCACTCCAAATATTCAGATTTTATCTGGCAAAGAATCCATTTTTTATATCCGATGCACGATAAATTTCATAGGAACCCAGCTTCCAAAAGTATATACTGGTTCCACTTTAAATTTCCGTTTTATGCGGCACTAAAAGCCAGCATTTTCAGCGAAGCAAAATGCCTGAGAAGCGGAAATTTATAGTGCATCGGGTATAATACGCTTCATCACCCGACTTAAGATCATTCAGAGTTTTCTGGAGAACACTCTGTTCAGGCAAGAGAAAATCGATCAAGTAACCCCTTCCAGCACAGTATTTCGATAAAGCGACGAATCTCATTCTCTCGGAACGATTCTTTTTCTACTAAACCTTCTTCAAGAATTTTTTCCACCAGCATTTCCCATGTAAATGGTTTTTGCTGCAGCAGGTGCAAAATTTCCACCGCGAAACTATTTAATAAATGAGTATAATCAGAAACCGTATCATATACTAAATAAAGAGGCTCCGCTTCCGTACGCAGGGCATCCTCAGGCCAGTGACGCCACACAAGACGGGATTCAGGCACGGCAAAATAAAACGTTCGTGTTTCCTGAGATTTTTCCACTTCCGCTTTACCTCCTGCATATTATATCGGTTACATCCATTTATCGAATTCCATTTCTATTTTCGTTTTTACTCGACTCCCTTCCCGCATTTTCAGTTCGCCTGCTGACAAGAAAACAGAAATCGGCATCCGCTGACGGACAGGAGAAGTGAAAATTTAATTATACCCGATGCAGTATAAATTTCCGCTTCTCAGGCATTTTGCTTCGCTGAAAATGCCTGCTTTCAGAGCCGTACAAAACGGAAATATAAAGTGGAACCAGTATACATCAGGCATAAATAAAAACTCTTTCAAAATACGGCAAAAAGACCCTTCATACCCTCAAAGATCTTTTATCCGCACCTGAAATTAAGAATCATAACCCCTTTCCAGAGCAGGAACATTCACTTCATAAATTTTATCATTCGCGAAATAATCTCGCACATACTGTTTTAATTCTGCCAGGGTAAACATCCCAGTAAGTTTTGCCAGATACCCCAGCACGACGGAATTTGCGATTTTTGCATTTCCCAGATCCGCTGCGATATTTCCCGCATCCAGAGGATATACCTTCTGTGTATGAAGATGCTCGGGAATCTCATCTATCATCGTGCTATTATAAATAATCATTCCATCTTCCGGCACCAGAGGCGCAAAACGAAACATGGACGGTTTATTCATCGCGACCAAAATATTCGGACGATCCACGACCGGTGTTCCGATTTCTCCTTTACTGACCAGAACAGAACAGTTCGCCACACCGCCACGCATTTCCGGCCCATAACTTGGAAGCCACGTGGTATTTAGTCCTTTTTTCATCGCCGCAAAAGAAAAAATAAGCCCCAGAGAAAGAACTCCCTGCCCTCCAAAACCTGCCGACTTTAACCGTATTTCAGGAAACGGTAATTCTCCAGAAGAATTCTGAATCACTTCTTCCTGATCCAGTTTAATCGCTTTCGCAATTTGCGCGAAATCCGGATGCTCTAAATTTCGATTCACCGGCTGACGCTCATCAATTATATCCTTCAGGACTCCCAGAGGATAATACTTCGTCACCACATCATCCATCCATTTACAGGCATTTATCGGCGTTTTTCGCCAATTCGTGGGGCACTGAGAAAGAACTTCAATAAAAACGTAACCTTTTTTCTCTTTTTGCGCCTGCATTCCACGACGAATAATACGCCGTGCCTCCATAATATTCTTGGGATTATTCATCGCCACTCGCGCCACCAGAGCCGGTGCTTCAAGAGTCGCCATAATTTCCGCCATTTTCAGAGGAGGACCATCATTCTCAAAAGATCGGCCATACGGGGAAGTCGTCGTCTTTTGATCGATCAGGGACGTCGGCGCCAGCTGGCCACCCGTCATTCCATAAATATTATTATTCACAAAAAAAACGATCATATTCTCGCCACGATTCGCCGCGTGAAGGGCATTTCCCGTTCCGATCGCCGCTAAATCACCGTCTCCCTGATATACGATCGTTACCGCATCAGGATTCGCCCGACTGACCCCCGTTCCCACAGCACTCGCCCTGCCATGAGGTGACGAAACAGACGCCACGTCAAAATAATAATAGTAGAATACTCCACAGCCCACAGGTCCAACAAAAATGGTTTTATCCTGAATCTCCAAATCACTAATTGCCTCCGCAATTAATTTATTCAGAACCCCATGACCGCAGCCCGGGCAATAATGCGTCGTATTTTGCTGCGCCGGCTTCCTATCAAAATTCTTAAAATACGCTGACGGCTTCTCTAAAATATTATTAACTTTCATAATTTTATTATTTATTCACTGTTTTATTTTTTATATTCTGACAATTTTTGAACCCCCAAAAATATAATCATTTATACACTGGGTATCTTGGGCTCTTTTTTTAAAATTTCCATTTTACGCAGCCACAAAAACAGATATTTTATACCCGATACACACACCATAAATTTCTGTTTTCTCGGTATTTCTGCTTCACAGAAAACACCCACTTCCGAGCTACATGAAACAAAAATTTAAAGGAACACCTGGCATAAAATTCCTGGCCATCATTTCACGGCAAAAAATTTACCATTTTTTTCTTCTCTGTTTTTTATGTTCCGTAAGTCCATTTACTTCAGCATCTGCCGGACTTTCATCGCGATTTCCTCCAGCGTGGGAAGGTTTCCGCCCACCCTGCCATAAAGTAAAACATCATGAAGAGGAAGTGCCAGACGCACATCATCCACGAACTGCCCAGTACTCAGCTCCACCGCCAAAACTTTTGCGTCCGCCAAAATATTTTGCTGATATATTTTCGTCGGAAAAGGCCACAGCGTTCGCGGACGAATCATTCCGACTTTTAACCCTTCCGCGCGAAGCTGATCCGTTACCGTGCGGATTAAACGACTGATGATTCCAAAACCTGTCAGCACAATTTCCGCATCCTGCGTCTGATAAACCTCCGCATCCGCTTCATGCTCCGCGATTAACTGATACTTCGCTTCCAGACGACGAACATGAGCCTCCATATCATCAAAATCTAAATAAATGGAAGTGATCAGATTTTCATTCGTTTCCTGAAATGTATCCACACGCCACGATTTCTCCACCGCCTTCACCTCCACTGGCTGCACATCCAGCGGTTCCATCACCTGACCGATCGTCGCATCTGCCAGCACATACACCGGCGTACGGTACTTATCCGCGATTTCGAAAGCTCGAATCGTCAGAGAATACATCTCCGCCACCGAATTCGGCGCCAGCACCACCACATGATAATTCCCATGTCCCCCACCCTTCACGACCTGATTATAATCACCCTGCTCTGGCCCGATATTTCCCAGACCTGGCCCCACCCGCATCACGTCCACGATCACAGCCGGAAGATTCGCTCCAGCTAAATAGGAAACACCTTCCTGTTTTAAACTGATCCCTGGACCACTGGAGGCCGTCATCACCCGAAGCCCGCTGGAGGATGCGCCATAAACCATATTAATCGCACCGACTTCACATTCCGCCTGAATAAATATCTTACCCAGCTTCAGAAAATATTCTGCCGCTTTATGTGCGATTTCACTCGCCGGAGTGATCGGATAACCAAAAAACGCATCACATCCTGCCACCAGCGCACCGATGACCACCGCTTCATTACCTTTAACTAATGTTTTCATATTTTTTTATACTCTTTATGTCCGCCATGCTGATTTTTTGTAACACCAGCATCTTTCCTTCTCCCAAAATGCCTGTTTCTGACACAAAAAAACGGCTCCGAATCTTGGGAAACTACTTACCTCCCCGACGCACTAAAATTTTCGCATTTCTGTCCGCCGACAGACCAGTCAGTATTTTTATTTCGCTAAAAATGCTTTCAGAAACGCACGAAACAAGAATTTAAAGTGAGCCAGTATAATTTTCAGCTCCCTTTCCCATTAAATTTTATCTGACTCCTCTAAATTTTATCTGACTCCGCGGCAAACAATTTCAGCTAAAATAAAAATTTGAAAATAGGTTCTGAAACACTCACGGCATAAACAGTTCCAGAACCTTCTGCCGTCTTTTTATTCATGAAAGCACATCCGCTTTTCATTCCCATATTTTATGCCCGACACACCTATAATTTTCCACTTCTCTGGCATTTTGCTTCACTGAAAATGCCTGCTTCAAGAGCCGCACAAAACGGAAATTTATGGCGGAACCAGTATATCTTCAGGTATTTCCGACTTTTCCTACAACAAAAATAGAATCCAAAAGATTACCCCTAAATATAAACCGGAAACTGCTCATTAAATCGAAGATCACCTGCATTAAACAGCCGAATATCCGGAATACCATATTTCATCATGGCCAGCCGAGTAAGCCCCACTCCGAAAGCGAAACCACTATATTTTTCAGGATCCACACCTCCAAATTTCAGAACATTCGGATGCACCAGCCCACACGGAATTAGCTCGATCCAGCCTGTACCATGACACGTGGAACAGCCCGCGCCACTACAGAAAATACACTGAAGATCCAGCTCAAAACCCGGTTCCACGAAAGGAAAGAAACCTGGGCGCAGGCGTACCGTCACATCCCGATGAAAGATTTCACTCAGCAGGGTTTTCATCACCGCGATAAGATTCGCCACCGAGATATTCTCATCCACCATCAGGCCCTCACACTGATAAAACGTATTCTCATGGCTCATGTCCGCCGACTCATTTCGAAAACACCTGCCCGGGAAAATCGCTTTCAGAGGAACGCCCATTTTCTCCATGGTACGTACCTGATTCGCCGACGTATGCGTGCGCATAAGCATTCCATTCGTCATCCAGTATGTGTCCTGCATTTCTCGCGCAGGATGATCCGCAGGTAAATTAACCGCATCAAAATTATAATACTCTAATTCACATTCCGGACTGGAAACCACCGTAAATCCCATTCCCTGAAAAATCGTTTCCAGCTCCATCTGAATTAACGAAATCGGATGCAGACTGCCCAGTTTTCCAGAAGAGCCCGGCAGCGTAAGATCTAAACCTGTGCTTTTCTTCGCCACATGACTCGCCGCAGCCATTTCCTTCGCAGCCGTCAGAGCTTCTTCAGCAAAACTTTTCAGTTCATTTAACTTTCCTCCGAAAGCCTTTTTTTCTTCCACCGAAAGTTTACTAAAATCGGTGTTTTTCGCCAGAGTCGTGATAATCCCCTTTCGGCCAAGATACTTAATCCGTATCTGCTCCACCGCCTCTGCCGTCTTCGCCTCCGACAGTTCAGACTTTAACTGTTCTTTCATTTCCAGCATTCTGCATTTTCTCCCGCTTTCCATTACCGGTTTCACATAAGAATCCAGTCTCAGACGATCAAAAAACTGATTTTCACAGCTTAAAAGTTCTCAGCTTAAAAGATCGTGAGAAAACTAATATTCACTGTACGTCCATTATATACCCGATACACGATAAAATTCCGCTTCTCCGGTATTTAGCTTCACTGAAAATGCCGGCAGTCAGAGCCGCACAAAACGGAAATTTAAAATGGAATCAGTATATAGTAAAATAAATTTTATACATTTTACCATTTTTCTCCAAGAAAAACACCGCCCCCACTCTCTTTCCGAAAGACGAAAGAAAAACACTGCAAAAATCTGATTCCAGAGCATTCTGCGTATGGTGGCTCTCCCTCCATTTAAATTTCAGTTCAAAATACCACACGAAAACTCAGCGTTTTTAGAAGAGCAAAATTTCATCGTAACGCAATTCATTATACACCAAAATACACGCTTTCTCTTCATATATCTTCATGTCGTACAAAATCCTCTTCCGCAGCGAAAAGCAGAAAGGGACAAAACTCCATACTGGACAAAATCAAAAGAATCTTTTGCCGAGAACATGAGAACACAAAACGAATTTTGCACGAAAGAAAAAATTTTCTGTATCTAAATCTGTTTACAGAAAAAAAATTCATTTTCATTAAAATTAAGTTTTGTATACGGAAACAGGCATTACATCACAGCCTGTTTCCAGAACCATACAAAACGAAAATCTTAAAATATACAGGTTCCACTTTAAATTTCCATTTTATACGGCTCTGGAAGCCAGGCATTTTCTGCGAAGCAAAATGCCGGTGAAGCGTAATTTTTATAGAGTATCGGTTATAAGATCCGTAAAAAATTCGGAATCACTCTTTCCGAAAGTTCTTTTTTATTCGTGAATAATATCTTTTAGGGAAGCGGCCAGACCCGCGACACCCTGAATCTGACTGGGAATAATAAGTTTTGTCGCCTGTCCATCCGCAGCTGCCGTAAAAGCTTCCAGACTCTTTAATGTTAAAACCGGATTCGTCGGTGCCGATTCATTTAGCAGCCGAATTCCATCCGCCGTGGCCTGCTGCACCAGAACGATCGCCTCTGCCTGACCTTCCGCTTCACGTACCTGCTTTTCCTTTTCCGCTTCCGCCTTCAGAATGGTCGCCGTTTTTTCCGCTTCCGCCCGTAAAATCTGTGCCTGTTTTTCACCTTCCGCGATAAGAATTTCACTGCGTTTCCGCCCTTCTGCCTGAAGGATGGCCTCCCGGCGTTCTCGTTCCGCCTTCATCTGCTTTTCCATCGCGTCTTGAATTTCTCTCGGAGGCAAGATATTCCTTAACTCCACCCGATTCACTTTAATTCCCCACTTATCGGAAGCATGATCCAGAATCGACGTAATTTTCGAATTAATCACATCTCGAGAAGTTAATGTCGCGTCCAGCTCAAGATCACCAATAATATTTCTTAAAGTCGTGGCCGTTAAATTTTCGATCGCCGAAATGGGCCTTTCCACTCCATACGTAAACCTTTTTGCATCCGTCACCTGATAAAAAATCACTGTGTCGATCTGCATGGTAACATTATCTTTCGTAATCACCGGCTGCGGTGGAAAATCAATTACATTTTCCTTTATCGACACTCGCCGAGCCACCCGGTCAATAAACGGGAACAGAACATGAAGCCCCGTTTCCCACGACGCATAATACGTTCCCAGGCGCTCTATTACAAAAACATTCGCCTGCGGCACGATTCGGATACAGGCGATTACCACGATCAGCAGTATAAAAATAAACGCCAAAACAATAAAAACTGCGACATCCGTCGCACCCGCAAATAATATAACTGACATAATCATCATCCTTTCTTTAACTTTTTATACTGATACATTATATACCTGGTTTTCCTTTAAATTTCCGTTTCGTGCAGCATTATCCTGTTTCCACTTTAAATTCCCGTTTCGTACGGTTCTTAAAGCAGACATTTCAGCGAAGCAAAAATGCCGGGGAAACAAAAATTCATCGTGCATCGAGTATAAACGCAGACATTTTCAGCGAAAAATGCCAGAAAAGCGGAAATTCATCGTGTATCGGGTATAAAATCATTTACCAGATTTCAGAGACAAAAAAACACCTTAATTTTACGGTCCAAAATATAAATGCCCTCCGTGCCAGGCAGCCAGAATCACTGCCACGACCACCATACTCACCATCCGCACGGGATGACGCTCATCACAGTCCAGACTCAGATGAATTCCCACCACCGAGGCAAAAATTCCCAGCCAGGGACCCAGCCACCACAGAAGCCAGCAAAGAATCATCATGAACAGATTCCCTTTCGTCACTCCCGCATCCAGCCACACCTTTTCCCATCCGGGCGCATATGGGAAACAGATTATCAGGAAAAGTGAAATGATCATCCAGAAAATATACCATATTCCATTTTTCATCTTACTTTATACCCAGCACATGCATATATCATAAATTTTACTTCCCAAGCTCTGGTTTTCCTTTAAATTTCCGTTTTACCCGGCTCTGAAGCAGATATTCTCAGCGAAGCGAAATGCCGGTGAAGAGGAATTTTATAATGTATCGGATATAAAAAACCGAAAAAGGATTATTTTACTTTTAACTTTTTCATATATTTAATAAAATCTCTTTCGACTTCCTCCACATTCCCAAAACATTCTTCAAAATTTTGGATCCGCACCTCCTTATCATCCCAGAGTAAAGGTTTTTTTGTCGAAATCTTTTTTGCATATTTTACGAAATCCTCCGGACGAACTTTCAGAAAATAATACGTCAGACCCCATGCTTCCGCATACATATCCGCACCAGTTTCCGGACTGCGCAAGATGGAATCATCCGAAAGCATTTTCCGTAAGGAACCTTCCTGCCGACGCACTAAATAATTTTTATGCTGAATCGCACGTGAACGATTTAACCTGCCGGCAGACGCCCAGCCCTTTTCACTTTTCATATTCGGCGTTTCAAAAAAAAGTGAAATTCCCTCATTATACCATAACGGCACATCCGCAAAACGTGCCACCATTCCACGATTATGCGCCAGCTGATGTGTCGCCTCATGAATAATTGTCGCGATCTGTCCTTCCGCCTGCGGCCGATTTAAAATCGCTCGCGATAAGGCACGATACGTTACCGTGGCACTCACTTTTCGCATGGCCGCATAAACCTCTGCCCCCGTTAAATCATAACACACCATCCGATTCGTCGCGATACTATAATATCCGACGATCGTATCTTCCATCTCCCCCAGCGCATCCGCACCATACGCCTTATAATCCTTTACGCTGGAAAATATAATCATTACCAGCGGAAATTCCGGCTCCAGAAGTTCAAAATCCTTTCCCTCCCAAAATTTTTGAAATGCAGAATAAAGTCCTTCCAGTAAATTTCCACACCAGCGCGCATACGTGGATGATGTATTATAACAGATCAGATAATGCTTCGTCCGATAAATTTTAAAATCTTTCGGAAATTCTTCTCGCAGATTTTCTTCCATTTCCTCCCGCGAAAAAGGCGTAAATGCCACATTATTTCGGGTTCCTTTCACGATCATCTGTGGCTCGATCGCGTGAATCCCTCCATTTCGTTCCTGAAACAGCAGACCGCCGTCCTGCGCCATTTCCAGTGTTCGGCCAACCGACGTGATTTCATCTCCCGTTTCGCTCGGCCGCCAGATTACCACATCCATCCCTAAAACAAAAATAGACCCGACAAAAAAATAATAGCCTACAAAAAAAATAATCAGGAACGCCCTAAAATGAAGATGTAACTTACTCATTTACCTGCCCTTCTTTTTTCTCTTTTCCATGTTCCCGATCTTCATACGCCCGTCCTATTTTTTCAGTTTTTTACGAATCTGCAAAAAATATTTTAACCTGAAGCATGAATACTCGATGCATTATAATTTCCGCTTTCCCTGATATACTGGTTCCATTTTTAATTTCCGTTTTTGGGGTTCCGAAAATAGGTTTTTCAGCGAAACAAAATGCCGAAAAAATCGGAATTTTATACTGCATCAGGTGTAAATTCATGAAAAGCCAAAATTCACTGCATTTTCCAGGGAATCATTCCGTGAGAGCGGCCATACTCGTCACTAATTCTTTTACGGAAAGAACACTCTTTTCGAAAGCCGCCCGTTCTTCATCATTCATCTGTACTTCCAGAATCCGCTCCACACCCTTACTGCCCAGCACTACAGGAACTCCCACGTAATAACCGCCCACGCCATATTCTGAATCGCAAAACGCCGCGACTGGAACGATCCGTTTTTTATCACGAATAATCGCCTCCACCATCTGAGCCGTGGCCGCCGCGGGTGCATAAAAAGCACTGCCCGTTTTCAGCAGAGACACAATTTCCGCGCCTCCTTTTCGTGTGCGCTCAATAATCGTCTGTAATTTTTCTTCCTCAATTAACTGACTCACAGGAATCCCCCCGACAGATGCACAGCTGACCAGCGGAACCATGGTATCACCATGACCACCCAGAAGCATGGCCTGCACATCTTCCACACTACAGTTCAGCTCCATGGCAATAAACGCTCGGAATCTGGCCGTATCCAGCACTCCTGCCTGCCCTAATACACGCCGCGCAGGAAAACCCGTTACCTGCAAAACACGCTGAGTCATCGCGTCCAGCGGATTACTAACGACAATAATCACTGAATCCGGACTACTTTTGGCCACTTCTGCCGCAACTGACCCCACAATTTTCGCATTCGTGCTCAGAAGATCATCCCGACTCATGCCCGGTTTTCTCGCGATTCCCGCGGTAATCACCACCACATCACTTCCCTGCGTATCTGCATAATCTGTCGTCCCGGTAATTTTCACGTCAAAACCAAAAATCGGTGAAGCCTCAAAAAGATCTAAAGCCTTTCCCTTCGGCATTCCCTCCACCTGTGGAATATCCAGTAAAACCACATCTCCCAGTTCCGCCGCCGCACACCAGTGAGCTGTCGTCGCTCCGACATTTCCCGCACCTATAATCGAAATCTTCGCTCGCTTCATTTTATCCTCAACTTTTTTATAAATCACACAAAAAATTATTTATCTTTTACTCTTACATTCTTTACTTCTACAAAATTTTACACGAATCTGCTTCTCCTCTAAATTTCCGTTTTATCCGGCCATGAACACCAGCATTTTTAACAAAACAAAAATGCCGTCCTGTCTGTCGGCAGCCACGGAAAGCGGGATTTTTATATCCGATACACTATAAATTTTCGCTTCTCCGGCATTTTGCTTCGCTGAAAATGCCTGTGCTTTAAGAGCCGCATAAAACGAACATTTAAAATGAAACCAGATAGTGCATCAGAACTAAATCATTCTTTTTTCTGCCCATCCTCTGATGCATTTTCTGCCCACGTGCGAAAATCCACATAACCCGTGGTGTTAATCTTCGACTCATCAAAAATTTCCCCCTCCGGTAATTCTCCTCGTGTGAGAAATTCTTTTCGGAGAACTTTTTCTCGGCGCTCGACGCAAAACAGATAAATCGCCAGGGAAAATAATCCGCCCATCATTATTAAAAGCAGAATCATCTCCACCCAAAATGCCCGAATCGGTTCTGGTGTGGGTAAAACCTCCGGTATCCCTCCCATTAAAAGTGGAGTTAAGCGCGTTACAGGTTTTCCCTGCGCATCTGTACTGGAATATCCCCATGTATTAAAGAAAAATGCGGGCACGGCCATGTCAGCCCGATATTCATCCCCTCTTCCCGGCTCTATTCCCTCCGGTAATTTCGTAGTTAAAACCAAAATCGGATTTTCCTGTGAATCTTGGGTGAACAAAAAAATCTGATAAAAATGGGTAATCCCAAATCTCGTCCGAATATCCTCATCTTCCACGCGGACCGCCTCAATTTTTTTAGCCGTGCCACATAAATAAAAGAAATTCCCCCTTTCGTCTACCGGCCTTAAAAATAATGGAAATGGACTGCTGTACCGTCCATCCTCCGTTAACCTTTCCGCAGGTGACTGCGCCAGCGTTTTTTTACAAAATGCCCTCATTTCTTCCGGCGAAATACGGGAAACCGTATTCATTAACTGATAAAAACATTCTCGATTATGTGTCGATAATCGTAAATCCTGAATCCGGGAACGCGTTTCTTTCGGTCCCAGTTCTTCACGGTCCAGATCATCAAATAATCCAAAATCCATTCCCTGTTTTCCAAGAAAATTATCTGGAAAATACTCCAGTCTGTCCGCCAGCAGATACACCCTCTGAAAAGGAGACGGCTCACCCTCCTTCATGATCAGAGCATATGCCGCCACCGAAGCATTCTGTACCCCCCCCTTCTGCAAAATTCTTGGTATCTTTGTGCAAAAAATAACCCCTTCTCCACCATTTTTCAGATCCACCGACACGATCCAGTATTTTTTTATCGAAAATCGCAGCGAAATTTCTGAAGGGTACGTCACTTCTTTTAGATTCCTAAACGTACCTTGGATACGATATATCTCAAAACGCCGTGCATCCCGTTCTTCTTTCGAAAGTTTTCCAAAATTTTGCACTTCCTCTCCCTTATGGCTCCAGGCAGCCAGCCAGTCCAAAGGAAAATCCTGCATTAAATACTGAAATCTCAGTAAGGCAGACGTCTCTGGCTCTCCCCACGGAACACCGTCCTGAAAACTTTCGCGTACGGAATCAGAAACACCATATTTTGACCAATAATCTTTTGCCGAATGAATCTGTGGAACAGGCTCTTCCTCCTCATCTTCATTTTCTTCCTGTTCCTGCCAACTTATTTCATCTTCCCCGATCTCCAAATTAACGCTGTCAGGTAATTCCAGACTCAAATATTCCAGTCCGGAAAACTCAGAAATCGTTTTCTGCCTAACTTCCTGTTTTTTTTGAAATTCCACCGGCTGTACAGATTCCACCGGTGCCCGAGTTTCCAGAGATTCTGAAACTCCCTGTGATTCCTGTGAAATTTCCACCAGCTGAAATGCACCGCAAATTTCCGTCCCCCACGGAAACAAAACGGGTACCGCCAGAAAAAATCGCCAGCTGAGTAATACGATTAAAATTCGTAACGTTTTCATCTTCCTCTTTCAGGATGGACACATATCCCTGTTCCATTTTAAACTTTAATTCTGTACTGCCCTGCCAGCAGATATTTTATAAGTTTCGCACAAAATATCTATAAAACTGCCAGCAGGATAAATATTCCGTACACCAAATTATACTGGTTCCATTTTAAATTTTCGTTTTATGAGGCTCTGGAAGCAGGCATTATCAGCGAAACAAAAATGTCGGTAAATCGGAATTTTTACAGTGCACCAGGTACAAAAATCATTAAATTTTGCATTTTTGCGACAAATTAACACAAAAACTATTTCTTTCATACCATATATTTATAAAATTTTCAAGTCATGCCGTCCTTTTTTACCAGAAAAAGCCATAAATATCTTTTTTCACCTGGCGCACTTTCAAAAATAATTTTTGTATTTCGGTCCTGTTACGGCCATGTACATCATATATCACTTTTAAATTTCCACTTCATACTGTCATGAAAACAGACTCTTTTGCGAAGGAAAATATCAGAAAGCAGAGTGAATTCAGAGTAAAATTATATTATCGCACTATAATATTCGCATAAAAAATTTTTTCCTTAAAAAATCATATTTTCAGAAAAAGACCAGGGGATTTAAATATTCCATAAAGTCATTAAAATACATCCGGACTGGCACCTTTTTATCCCCGATACACTATAAATTTCACTTTTCCGGCATTTTTGCTTCGCTGAAAACACCTGCTTTTAGAGCTGCACAAAATGGAAATTTAAAGAAGAACCCGTATAAATCCCCATTTTCACTGAATTTCGAGATGTTTATACTGATTTTGCTCAAATTTCCGTTTTTACGAGAATACGGGAGCCGTGGTGTGTCGTTCCGACAGCGGTTTAAAAGCGGAAATCCAAAATAGTATGAGTATAAATGCCGGTGCAGAGCCACATGAAAACTTTAAAAAGTAAAATCAAAAAAATTTTAAAAAACACGGAAACCATTTTATTATGAATAGTCCTTTCGAAATCGGAATGCTCATCTGCTTCGGTGCCAGCTGGCCTATTTCCATCTGGAAGCTCTGGCGCACAAAAAACTCTACCGGCGTCAGCCTCCGTTTTTTATCACTCGTGGAAATCGGTTATATCTGCGGGATGCTTCACAAAATTTTTTATAATATGGATGCCGTTTTTTGGCTTTACGCTCTAAATTTCATTTTTATTATTTTTGCCATGATTTTATGTAAATATTACCGTGTACGCAAAATTCTCCCGAAAATTTAAACCGCTCCCCAAAAATTGCATTTTCACTAAAATTATACGGTTTCCACTTAAATTCTCGTTTTCTGCGGCTCTGAACTCCGGCATTTTCAGCGACAAAAATACCGGAAAAATGGAAATTTATAGTGCATCAGGTACATATCTCCTTTTTCCTTTAATTTTCTTTCTTTCGCCCAGCGGCAGGCATTCAGTAATTCGGAAATATACATCTCCTTAATTTTAACGCCGTTTTTACTGTACGATATACCTTCCTGTAAAATTCCATTAAATATTTTCGAAAAATGAGTTTATTTCGGTGCCCGATACTTTCTTAACAGTTCACGAAATTCAGAAATATCCGCCGCCAGGGGAGCTTCCACTTCCATCTGCTGACCAGTTTTTGGGTGCGTAAACCGTATTCTCCGCGCATGAAGTGCCTGACGTTTTAAAACCACCACACCACCTGTTTCCTCAGAGTATAAGGCCGTGTTTCGTTCCCGGCCCAGTTCGGCCAGCAGAATCCGATGATGGGAGCTGTAAAGTGCGTCTCCCGCCACGGGGTTTCCGATATGCGCCAGATGAAGACGGATCTGATGGGTACGCCCCGTTTTCGGAAAAACGCGAAATGCCGTAAATCCATCAAATTTTTCATCCACTTCATAAAATGTTCGTGCAGGTCGTGCTTCCGGTGAATCAAAACGCACCATTTTCTTTTCTCTGCTGTGCGTATGGGGTCCGATCGGCGCGTCGATCCAGTCCCTGTCACGCAGCGACTCTCCATACGAAATGGCATAATACTCTTTTTCGATCGTCCGGCTTTCGAACTGGGCTGCGAGTTTCGCGTGCGCCACATCATGGCGCGCCACAAGAATCACTCCTGATGTATCTCTGTCCAGTCGGTGCACGATTCCCGGACGGCACGGCCCACCCAGTGCACTGAGCTGTCCTGCATAACGGTACTGTAACGCACTGGCCAGCGTCCCACTCCAGTGACCACGTGCGGGATGTGCCACCATTCCTGGCGGTTTATTCACCGCCACCAGCCAATCATCCTCATATAAAATTTCCAGATGAATCGGCTCAGGCACCGGAGCCTGGCGTGGAAGTTCCGGCAAAATAATCTGCACCACCTGTCCTGG
Organism: Planctomycetia bacterium; assembly: GCA_030527015.1. Taxonomy (GTDB): domain Bacteria; phylum Planctomycetota; class Planctomycetia; order Pirellulales; family Thermoguttaceae; genus RGIG3701. Next base: position 33,706 of record JAUNBR010000049.1, read on the forward strand.
TTTCAGCCGATAAGATGGTTTCGCCATTCCTCCATCCACACGCACTCGGCCTTCCATAATCGCATTTCTCATTAATACCCGGCTATAATCGGAAAAATGATACGGTAAAAATTGATCCAGGCGCCACCCTGATTCCATCTGCTCCACCACTCGCTGCTGGGTCACGTTTTCCTCCGACGATAAAACTTCCTCTTCCGAATATTCTTCCTCTAAAGGTTCTTCGCGCTCCCAATTCTTTTCGGGATCCTCTCCCTTTCCTTCAAAAACATTCGCTGCTATTTCTGACTCTTTCCCAGGATCATTCATTTTTCTTAATGCCATTTTCACCCTAATTTTACTCTCTGAAATCAGCTTTCCAAACATAAATTTTAAACATCTGCACAAAAAAGGAGTGCCACGAATAAAACGCGACACTCCTTAAAAATACAAAAATATACCACTCACTCCGCTGGCGTTTCCACTTCCGGTGCCACAGGAGCTTCCGGCGTTACCGCTGGCGCTTCCACTTCCGGTACCGCAGGGGTTTC